>CALMML010000046.1 GCA_937868485.1 uncultured Myxococcales bacterium | reverse complement strand
GCGAAGGTGACGCTGGACCGGCGAAAGCGGGCGCTCTTGGACCGAGCGGTGGCGCAAGCGGACGTGGATCTGGCGGAAAACGAGTGGACGACGCGCAAGATCGCGCTGTCGCAGACCAAAGAAGCGCTGAAGGTGGCCGAAGATCAGCTCCGCTATTCGCGGATTGTGGCGCCGATCGACGGGACGGTGATTCAGCGGACGATCCGCGCGGGTGAGACGGTGGTGCCCGGCACGATGGCAACCTTTGACGACAAGTCGCTGCTGGTGGTGGCGGACATGTCGACGCTGATTGCCAAGGTCGAGCTAAACCAAATCGACGTGGCGAAGGTGCGGCTCGATCAGAAGGTGACGCTGTCGCTCGATGCGCTGCCCGGCAAGAGCTACAGCGCGAAGGTGTCCAAGATTGCGCCAGCGGCGATTACGCCCAAAGGCAAGGAGACGGACATCTTCCCGGTGGAAGCCACGCTGGACGCGGGCGCGCTGTCGGACATAAGGCCCGGCATGACGGCGGACGTGAAGTTTCACATCGACGTGCGCAAAGACGTGCTGAAGCTGCCGATTGAGGCGGTGCTCAAAGAAGACGGCAAGTTCTACGTGAGCAAGCTGGTCGAAAAGCAGCCGGGCCAAGCCAAGACGGCGGACAAGATCGAGATCAAGGTCGGGGTGCGCAACGATCGCGAGCAAGAAGTGCTGTCGGGGGTGGCGGAAGCGGATGAAGTGGTGATTCGGCCTCCGTCGGCTGCGGCCAACGAGTTCAAGTAGGGTCGGGGTCGGTTCAAGACGCAACAGGCCGAGCAACGATCGACTGCACGGAGACCGCCGATGTGGCTGACGTATCTACAAATTGCCTTGCGGGTGCTGCGCGCGAACTTGTTTCGCTCGACGCTGACGGTGGCTTCGATCGTGATTGGTGCGTTTTCGATCGTGCTGATGACGTCGCTGGCCGAGTCGGGCTTTGGCACGCTGTCGCGCAGCTTCGAGGAGCTGGGCGGGGCGCGGCTTATCTCGATGTGGCCGGCCAAGCCCGAGCAGGCCGAGGGCAAAGAAGCAATGCACCTGGGCGGAATCGACCGGCACGACGCCGAAGCGGTGCGCAAGGTGCCGCATCTGGTGGCGCTGACGCAGTTTGTGTCGTCGTGGCGACAGGATCTCCAGTCGGACAGCGGGACGCGGCTACAAGGCGACTTGGTCGGGGGCGATGCCACGTTTCTGCGCTTCTTTCGCTATCAGCTGGCCGAAGGTCGCGGGCTGGACGAAGAAGACATCGCGGGGCGAACGCGGAGCTGCGTCATCGGACACGAGCTGGCCAACAAGCTGTGGGGCGAAGGAACGAAGGTGATCGGACGCAACATCACCGTCGCGGGCACGCACTGCAAGGTGGTCGGTCGACTTCAGAAAGTGGACCGCTGGGGCATGGGCTTTGGCTGGAAGTGGGACGAGCTGCTGCTGCTGCCGATTGATACGCTGCTCGATCGAATGCCGGCTGTGGGCAAGCTGGGGCGACGGATGTTTTTGCTGACGGACAACCCGAAGCACAACGACATCGTCAAGCGAATCGTCAACGCGCTGCTGCTCGAGCGACACCACGGCATCGACGACTTTCGGCTGTTTGACTTCGAGACGCGGCTGAAGGGCTTTTTTCAGGTGTTTCTCATCATGAAGGTCATCGTCGGGCTGCTCGCGAGCATCTCGCTCGTCGTCGGGGGCGTCGGGATCATGAACATCATGCTGGTGTCGGTGTCGGAGCGGGTTCGCGAGATTGGAATCCGCAAAGCGCTCGGGGCAACACCGTCGGACATCGGTCGTCAGTTCCTGGTGGAAGCGACGCTTTTGTCGGGCGTCGGGGGCGCGATGGGAGCGGGGATGGGCGTGCTCGGGGCGCTGCTCGGTGGGGCGGTCATCTCGCACTTTAAGCCGACGTGGCTGACGCTGATCTCGCAGCCAGCGGTGGTGATTGCGCTGTCGTCGTCGGGACTGATTGGTCTTCTGTTTGGATATTGGCCCGCGCGCAGTGCCAGCCGACTCGATCCGGTGGTGGCGATTCGCAGCCAGTAAAAGGAGCGCGCGATGTCGATGTTTGCGTCGTTTGTGGATCTGGTGGCGGGCGTGCTGCACTCGTTTCGGCAGCACAAGATGCGCGCGCTGCTCACGCTGCTCGGGATGATCATCGGGGCGGGCTCGGTGGTGCTTTTGTCGGGGCTGCTCGCGGGCGGCGAAGATGCGCTGTCGTCGACGCAGCAGTTTGTCGAAGAAAAAGACGTGATCGAAATCGAGAACTCAGCGGCGCCGGAAAAGCAGCGCAATCGGCCTCAGCGCGCGCTTGATGTCCTGGATCAGCGGGCGCTCGATCACAGCGCCGCCACGGGAGGTTCCCCGGCGGAAGGGGAGCTGATGGACTGGCGACACAAAGCCAAGGTCGGCAGCGTCGACAAAAACGTGATGGTGCTGGGCGCGTCGGCGCAGGCGCTGGACCTGTATCACGTCAAGCTGGAGCGAGGCCGCTTCATCGACGAGCACGATCTGCGGCAGCGCGCGCGGGTCTGTGTCATCGGCTGGGAAGTGTGGAAGGATCTGCTCGAGTCGACGCCGGATCTGAACGGCAAGGCCATCACCATCGGAGATGTGCGCTGGCAAGTGGTCGGTGTGCTGGCGCACAAGCCGCCGATGGTGGCGGGACCAGGAACGTGGATGTGGGATCGCCGCGTGGTGGTGCCGGCGACGACGTTTCAAGGTGTGATTCGGCACTCGCGCAAGTTCGACAGCATCTTCCTGCGCATCGTGCCGCAGGTGGGCGACCTGATTCAGGCGGTGGCACGAGGCCGCGTGTGGGCCAAAGCAACGCTGCTCGGACGGCACAACAGCGTCGAAAACTTCAAGATCGACTCAGACAAAGACTCGCAGCAGCAGGCCGAGGTGATCTTCTTGGTGATCAACGTGCTGATGCTGTGTACCGCCGCGCTGTCGCTGTTCGTCGGAGGCATCAACATCATGAACATCATGCTGGTGACGGTGACGGAGCGCACGCGCGAGATTGGCATCCGTCGGGCGCTCGGCGCGACCAAGGGAGACATCCTGTGGCAGTTTCTGCTCGAAGCGGGAATCATCGCCGGGCTCGGTGGGCTGATTGGCGTGCTCGGCGGGATGGCGCTGGTGTTTGTGGCGTCGAAGATCCTGACGATGGCGCTGGGAAGCTGGACGCCGCACTACAAGCTGTGGGCGATTACGCTCGGTCTGTCGTCGAGCGTCTTTACGGGCGTGTTCTTTGGACTGTATCCCGCGTGGCGAGCGGCGAAGCTAAACCCGGTGGAAGCGCTGCGCTACGAATAAGGGCGAGGCTAGCTCTGCGGGGTGCGCATCGTCACAAACTCTTCGGCGGCGCTTGGATGGATGCCGATGGTGCGGTCGAAGTCGACCTTGCGGACTCCGGCGCGAACCGCGATGGCGATGCCTTGGATGATCTCGGCAGCTTCAGGACCGAGCATGTGTGCGCCGATGACCTTGCCGCTCTGTTTTTCGACGACCAGCTTCATCAGCGTTCGCTCATTGCGACCTGACAGCGTGTTCTTCATCGGACGGAAGTGCGATTTGTAGACGTCGATGCCCAGGTGCTGACTGCGCGCGGCTTCTTCGGTCAGTCCGACGGTTGCGAGCGAGGGCTGACTAAACACTGCCGTCGGAACACTGTCGTAGTCGGGCTTCTGCGGGTTTTCGTTAAAGACCGTCTCGACAAACGCTTGGCCTTCGGCAATCGCGACCGGCGTCAGGTTCATTCGATTGGTCACGTCACCGACGGCCCAGATGTTGGGTACGCTGGTCTGCGAGTAGGCATCGACGACGACCGCGCCATCCTGATCGAGCACGACGCCCGCTTCGGTTAGGCCCAGTCCCGCCGTGTTGGGCGTCCGTCCCGAGGCATACATCACGAGGTCGGTCTGAAGCTGATCACCCGAGCGCAGCGTCAGCGTGAGCGTCCCGTCGGGATTGCGATCGATGCGCTCGACATCGCTGTCAAAGCGTAGATCGATGTCTCGTCGCCGCATCGACTCGGCCAGCTCGATCCGCAGGTCGTGATCGAAGCCGCGCAGAAACAGCGAGCCTCGATACAGCTGCGTCACCTGCACACCGAGCCCAGCGAAGATGCCCGCGAACTCGACGGCGATGTAGCCACCACCGACGATCACAATGCGACGAGGCAGGCTCGGCAGATGAAACGCTTGGTCGGACGTAATCGCGTGCTCAATCCCTGGCAGCGTCGGCAGGTGCGGCTTTCCGCCGGTTGCAATCAAGATGCGCTCGGCGGTGACTTGGCGGTCGGACAGCGCGATGGTGTTGCGATCGACAAGGCGCGCGCGCGACTCAAACAGCGTCACACCGGCCCCGTCGAGCAGACCTTTGTAGATCTTGTTCAGACGGGCAATCTCGCGATCTTTGCTGGCGAGCAGCTGCGTCCAGTCAAAGCGTGGCGGATCGACGGACCAGCCAAAGCCTGCCGCGTCTTCAAAGTCGTCGCGAAAGTGCGATGCGTAGACAAACAGCTTCTTTGGAACGCAGCCGAGGTTTACGCAGGTTCCACCGATGCGGCTTGATTCGGCGACAGCAACGCGCGCGCCGTAACGAGCCGCGACGCGACTGGCTCGCACGCCACCGGAGCCCGCACCGATTACAAACAGGTCGAAGTCAAAGCCGTGACTCTTCATCGTCGTGCTCCGCTTGGCAAAGACGCAGTTACAGAAGGTTCGACGCCAGCTCGGCGAGATTGGAGCGCTCGCCCTTGAACAGCGACACCGTGCCCGCGATGGCTTGGCCTTTGAAGCGCTCGACCACCGTCGTGAGTCCGTTGTTCGTCGCGTCGACGTACGGGTTGTCGATCTGATACGGATCGCCGGTGAGCACGATCTTGGTGTTTTCTCCGACGCGCGTGATGATCGTCTTCACTTCGTGCGGCGTCAGGTTCTGCGCCTCGTCGATGATCATGAACTGGTTCGGAATCGAGCGTCCGCGAATGTAGGTCAGCGGCTCAATCGCCAAAAAGCCCATATCCACCAGGTCTTGATGCGAGTGCGCGCCGCGCTTTTCCTTGCCGCCCGTTCCCGACAGCCCGAGCAGAAACTCGACGTTGTCGTAGATCGGCTGCATCCACGGATTGAGCTTTTCTTCGACGGTGCCCGGCAGATAGCCAATGTCTCGCCCGAGCGGAAAGATCGGACGTGAGACGAGCAGCTTGTGAAAGACCTTTTCCTCGGCGACCTTCTGAAGCCCCGCCGCAATCGCGAGCAGCGTCTTGCCGGTTCCCGCCTTGCCAATCAGCGTCACCAGCTTGATGTCGTCGTTTAGCAGCAGATCGAGCGCAAAGTGCTGTTCCTTGTTGCGAGGCCGAATGCCCCAGCAGCCTTCTCGCAGCTTGCGAATCGGCACAACCTGACCCTGCTGTTCCAGGTGATCCAGCCGTCCGAGCGCCGTCTGCGGCCCGCCTTCGCGGTTTTTGAGCAGCACATATTCGTTGTTGTAGATGTGCGTCGGCAGCGTGTCCGACTGGCTCTTGAGCGTCTCGATCGGCAGCTTGCCGTCTTGATAAAACGACGCAATCGCCTGCGCGCTGACCGACAGCTCGGCGTAGCCCGGATACAGCTCCTCGATCGTGATCTGCTCGACGTCGTAGTCTTCCGCCGTCAGACCCAGCGCATCGGCGCGAATCCGCAGGTTCACGTCTTTGGTCACCAAGATGACCGCTTCGGCGCCGTCTTTCGCCAGCTGCAGCGCCACGCCCAGGATCATGTTGTCGGCGCTGTGCGCGTTGCGCAGCACATGCGGCGCTTCATGGGAACCGAGCACCACGCGCAGCTCACCTCCCGACGGAAGCGTCACACCATCCGCCAGGTGATGACCTTGCTTGCGCAGCTCGTCGAGCCGTCGACAGACTTCACGAGCCGACCGTCCGCGATCGGACAGCTCCTTTTTGAACTGATCGATTTCCTCAAGAACGATGATGGGAACCACGACCACGTTGTCGGCAAACTGAAACATCGACAGCGGATCGTGGAGCAGGACGTTGGTATCGAGGACGAAGGTCTTGCGTGTAGACATGTTGTCTTTGTCTGGTTGTGGATGAATCCGTAAAGCGTAACCCGCTAGAACAACACTGGCGCTTGTGAGCCCGATGTCTCCGTCTGGCCCTTCGCCTCTTTGGGCTCTTTTGGCTCTTTGGGGACCGTGTAGCGCAGCTTGCCGCGATGCATTTCCACCCAAGGCGGCAGCGGTGGAATCACCTTCGGCGGAATCCCCGGTGGCGGCGGCGGTGGCGGCGGCGCACCCGGCGGAGGCAGCTCCGCGATGTACTGCACGAGCAGCTGACACTCTTTTTCCGACAGCGCTTCTTTGCGATCGAACACCAGCTTGGTCGCCAGCGCCGCTTGCAGATCCTCGTCGGTCATTCGCCCGCGTGAGTGAACCCGCCGCACGATCCGCTCCACGTACTTTTCCCAGCCATCGTCGGCAGCGCCTTTGCAGTACTGAATGTAGCGACGCTTGGGATTGGGCAGGATCGACGAAAAGAACGCCGCTTCTCGCGGGTTCAGATCCTTGGCTTCCTTGCCAAAGTAGTGCCGCGCCGCGCGTCCGATTCCGTAGATGTACGGACCGAACTCAATCGCGTTGAAGTAAATCTCCAGGATGCGCCGCTTGATCGACGTCGCGTCGCGAATCGCCGCAAACGACTGCTCTGCCGCCTGACGAGAC
>CALMML010000045.1 GCA_937868485.1 uncultured Myxococcales bacterium | reverse complement strand
GGGCGGGGGGCAGATGGGATTGTGATATTTCTGGGGGATGCGGCTCGTTGGATCGATCTTGGTGGCTGTGGTGGGGCTGTTTCACCTGTGGTTTTTGGTGCTGGAGATGTTTCTGTTCACCAAGCCCACGGGGCTGGAGACGTTTCATCTGTCGCAGCAGACGGCGAACGCCTGTGCGACGCTGGCGCAGAATCAGGGGCTGTATAACGGCTTTCTGGCGGCGGGGCTTTTGCTTTCACTTGGGCTGCGGTCGGCGCTGCTCCGGCGCTACAGCCTGGGCTGCGTGATGGTGGCGGGGGTGTACGGGGCGTGGTCGCTGGGCGATCCGGGGCCGCTCATCGGGCAGCTTGTGCCGGGGCTCTTGGCGCTTGTGGCGAGCGAGCTGGGCGAGCGGCGGGCGACGCAGGCGGGAGCGGTGTGATGGCGGCCTGTCCATGCGGGACAGGGGCAGAGCGGGCGGACTGCTGTGGCCGATATGTAGAGGGTGGGGCGGCGGCTCCGACGGCGGAAGCGCTGATGCGGTCGCGCTATACGGCGTTTGTGGGTCGGCGGGGGGACTACCTGCACAAGACGTGGGCGAAGGAAGGCAGGCCGCCGGTGCTCGATCTGAGTGGGGATCGGACGGTGTGGCTGGGGCTCCAGGTGGTGGACACGGTGGCGGGCGGGGAAGGGGACGAAGCGGGGGAGGTGGAGTTTGTCGCGCGCTACCGGAGCCGAGAAGGGGAAGGGCGGCTGCATGAGCGGAGCCGCTTTCGCAAAGAGTCGGGACAGTGGCTGTATGTAGACGGGCAGGTGATGGACGCGCCAGCGGGGGGACAGGCTGCATCGGCACGGGCTGCCAGCGGGCCGAGCGTGGGGCGAAATGATCCGTGCCCGTGCGGCAGCGGCAGCAAGTGGAAGCGCTGCTGCGGCAGGTAGCGGGCGGCGGGGGCTAGGGGCGGCTGCGGTGGCGCTCGAGGTCGGCGAGGCTGGACAGCTCGACGCCGAGATCGCGGATTCTGCCGTCACCGACATCGTAGATCCAGCCGTGAACGGTGACGGGCTGGTTGCGGGCCCAGGCGGATGCGACCACGGTGGTCTCGGCGACGTGGAAGACCTGCTCGATGACGTTTAGCTCGCACAGGCGGGCGACGCGGGCGTCTTCGCTTTGCAAGGCGTCTAGCTCGGGGCGGCTCTGGCGGGCAAGGTCTTGGATGTGGCGGAGCCAGTTGTCGATGAGCCCAAGGGGCTTGGCTTGGAGGGCGGCGCGGACGCCTCCGCAGCCGTAGTGACCGCAGACCATGATGTCGCGGATGCCCAGGACATCGACGGCGTACTGAAGCACCGACAGCATGTTTAGGTCGGTGTGAATGACCAAGTTGGCGACGTTGCGGTGGACAAAGACTTCGCCGGGGGCAAGGCCGGTGATCTGGTTGGCGGGCACGCGGCTGTCGGCGCAGCCAATCCACAGATACTGGGGGGCTTGCTGCCGGGACAGGCGCAAAAAACACTCGGGATCGCGGGCGAGCATGTCGCGGGCCCAGCGCTCATTTTGTTCGAGAAGGTGAACGAGGGATGGCATGGCTAGCAGGCCGTGTATCACAGCCGAGTGGAAACCGGGCGCGCGATTCGCCACAGGGCGGTGGGGTGGGGGGGATCGGTTCAGCGGGACCGCAGGTGTCAGCGGGACAGCAGGTTGGCGAGCGGACGCGGGCGAGGGAGCGCATCAAACAGCCACGGCTTGCTTCGCTGAAAGGCCAGCCGATCGAGGGTCTGTAGTGGCAAGAACGCCGCCGGCTCCTTGAGCGGCCAGATCGAACAGGATGCGACCTGCGCGCCGCTTCGTTCTAGCAGGGCGTTGACGGCTCGTCGTGCGGACTCATTGGCGCCTTCCATGCAGGCCAGCTCAATGTCGGTGCGCACGTAGTCTCCGGCCAGAAACAGGTTGCTGATCCCGGTGTTGGTGGCAGGACGAAGGGCAAAGCTGCCTGCCGAGTTGACAAACAGGGGCTCGTCATAGCGGGCGGGGGCATCTTCGGTGGCGGGCTGTAGGCTCGGGCAGACAAAGGCGGACTGAATGTCATCGTCTCGCAAGACGGCGCCATTGGGCCCGTTGATGGACTCACACAGCTGGGTCCAGACTTCGTCTATCAGTTCCTGGCGGGTGCAGTCGCGTGCCGTTTTGCCGCAGCGTCCGGGCGTGTTCCAGTCGGAAATGTCGATGGATAAGATGGCTTGCGTCTCACTGTCGCCAAAGCCCTGCAGGTAGCCGTCGGGCCAGAACTGCTGATGCATGACCGAGGTCAGTGCCCACGGGGACTGCATGTGAATGTAGTGGCCGTGAACCAGCGCGGGGGCTCGCCGTAGGAAGAACTGCATACCGACCATCCACTGGGTGTGGTGGCGGAGCGTGTGAAGCTGGGCCAGCTGTGGATCGGCGCAGAGCAGCTCGGCAGAGACGAGCTGGGCCATGACCTCGACAGGCAGGGCGGCCACAAACCAGTCGGCGGTCACTTGTTGGTCTTGGCCGCTGCTGCGGATGGTGACGCCGTGCAGTCGTCCGTGTTGGCTGTGGAGCGCGCGCACTTCCGCATCGAGATGGAAGGTCACGCCCAAGCGGCGCAGGTGGTCGTGCCAAGGCTCGATCCAGACATCGCTGGTGGGGCCGGACAAGACGCGGTCACTGCAGGTCCCGGGCTTGAGCAGCGATTGGGCCATTTGCAGGGCAATCGAGCCCGTGGTGGAGGAGCTGATGGACTGCGCGCGGAGGGCAACAAAGGGCAGGGTGCTGGCGATGAGCTGCTTGTAGCCCTCTGAGCCGTCTTGGGCACGGGTCAGCTCGTGCCAGGGAATGGCATCCAGTTCGGCACGGCGTCGCTCGGGACAGGTGGTGGCGACGCGCAACAGCGCGCCCAGTCCGTAGCCCACGTCCTTGAGGTTGAGCGCAAAGTCATTGTCCCAGAGCACGCGGGCGATGGTTCGGACTTCTGCCAGCGTGCGCGGACAGCGGACGGCATTGACCATCGTGCGGGTGCCGGGCCGGGTGACGCCGATGCGCGTGGTATCCACCAGGTTGTCGAGCACGCCGCGCGGATTGGCTCCATAGGGAATCCGCCGCATGGTGTCCATCAGGTGTTGGTAAAAGCCTGGGAAGAAGCGAAAGCCATGCTCACCGGGGAGATCTCGTCGTCCCTGCGTGCCGCTGCCGGTCACGCCGATGGTTCGCGCTTTGCCGCCCACGATGGGCTGCCGCTCGAACAGGTGGACGGCGAAGCCTCGCTCGGATAGCTCATGCGCAGCGGTCAGTCCTGCCACGCCGCCACCCAAAATTGCGACCCGCTTCCCAATCATGGCTCACCTGCGGCGACGGCCTGTGTCCCCTGAACGGCGTCTCGATAGATGGCGAGACCTTCGATGGGGGCGGTCTGAAAGTTGACGAAGTTTTTGTAGAACATCTCTGCTGCCATCATCTGAACGGCTTGGTTTTCGTCCCACAAGCCGTCGGGGCGCTGGCTGCGACACAGATAGTCCGCGATTCGTGCTGCCGGGCTTCCTTGCGCATGTCCGACTGCGCACAGCGCCTGCAACACCAGCCCGCTTAGGTAGGCATTGCTTGGGCCTTGGCCGGCGAGGCTGGGATTGGCATAGGTCTGGTTGGACTCGCCAAACCCACCGTCTTCATTCTGATGGGCCAAGATCCAATCGACCGCTCGACGCACGGGCTCGCTGTCTTTGTCTTCCCCTGTGGCGATAAGCCCCGGCAAGACGAAGGAAGTCGCTGCCAGGTAGTTGGTGGTCCATCGTCCCCACCAGATGTCGCCCGTTCGCTGGCCATAGGTGAAGCGCACGGCACGGCTGACGGCTGGATTGTCGCGACGGAAGCCCATTCGACCGAGCGCGCTGAGCACTCGTCCGGTGAGATCCGCCGTTGGCATGTCAACGAACTCATCGGGCGGCTTTGTCATAAATTGCAGCCGGTCCTTGAGGGAGACCGGCATGGCTGGCATTTGTCCAAACATCGCGCCCGGCGGAGCGGTTCGTTGGTTGCGCGTAAATGCCGCGAAGCCACCATCATCGTTTTGGAGCGCCAGAAGCCACTGCTGGCCGCGCAAGATGGCGGATCGGATGCGTGCGCTTTCGGCGTGATCGGCCAGCGCCATCATCGCCATCGCGGTCGTATCGGTATCGAGCAAAAGGACATTGCCTGGCTCGAAAGACCAGCCGCCGCTGCGGGGCGAGCCGGGCGCTACGCGAAGCCAGTCCTGCGGTGCCGGGGTGGCGCTTTGGCTGGCTAGCAGGTATTCGACCGCTTGCTGGGCGTTGGCTTCTCCCTTGCGGTAGCCTTCCGTCCCTGCGCGGGTCAGCACGCGTAGTGCCATCGCGGTGTTCCAGACCGAGCCGTCGATGGCGATGACGTAGTGGCCTTCTCCGCTCGGGGTCGAGACGCGGCGCTTGAGACGGCCCAGGCTTTCCAGTCCGCGGCTCACCGCATCATGGGTGATGGGCAGTCCGAGCGCGAACAGACAGCTGAGCGCCATGGTGGTGGCCCACTGACTGCCGATCCAGTTTCCTTCCGGGTTCTGCAAGGCGAGCACATGGTCGATGATTCGCCCGCGCGCTGCCTGGGCAATGCGTCCGATGCGCTGTCCCTGGAACTGCATTCCGTGAATCAGGCCGGGCAGAAAGTACGGCAGTGCGAGCCCGAAGTAGGCCACGAAGGTTCGACCGATGTAGCGCGACATGCCTGGAATGAGCGCGTGCTCAATCGGCATCTTGGGCAGGGCGCTGACCGGGAACAGGCTTGCCATGGCCAGATAGGTCAGCGTGAGTGGATCGAGCGCACGGAATCCGCCTCGTGAGTCGATCCAGCCCTGCAATCGTCGTCGCAAGGGGTCTGAAGCGGGAACTCCCGCAGCGGCCAGGGCACCCAGGACAAAGCTGGTTTCCATCAGCGAGCCAAAGTCCGCTCCTGGGTAGGCTGGCACGCTGCCATCGCGGCGTACCTGCTCGGACAGCCATCGGACGGCTGCTTGGGCTTCTGCTGGATCGAGCACACCGAGAAAGCGCTCCGTGATCAGCGTCTGGGCAGTCGCCGATGTACCTTGGTTGAGATCTCCTGGAAAGCTGCCTTGCTCGGTCTGCAGCGCGCCAAGCCCGGTGCCCGCACGGGCAAGCGCCTCGTCGATAGACGA
>CALMML010000044.1 GCA_937868485.1 uncultured Myxococcales bacterium | reverse complement strand
GGTGAAAGTGGTTCGGGGAGTACTCAGGAAGGGTCATCACCCTGGTGAAAGTGGTCCTGGGAGTACGCAGGAAGGGTCATCACCCTGTTGAAGGGGGGTTCGGGCTGTGTACCCAAAACGGGGTGTCGTCTGCCCAAACGTGGTCTATGCGGGACCGCGTGTCGGCATCGCTTTGCCTGCTGGGGGACGCGCGGAGCGGCTGCCGTGATATGCTCCCGGGACGGCAGGTCGCCTGTGGAACCGTCCACCTCGTCCTGCAGGAGACCTGTCGATGGAGCCCCTTTCTCGAAAACGTCGACCGCAGCAAAAGCGCTCGCACGCGCTGGTCGGTTCCGTGGTGACGGCGCTGGAACAGCTGATCGAGCGGACCCAAGATCTCAGCGAGCTGTCGATGCGGGCGATTGCCCATCGCGCCGGGGTCGGGGTCGGATCGATCTACGAGTACTTTCATGGGCAGGATGCGCTGTTCGATGAGTTTCTGGCCGAGCTGACCGAGCGAAACTTCCGGCACCTTCTGGACTTTGTGGAAACCAGGCCAGAGCTGCCGCTGCCGGAGCTGGTGACGCAGCTGCTCGATCGGGTGATGGCGCTGTACCTGAGCGCGCCGGGACGGACCAAGGTGGCGATTGCCATCATCTTTCGCCTGGGACGCGCGGATCTGGTGGTGAGGGTGCGCGATCGCTTTGCCGAGCGGTGCGCCGAGCGGGTGCGCAAGGATCATCCGCAGCTTGACCGCGCGCAGGTCGAGCAGGTGATGCGGACCTTGATGGATGCGGTGATGGGGGTTGTGATGGCGGAGCTGTGGCGACCGACGCCCGATGTGCGCAAGACGCTGCGGCTGTTGACCGACGCCCTGTTTACCCAGCTGCTCGGGATCTCGCTGTGGGGACGCGCGGGCGAAGCGACGCATCAGCGAACGCTGTAACAAGTCGGTGAACCCGGACACGGTTCGGTGCGCGGTGGGCTGGCTTGCTCGGCTGCGGACGGCGTGGGCATAGTGTCGTCTGTAGCAGTGGTTGCGGAGCCTTGGGAGTCGGGGTGGCTTGGGCCCGCGTATGGGGATGTCTGCCTTGCAGGGCCTGGCCCAGTGCCTTGTGTAACAAGGGGGATGGTTCGGCATGCGAGCAGCTTCAGCAGTAGCGACTCTGTTTCTTGGGCTCGGCCTTGCGGCTTGTTCTTCGGACCACGCGGAATACCTGGACGGCGGAACCGGCGGTGGTGACTGCGCCTCGATTCCGGCGATCTCGGTGTTTGCCAGCCGATGCAGCAGCGCGGGCTGCCATGCGACCGGCGGTCAGTATCCCGACCTTACCGCGAGCGGACTTGGGTCCTGGAAGGGCAAGAACAGCCAGGCGATGCCCAATGAGCCACTGGTGGTGGCTGGCAATCCCGACGCAAGCTGGCTGTACCGCAAGGTGACGGGTATGCAGGGCGCAAGCGGAGGCGCGACCATGCCGCTGGGGGCCGCGATGCCGATTGCGGAAGCGGCGGTGATTCGTGACTGGATTGCGAGCGGAGCCCAGACAAGCTGCAGCGGGGCCATCACGCCGACCAAGATCGATCCGAACACGCTGGATCAGAGCGCACTGTTTCGCTGTGACAACCCGACGGCACCGCGTGCTTCCGTGGGACGGGTGCGACGCATCGATCGACCAGAGTGGACACATGGAGTGGGCGCGCCGGACGACGCAAACGCGCTGAACCTGACGGCCCATGTGAATCCGTTTTCCAGTCAGTCGGCTGGCGCGTACTCGACGTATTCGGATGGGCTGACGGTCGATGACGCGACGCTGGATCTGTACTTCCTGAACCTGCCGGAAGCCGGGGTGACGTGGGACAACCGGCTGGCCACGGTGCGCACGTACAGTGTGTCGACGGATACCAGCTTGCAGTGCTTCTGGAACACGGCGATGCCGACCAGCACGTGCATCGACAACTACGTCACCAAGCTGCTGAAGATCGGGGTGCTGGCACGGACGCCGACCGCAGACGAAGTCTCGCGACTGAAGGCGTATGCGGTGGCCGCGATTGCGCGGGAGCCGGGCGGAGGACAGACCGGCGCTTCGCGGACCACCACCAGCCGAGAGATCGCGGCGGCGGCGTGGATGACCACTGGCGCACTGTTTCGATCGGAGCTTGGCATCCCCGTGGAGGGAGATCCGGCGGGACGACGCCGTCTGAGCAGTGAAGAGCTGGCGCTGGCGCTGGGATCGGTCCTGAGCACGCATCGACCGGGCGCTCCGCTGTGGACGGGCTTTTCAGGTCCAGCCCCCGATGATGCGGCCCCGAACCTGGGCTGGCTTCAGCAGGTCCGCGCGGCGGCCAATAACGGAACGATTCAAGACCCAGCGGTGATGAGTGCGCTCATCAAGGCCTATGGAAGCGGGGTGGATCTGGGACGCCGCGACACGCTGTTTGACTCGCTGGGCGACACCCGCGATGTGCCCGCGCGTGGGGAGTACTACCTGGCACCGCGCATCACCGGGTTCTTTCGGGAGTGGCTGGGGTACAGCGGCTCGCTCAGTTCCTTTAAGGACACGCCGGGCGGGACCAGCCGCTTTATGACCACGTCGAGCATCTATGACCGAACGTACACCGGCTTTGTGAACTTACAGACACGCTTCTATATGCACGACACCACGCTGGTCGATCAGCTAGACGACACGATTGCGCGGACGGTGATGGAGAGCGCGACGGCTCGCAGCGATGTCTTTGCTGCGCTGTTTACGAGCCTGAACTGGCGGCTTCCTTCGGATCAGATCAACCTGACGACGCAGACCTGCACGACCAACAGCGACTGCAAGGTGGCTCCGAACACGGTCTGTAACTCGGTCTTCAAGGTCTGCGGCGATGGGGTCGCGAACACCACGTCGGCGCAGGCGCGGGTCTACAACATCGAAGGGGTGCCGAACACGCAGGCGGGTCGCTGGGTGACGATGAACCCGGCAGAGCGCAGCGGCGTCCTGACGCATCCGGCGTGGCTGGCCGCGCATGGCAACAACTTCGAAGACGATGCGAGCTTGGTACATCGCGGCAAGTGGGTGCGCGAAAAGCTGTTCTGTCAGACGGTTCCGGGGCTGGAAAACGTGATGGTGCAGGCCAAGCTGGGGGCGCGTGGACCGTCGGCGCGGGAGCGTGTAGATACCGCGACGGTGACGGGTCCAAGTTCGGCGACCTGCCTGGGCTGCCACAACCTGATGAACACGCTCGGCTACCCGTTTGAGATCTACGACCACGCGGGCTTTCTGCGCGCCACCGATCACGGCAAGGCTCCGAGTGGTGCGACGACAATCACCAACGCGCCAGATGCTGCGCTCAACGGGTCGTTCCAAGATGCGATCGCGTTTTCCAAAGCCATCGCCGGATCGACGTATGCGAAGCGCTGCTTTGTCCGTCAGGCCTTCCGCTACTTCACGGGCCGCGATGAGACGCTACAAGATGCTTGCACGCTCGCTGCGATGGAGTCCGCGCTAGGCAGCGGCTCGTTCTTCGACATGCTGACCGTGCTGGTGCAGAGCGACACGTTCCTTTATCGCACCGTGGAAGGAGTAAGCCCATGAGCACGCTGACTCGTCGAGCACTGCTGCGACGGATTGCGGCCAGCGCGAGCGGTGCGATCCTGCTACCGCTGATGTCGCGACTGACCCACGCGGCACCAACTGCGACCCCGCGCTTTGTGTTCATCGTGGAAGGCAACTGCTACGAGCCGGTGACGGTGCTGGACCCGCAGACGCTGACCGCAATCAACAGCGCGACGACCACGCCGGTGACGGCTGCGGACAGGTGGTGGTTTCCCAAGTACGGTCACAAGTCGCCGCTTTTGATTCCGTCCACGCAGTTTGCCAGCACCAAAGCACTGGGCGCGATTGCCGCAAATGGGCTGGCGCAGCAGACGGCGGTGCTGTTTGGACTGTCTTCGCGCATCACGGGCGGTGGACACACGGCGCTGCACGGCGTCCTGTCGTCTACGCGGAGTGTCGGAGGTCAGCCCAACGGACCGACGATTGATGCGGCGCTGGCTGCGGTGGCTGGTGTGCGCGGACAGACTCCCTACGATGCGGTGCGACTCGGTGTCTCGTTCGATCTGAAGCGACGGCTCAACTACGACACCTGCGCGTACGATCGCAACCGGGCTGCGCCGCTCATCGTGGATCCGTATGCGGCGTTTACGTCCCTGTTTGGGCTGGTCGGCTCGGCGGTGGAGCAAGCGGCGTTCGATCAGCGTGGCAACCTGCTGTCCTTTGCGCAGGCAGATGCCCAGGCTGCGGTGTCTGCGTTTTCGGGAAACAGTGCCGAGCGCGCCAAGCTGGAGTCGTATCTGGCGTCGCTGCAAGCGAGTGCGCTGCGGCAAAACCAGCTGCTGGCGATGCGCGGCAAGCTGGGACCGATTGCGCCCGCCTCGCCGTCTAGCAATCCGCTGTACACGCAGAACCAGACCTTGAACAACAACCCGATTCGGCGCTTTGCGGGACAGCTAGAGCTGGCCACTGCCGCGCTCAAAGGGGATCTAACCCACGTTGCGGTCATCGGCTGCGGCTCCGGCTGGAGCTTCGACATGACGTATCCATCGGCGACACCGGCAGCCAACAGCGGAGTGACGCGGCACAACCTGCATCACGGCTCGGCGGCAGACCCGACATACCTGGCGACGATCCATGACATCACCAAGCAGCAGATCGACGCGATTGTGCAGTACATGGCGCTGCCGCTTCTGAACACGCCTGATCCGGCGGGCGGAAGCATGCTCGACAGCACGGTGATCGTGTACATCGGTGACAACGGAGAGCAGCATCACTCGACCGCATCGGAGTTTCCGGTGGTGCTGATCGGTGGCAGCGCGCTGGGACTGCGAACCGGCGGGCGCACGATCGTCTATCCGGGCGTCGATACCGGCGGCTCGGGTCATCGTCAGGTGTCCAACCTGTGGGCGACGCTGGGTCAGCTCGCGGGGGCAACACCGACGCAGGTTGGCAAGACGAAGGTGGACTTCAACCAGTTTGGCGGCGAAGGACCGGGACGGATCGCGCAAGGACCGCTTTCCGAGCTGCTGCCTTAGTGCATCGGGGTGCCGGTGCGCTGGTGATAGCTGCGGAGGACATCGGCGGCGGTCTCTTCGATCGCTTTGCCGGTGACATCAATGACGGTCCAGTCGGGGTGGCTGCGCAGAAG
>CALMML010000043.1 GCA_937868485.1 uncultured Myxococcales bacterium | reverse complement strand
CACAAACTGCGGATTGAGTCCCGCCAAGATCGGCGCATGCTCGACCGCCGCTTTGGTATCCGCCGTCGGATCTTTGAGCGCGCCACCCGCCGCAGCCTCCAGCGCCGCAAAGCCCAGAAACGCGCCAACCATCGTTCCTTCTGACGGTGCGTCGTACTGCTGGTTGCCGCTGAGCTTGAACAGTCCCGACGCTTCTTTCACCTTATCGATAAAGCCGCTCGTCTCGCCCGCCCGACGCTCCGCTGCTTCTTGCTGGAACATCTTTCGCTGCGGGTCCGTCGGCGCAATCTTGACCTTGGTCTTGGCCTTGATCTCAGCGATCGGCTTGAGCTTGCTTGGCGGCTTGGCCGACACGGGCTTGCTCGGCTCTGCGACGGGCCTACTGACACCCGGCAGGTTCGCAAACTGATCCATCGTCCCAAGGCGCGTCGACTCGTTTTGATTTTGCCCACCGCTTGGGTTCGCAAAGTGCATTCCCGGCAGTGGTCCCGACAGCATGCGCGTCGACTCGCCGTCGTCTTTGGGCACGATCGGCTGCGCCAGCATCACCGTCGCTTCGCCTTGCTCATCGGCCAAGCTACTGGACGGCAGCGCCGGACTCGCCGGGACGGTCGGCGGACTGACCGGCGCACTGCGCATGGAGTTTGACGTAACCGTCGGAGCCCCCGGTGGCGCAGAGCTTCCCGGCAAGTTCAGAACAGGCCGCGTCGGTGGACCCGGCTCCGGTCGCGGCGGCAGCACCGGCGCACGACCTTCCGTGGTCAGACGGATCTTGCCAGGGCTTGGCCGACGGTCATCGTCATCATCTTGATCCAGACCGCCCAGCGATGGGCCCTTGTGTCCTGGTTTAGCGGGTGGGCTCGGCCCGGTCCCTGGCTTAGGCGGGTCAGAGCTGCGCAAGGCCATACGTTCCCCCAATACCTACTGGCTGCGGATAGGCAACCGCACCTCACTTTAGCACGGCAGACAGCGGACATCCGACGAGAAAAATGGAACCGTGAAAAAATCTGACGTTTCGTTAGCTTTCGGCTCGCACGGGTCGATAACCGCTTGGTTTGGCTGGACATCAACCGGTTCGCACGCGGAATCGGTGAGGTACGACCACCGCGACGCTTTGGCCCATGGGCGCAGGTGCGCCGCTGTGGCACGATGTCCGCCATGCCGCGCAAACGTCACGTCGATGCCGAGCCCTCTACGCATCCCGCCGAGCACTCGCTGCCCTCTTCTCTTCCTCGGGCTGTGTCCCCTGCCCCGTCCGAGCGTCCTTCTACAGACAAAGCCCGGCCAAAGACGCGATCGTTTGTTGGTGGCTATGAAGATTCCGCGCCGTCCTTCGGTCGCCAAGCCGATCTGGTGCCCAGTCGCGCCGCTCACGAAGAAGCCTTTGACGCAGCGCTGCGCCCACGAAGCTTTGACGAATACATTGGTCAGCGTCGCGTGGTCGATAACCTCAAGGTCTTTGTGGAAGCAGCACGTCGGCGGGGAGAAGCGCTCGATCACGTCCTGTTCTGCGGACCGCCGGGCCTGGGCAAGACCACGCTTGCGCACCTCATCTCTGCTTCGCTTGGGGTGACGCTACGACCCGTGGGCGCGCCCGCGATCGATCACAAAGGAACGCTCGCCAGCTACCTGACCAGCCTGGGTGAGCGCGACGTCCTGTTCATCGACGAGATCCACCGCCTTCAGCCCGTCGTCGAGGAATACCTGTATCCCGCGATGGAAGACTATCGCATCGAAATTCCCGTCGGAGAAGGCCCCGCCGCGCAGCTCATTCACATGACGCTGCCGCGCTTTACGCTGGTGGGCGCGACGACTCGCACTGGGCTCTTGACCTCTCCGCTGCGCGATCGCTTCGGCATCGTGCTGCGGCTCGACTACTACTCACCGGTTGAGCTGGCCGAGATTGCCCGTCGCTCCGCCCTGCGCCTACACGTTCCGATCAGCGACGCCGCCTGTCACACCATCGGTCAGCGCGCCCGAGGCACGCCACGCATCGCCAACCGCCTGCTCCGCCGCGTCCGCGACTTCGCCGAGGTCGAACAAAACGGCTTCATTGATGATCCGTACTGCGGCAAGTGGCTCGACAGACTTGGCGTGGACAAGCTGGGACTCGACGACATGGATCGCACCCTTCTGCGCACCGTGATCGAACGCTTCGACGGCGGCCCGGTCGGCATTGAGTCGCTCGCCGCTGCTGTCTCGGAAGAGTCCGACACGATCGAAGATGTCTACGAGCCGTACCTCATCCAAGAAGGGTTTCTGACCCGCACACCACGCGGTCGCGTCGCCACCCGCCGCGCCTATCAGCACCTGGGCCTGCCCGAGCCAGTGGCCGTGCCCGTCTCGCAGCCGCGCCTGTTTTGACCCGCCCAGCCCCACGCGCCCGCGCCGCAGATTGGCTTTTAGCCGCTGGAAGCGCTCGTGGTAAGGTAGGGCTCCATGGGCTTCATTGACGATTTGAAACAAGGTCTTCCCGGTGTTCGCTTTGCCATCCCCGACGGCTGGAAGCTCCAAGAGCAGCAAGACCGTCGCGTCGTCCTCCTCGATGAGGAGCACAAGGTCGGCTGGCACATCATCCACGCACCCTGGCGCGCCGACTTCCGCAAGGAGTTTGCCACCGAGCAGCGCCGCGACATCGAGCGCCACGCACGCTACGGCTTCGAGCAGCACTATCACCAGATCCAAGTGCAGCAGGGCACGCAGCGTCCGCCGGTTCGCACCACCGATCCCGAGTTTTCGCCGCTCATCTCGGTGGAAACCATCACGGTCGATGGCGTCGAAGCGCTGTTCATCCTGCGTCGCGTCGCCTACGAGCCCATCTTGGAAGCCGTCGTTGGCAACATCCTGATTCCGCTCGCCAACGGCCTGCTCGACATCACGGTGTTTCAGCACAGCCAGCAGACCGGCTATCGCGAAAACCAGCTCCTCACGCTCGCGCTGCAGCAAAACCCCGGCGAAGGACTGCCCAAGGTTCGGCGCAAGCTCGGTCAGGCGCACTTTGACGATCCCTCGCACGATGACAAGTTCCCGACGCACCCGCTCACCTGCGTTCGCAAAGCGGTCAAGTGGCTGCTCGGACAGTCGAAAGACGTGCTGACGATCACCAATCCCGCGCCCGCACTGCCCGCCGTGGGTGCCGAGATCGAGCTGCCCAAGCTTGGCTGCGCGGTCAAGATTCCGCCTCGCTACCAGCCGATTCCCGAAGGCGTGCTGCCGATTCCTGCCGGTGTGCAGCTTTTGTCGCGCGTCATCCTCGAAGGCGCCGACGATCCGCAGATGCTCGATGTCCGTGTGATTGCCGGTGTGACGCTGTCCCCCGAGACCCGTCAAGCCAAGCTGTCCGAGATGGTGCAGCAGCAGATCGCCGAGTGGCAGCAGAACGGCGCGACCAACATCGAGATCAGCTCCGAGCCAATCGACCCACCCGGTGGCAGCGAAGGCGGACGACTCGCGATGGCCGTGACCGTCAGCATGCTGCTTGGCGGCGTGCCCACCCACACCGTGGCGCGCTGGCTGTGCGAGCCCGATGGCAAGGTCTTCCGCTTTGGCGTAGCGACCCCGCCGTACGTGCCGACCGCTGAAGCCGCTGCCGATGTCGACTTCGTGCTGCGCTCGTTCCGCCGCCTGGCCGTCAAGTCCGGTGGCGCGTGGCTCACGTCGGACCTACAGCTCGCCCCTGCCAAGCGCGCCCAGCTCGCCGCCCAAAAGCAGGCCTAGTCCCCAAGCGCCCGCCTCCTCCCCGTGGCCGTCCAGCTGGCACCGGGGATCTCCAACGTCTTCCCAACCGCTATCCGCGTTGCGCCGCAGGATGATCCAAGTCTTCCTGGCCGCTATCCGCTTTGCGCCAGGGATGATCAAAGTCTTCCTGGCCGCTATCGCCTTTGCGCCAGGGATGATCGAAGTCTTGGGAAGGGGAATGACGGCGGGCGGGCTAGTGATGACGGAGCTGCGAGACCTTCTGCGCTTCGGGATCGACCCGCAGCTTTTCGGGCAGGTGCAGCAGGAACTCGTCCTTGGGCACCATGATCGTCGCTTCTTTGCGCGCCTTTTTGCCGCCCGCTTCATCCGCCAGCGAAGCAAACGCCGCGTGATCGAAGAAGCCCGACAGCTCTTCGGACACCGGCAGGTTCGGCTTGTCGTTGGAAGGCTGCCGACCGATCAAGCGCTCGACCAGCATGTCGGTCGGAGGCCGCACAAACCCATGTGGCTTTTGCACGTAGCCAATGCCCATGTCTTCCAGCCACTTGATCGGCGGATCGCCACCAATCAGCACAAACGCGCCCTGGATCGGAATCACGCGCTCGCGGCCTTCGACCAGCTTCATGTTCACGTTGCCGTTGCCGAAGTTTTTCACGTTCGATCCGAACAGCACCAGGATGCGCTTTTCGTGGATCGCTTGATCGATCGCTTGGCGGTTCTTCGCCTTGACGCGGTTAAACGCCTTGCCTCGGTACGAGATGATGACCTTGTTGCGCAGCGACGGCGTCGCCAAAGAAAGTGCCGCTTCCACCGCGCTATCGCCACCGCCCACCACCAGCAGCGTCTTGCCCGAATACAGATCCGGGTCATCGAGCAGCGGCTGCACCATCGCTTGGTCTTCGCCCGGTACGTTGAGCCGACGCGGCTTGCCTCGCGTTCCGATGCACAGCATGACCCGCTGCGTCAGGTACTTGCCCTTGTCGGTGCCGACCGCGAACGTGCCGTTTGGCTGACGCTCGATCTTTTCGACCACCTCACGCAGGCGAATGTCGAGCCCAACCTGGGTCAAGATCCGGTTCCAGTCGAGGATCAGCTTGTCCTTGGGCGAGTCGTAGACCGGCAGAAGCCCGACGCAGCGCACGTCGTAGGGCTCGGCCATCACGTACTTGCCCTTGGGATAGCGCGCGATCGTCGAGGCCACAAAGGCGTCTTTTTCCAGCACCACATACGACAGCTTGCGCTGCTGACACGCCATCGCGGCGGACAGCCCGGCGGGACCGCTGCCGACGATCACCACGTCCACGCAGGTCAGATCGGGCTTTGCCATCGGAGCGAGCGCCCCCGGTCGCATGCCACTGCGCAGCGTGTGCTCGACGGCGGCGCGACCCAGGTTCACCGCATTTTTGACCAGCGGCTTGCCCGCAGCCTCTCCGAGCAGGTACAGCCCCGGCACCTTCGACTGATAATAGTCGTCGAGGTCGGGCACCAGCACCGGCGGCGGCTCCGTTCCTTCGCGGAACATCACGAGCGCGGTCGTCGGACAGACCACGGCGCACTGCTCACACTGGATGCAGTCGTCGAAGCGAATCACCTTCGACTTGTTGCTCTTGAGCTCCAAGACGGCGGTGGGACAGACCAGCACGCAGGCCTCGCAGCCGGTGCAGCGCTCGTCGTTGATGGCGTGAACGAGCACTTTGGTCTTGCTCTCGACGGGTGCTTTCTTGCTCGCCGCGAGGATGACGCGAACCGCCACCAGAAGACCAATGAAACCAAGCGCAATCAGGGGGCCGATGATGACCGGATCCATAGCCCCTTAGTGTACCGCGCAAGCTGGGAACCTGGATATGCGGTCAGCGAAGAAACGAGCCCACGCCCAAGCTGATGAGCAGCTGCGGCCCGCTGAGCGACGTGGTCTCCAGCCCGGATGCGCGACTTCGGACCGGCACTGCGACATATCCGCCTTCCAGCGCCAAGTCGAGCCGCAGCCGCGCAATCGCAACGCTCAAGCTTCCCACCAGCACCGGCTCTACCCACGGGCCCCACTGCACGCTGCCCAGGGTGGCAGCAGGATCGAGCGGCTCGCCGACATGCCGTACCAGCCCGAGCCGCAGCCCGCCGCCCCCGCGAATCACCAGCTTGGGCAGCCGCACCTGTCCATGAACCGCCAGCCGTCCGCCGATGCGATCGCTGCGCACGCTGCCAAGCGACCCTTCGGTGCGCGCAAACAGATACTGCAGATCGACATCCCAGCCGAGGTGATACGGCGTATCAGCCAAAAGGCGCAGCCCGCCACCGGCCAAAAGCGTCGGCGCGTCTTGCTGCACGGCAATGCTCGCGACCACACCCAGCTCGACCCCGAGCGGCGGCAGCGGCTGCTTGAGCTTGTCTTCTAGAAGGCCACTCCACGCCTTCACCACCGCCACGGGCTGCGTCGGCTTGGGCGTCGCGACCTCGGCGCGCTGATCGAGAAGAAGCTCGGCAAAGCTCGCGTAGAGCAGCTCCGCAATCGCCACCGCCAGCAGCCGCGCCCGCACCGACTCGGCCTGGCTCGATAGATCGATGCTGCGCCAGATCGACTTCCCCGTGAGCGGATCATCAATGCGCAGCGACAGTCGTCCCGGCTCCTCGCAGGTCACACGCGCCACGCTGCTGGAACTGGAAGCGTCTGCCAGCGTCAGGACTTGTTCACCCAGCTCGAGCTGAAGCCAGCGCCGCACGTCTTCTTGCGCAACCGCCGCACAGTCATCGATCTGAAGCGCCACTTGCGGTGACGAGGAGCCCGCCGCAAAGCCAAGCTGCGTCCACAAGCAAAGGACGATCCCAGCGGCCCAGCGGCCCAGCGTCAATCGAGCGCTCCGTACCGCTTCACCGATCGCAGCCGACGCCCGGACGGATACCGTCGCAGGTATTCTTCGGCTCGACTGCGCGCTAGGCTCTGCTCTCCGGCTCGTGACCACGCTTCCACTTCCCGTCCCAGCGCATCTTGCGTCAGCGGGCCTTCCGGGTCTAGCTCGCCAACGTGATGAAAGCTCTCGGCGGCTTGTCGTGGCTGTCCCAGGTCATCGAGCAGAATCCGTCCCAGCGTAAAGCTCGCCAGCGGTGAGCGCGGATCGGTCGGAAACACCCGCAGCAGCCGTCGCAGCGGCGGCACCGCATCACTCGGATGACCCGAAAAGCGCGCCACATCGGCAAGTAGCAGCAGCTCCACCGGGTCCAGCTCTCCGTCGCGCGGTGAGCCATGAACAAACGCCTGCGCATAGGCCAGCTCGAACTTGCCTTGCTCTGCGAGCGACTGCCACGACTCCACCGGCTGCACCGGATCTTTCATCGTCCCAGGCGGCAACTGCTTCGCAATCGGCAGCGCTTGGATCTTCGCCACCCGGCTGGGTGTCAGCACAGTCGGCGCGGCGGGAGCCTGCACCACGCTTGGACCGTCCACGAGCGCATCGCTGGATGAACCAGCGGAATCGACAGTTTCCGACGACCCAGTGCCACGAGGTTCAGCCGACGCAGCCGCATCGGACTCTGGAAAGTCACCGCTCGTGCCCGCCGATAGCTCGCGCTGCTGCTTGTCCCACAGCACGCGCACGCGACCTTCGCTCACCTCGACGTGAACCCGATGATCGAGCCGCTCTTTGACCACAAAGCGCGTCCCGAGCACTTCCACGGCCACACGATCCGTCTCGACGCGATAGAGCCGCTTGGGATTTTTCTGCACATGAAACGACGCTGCGCCGCGCAGGTGAATCAGCACGCGATCGGGCTGCGTTGTCACCAGCTGAAGCTGACTGTTCGCATCCAGCGCTTGCGCCAGCGATCCGTCGGTCAGCTGCACAAGCGATGGCTCGGTTCGCGCCGCCACGTAGACCTTGCCTGCGCCGCGATTCCATAGCAAACCGCCTGCGACGCACAGCAGCAGCAAAAGCAGCGATCTCGCCACCACTTGTTGCCGCTTGCGACGAACTTGCGTGACCTGTAGCTGCGACAGCACAGCGCTCGCACGGGCCGCAGACCAGTCGGCCTGAACATGACCGGCTGCCTGACGAAGCTTTTCTTCCAGTTCCATCGGTAGCTCAGCCATGACGCAGCCTCCGTTCCAGCACGGCTTGGGCCGCCGAAATCCGACGCTTCACCGTCGCCAGCGAGCAGCCACAGAGCGTCGCGATCGTCTCAAGCTGTTCGCCATCGACGTGACGCAGCGTCCAGGCCACGCGATCCGACACCGGCAGCGAGTCCAGCTGTCGATACACCCGACTGAGCAGCGTCCGATCTTCGGGTCCACAGCTCGGATCGGCGATGTGCTCGTAACAGCAGTCGCGCTCCAGGCCCAAAAATGCCCGCACTTTGCGCTTTCGCAGGTGCCGACAGGCTTTGCGCACCGCGATGGTCTTGAGCCAGCCTCGCACCGCCGCCGGGTTTTGCACCGACCGCAGGCCGCTCATGGCATCGAGGAATACTTCTTGAACCACGTCATCTACCTCGTGATCTCGACCGAGCACGCGCAAGACCACCGTCGCGACATAGCCCGAATAGTCCGCAAAGAGGCGCTCAATGGTGAGCGGAGCCGAAACAGTCGGCGTGTCGTGCGCCACGATCGCCGGTTCGCTTTCGGGCGGTGGACAGAGCCGCAGGTGGGGAGTGCCGGATGACATCTACCGACTAAGTGGCTGATGCGATGGGAAGTGGCTCAGAGGAAGGAACAAGCGAGGCTGCCGAGTGCGTGTGGCCTCGGCAGCCAAAGGAAGGTCAGCTAGCGGCAGAGACCCGGGCCGGTCGCGGTGGTGCCAAATGCATCCGCGCACATGCCCATGGTGCAAGCTGGCGTGCCGCCCTTGGTGCAGATCTGACGGCAGGTGCTGCTCGCGCCATCGCACTGGTAGCCATCGGTGCAGTCGTTGAGGTAGCCGCACGATCCGCCTGGGGTCACAGCGGTGGCCGGGCTTTCCAAGCAGATCAGACCCTTCCACGCATCGCTGTTCGGAGCGCGCGTCGCATCAAGGTAGATGCACTGACGCTTGGTCGATCCGATCGAAGCGCAGGTTCCGGTGCCAGCGGTGCAGCTTGCCGCGCAGGTTCCCTTGTCTTCGTACGCCTGACGGATGCAGCCACCCATCTTGCCGGTGCCCGCTTCGGTGCAGGTCGCGGTCTTGGTGTTGCAGTCGAAGATCGTGTCGGGGAAGCACACGCCCGCCATGTCGTAGTACGAGCAGGCATAGCCCGGCTTGCGGCAGGTCGTCGCGCTATTGCAGCTCGCGAGGCAGTAGCTCTTGGCGCCCAGGCTCACACAGCGAGCACCGGTGCCGCAGGCCGCATCGCTCGTACACTCGGACGAGCAGTAGCCACCTGGCGTCGCGGGGTTCATCGGGTTGTTGCCGATGTTGCTCTTCCAGCAGACCGGCGACGGACCCTTCTTACAGACCGCATCCGAGGTGCAGGGATCGCCAATCGCGCCCGCTCCGCCGGTCATATCGGCTGGTGCGGTCATATCCGGCGAGGTCGCCATATCCGGCTTGGCCATGTCGCCCGGCGGCACCGTCATATCGCCCGGCGGCACCGTCATGTCGCCCGACGCCATGTCCGGCTTGGCCATATCGCCCGGCGGCATCGTCATATCGCCCGGTGGCACCGTCATATCGCCCGGTGGCACCGTCATATCGCCCGGCGGCACCGTCATATCGCCCGGCTTCGTCATATCCACCGGCGGCTGCGCCATATCACAGCTCTCGACGGCGGGATTGCAGCCCGTCATGGTCATGTCCACCACCGGGGTGGTCATGTCATCGACTGGACTGGTCAGATCAACGGTCCCCATGTCTGGGGTCGGAGGCGGATTGGGACAGCCCGCCATAAAAAACACGCCGCTGAGCGACGCAACTGCTGCCAGTAGTTTGGCTCCGCGTAAGCTCAAAACCATGGTTCTAAAACCTCCTGAGCCGCGCACCCTACCCCACACATCCCTGCCTGTGCGAGCAAAACTTGCACAGCCGCCGCACAGCGCGAGCCAAACCAGCCGGGCTTATTCCAGGATCGGGAGGTGTCCGTCGATGACCTGCGGACGTAGCGAAGGACGCAGCTCGGGACGACGCTCGGACCACGCCGCCGCCACGCTCTGATCGAGCAGGTGCGTAGGCCGAACGTTCTTCAGCGCATGCAGCATCACCTGACGCACATCGGGAATCGTCGTCTCAAGCTGAGCCAGCAGCGACTCGACCTGTTTGCGCCGCAAGCCATCCTGCGATCCGCACAAGTTACACGGCAAGATCGGATAGCCCGCCGCTTGCGCATGGGCGGCAATGTCTCGCTCGGCACAGTCGATGAGCGGACGAATCACTTCAAAGCGCCCGTCGTCGGTTCGGTACTTCGCGGGCATCGCTTGCAGCTTCCCCGAATACAGCAAGTTCAGCATCAGCGTCTGAAGCGTGTCTTCGCGATGATGTCCAAGCGCGATCTTGTTGCAGCCCAGGCGCTCGGCGGCGCTGTACAGCACACCTCGACGCAGACGAGAGCACGGCGCGCAGTAGGTATCGCCTTCGGACACCAGCTGCTTGACGATGCTGTAGGTGTCTTCGCGCAGGATCTCATACGGGGCCCCGAAGTCCGAAAGCCAGCCTTCGAGCGGCCTACCGTCATACCCCGGCTGTCCTTGATCCAGGTGTACGGCCACCAGATCGAATGGAAACGGCGCGCGCTTTTTGGCTGCCCACAGCAAATCGAGCATCGTGTAGCTGTCTTTGCCGCCGGAGATCGCCACCATGATGCGATCTCCTTTCGATATCAGCCCGTAACTTACGATGGTGCGCTGCATGGTGCGCAGCAGCTTGGTCTTGCCTTCGGACGAGGTGTTCATTGGTAAAGCCGCCGCATGATACATTGATGAGACAAGCTGCCCAAACCTGGGCTGCTTTTGACGCATAGCGCTTAGCCAACCATCGTGAGCAAAGGCAAGGACCAGGAAAAAATCTGCGTCTCCTGCGAAAGCAGCTACCCGGCGGCGTACTCGTCGTGTCCGAGGTGTCAGCTGCCTTTGGTCTTTCCGGTGATCGGCAAGGTCTGGCGCGTCGACAAGCTCATCGGTCGAGGTGGAATGGGCGCGGTGTTTTTGGCCCACCATACCGAAGATCCGCACAAAGTCTCCGCCGTAAAGGTGCTGCAGCTGGTGGTCGGAGAGCAGCGCGCCGATCGCCAAGAAAAGGTCGGTCGGTTTCAGCGTGAGGCCGAAGCGCTCGGGCGACTGAAGCATCCAGCGATCGTCGAGCTGTACGACTTTGCGCGCGAACGCGACGGCACGCTCTACATGGCGATGGAGTATCTGCAAGGGATGCCGCTGTCGCGGGTGCTGTCCGAGCGCGGTCCGCTCGAGCCCAAAGAAGCGGTGGCGATCATCTTGCAAGTGCTGGCCGCCGTGTCGTGTGCGCACCGCGTCGGGATCATTCATCGCGACATCAAGCCGGACAACATCGTCGTGCTGCATGCTCCGTCCGACGGAGGCGATAGCAGCCTGCACGATGATCGCATCAAGGTCGTGGACTTCGGCGTGGCGCGGCTCAAAGACGATCCAGCGACGGAAGCAGGTCAAGCGCTGGGCACGCCGGTGTACATGGCGCCCGAGCAAGCGCAAGGCGGCGAAATTGACGAGCGCGTCGATGTCTACGGTGCAGCGGCGGTGCTGTTCGAGATGCTGGCGGGACGACCGCCGTTTTTGCCGCCGGATGGACCGAATGCGAACCTGCTGCTGCTCGCGAAGATCATGACGCACGATCCAGCGTCGCTGCGCGAGCTTCGGCCCGAGGTGTCGGTGGCACTGGAATCGGTGATCGAGCGCGCGCTGTGTCGCGATCGGACGCTGCGCTATCCGACGGTCGATGACTTTGCCGAAGCCCTGCGAATCGCGATCACACATCCACAAGATCGACTGTGGACAAGGCCTGCGGTGGTGCCGCCGCTGAGCCTGCCGACGCTGGTGGCGCAAGCGGTCGCACCGTCTCGACCCACGGCGCTGACCCGAACCTATCCGCCGCCGGTTCGTTCGAGCGCGTCGCTGCCGCCGGTGATGCGCAGCGGTGGCGTCAATATGTCTCGCTCGGGAATCGGGACAACCTCGTCGGGACGAACCAACTCGAACATGCAGGCGCTGTCGCAGTCGACTTCGGCGCTGAACTCGATTCATTCGCTGCGCAACGACGGTGTACCGATTTCGTCGCTGTCTTCGAGTCCGAGCGGCTCGTATCCAGGTGGAAGCTCGTCGATGATGAACGCGGCACCTAGCTCGTCGCTGTCCGCCGGGCGATCGGGTGCGGTCGTGCTGCCGAGATCGAGCCTGACGCCGACGCCAGGCTCCGAGTCGTCGCGAAGTGCATCACCGAGCCCGAGTGAGCGACGATCGCTGACCTATCGAATCTTGATCGCGCTGCTGTATCTGGCGGCTGTGTCGATCTTGACCTTCAGCTTGCTGTTTGATCGCAGCAGCTGTCGATCAAGCCGAGAGCGCAGCCAGACCCTTCCGTCGAGCATCGGCGGTCCGTAAGCGCGTTAGACGCTCACCGACGGAAGCCCCGCGAGCGCCATCGCCAGCTCGGACTCTTCATACGGCAGATCCTTCAGTCGACCCGCAAAGTAGTCGCTGTAGGCCTGCATATCGAAGTGACCGTGTCCGCACAGGTTGAGCAAGATCGAGCGCGACACACCTTCTTCCTTGCAGCGCAGCGCTTCGTCGATCGTCGCTCGCACCGCGTGGTTGGCTTCCGGCGCGGGCAAGATGCCTTCCGCACGCGCAAACTGCACACCCGCCTCGAAGCACTTGATCTGCTGATACGCACGCGCTTCGATAAGCCCCAGCTCTTTGATGTGACTGACGAGCGGCGCCATGCCGTGATAGCGCAGTCCCCCCGC
Organism: uncultured Myxococcales bacterium; assembly: GCA_937868485.1. GTDB lineage: Bacteria > Myxococcota_A > Polyangia > Palsa-1104 > JAEUJZ01 > JAEUKA01. The sequence goes on along the minus strand of CALMML010000043.1, from coordinate 7,519 downwards.
GTGAAAGCCCGGCGGAGTAAACGCAGCCCCGAGCGTATGCATCTTCACAAGCGGCGTCAGACGGCCAGTGTCCCCAAAGTCATAGGCGTACTTGCCCCGGGTGAGCGACGGACAAGCGGACGGCTCGACGGCAATCACACGGACACTTCGGCCCCCCCGAAGCTGAATCCCCAGGAACGGAAACACCAGGCCCGCAAAGTTTGAGCCTCCGCCGGTGCAGCCAACCAAGATGTCGGGATAGTCGTCGGCCAGCTCCAGCTGCGCGAGCGCTTCCTGACCGACCACCGTCTGATGCAGCAAAACGTGATTGAGCACCGAGCCGAGCGCGTACTTGGTGTCGTCTCGCTGCGCCGCCAGCTCGACCGCTTCGGAGATCGCGATCCCGAGGCTGCCCGGATGACTCGGGTTGTCCACCAAGATCGATCGACCCGAGCGCGTTTCCATCGACGGAGACGCCACACAGCGCGCACCGTAGGTTTCCATCAGCGCGCGACGATACGGCTTCTGATCGTACGAGACGCGCACCATGAAGACCTGGACCTCGATGCCAAACAGCGCACCCGCGAAAGCCAGCGACGATCCCCACTGACCTGCGCCCGTCTCGGTGGTGAGCTTCCGAATCCCCGCTTCCCGGTTGTAAAACGCCTGCGGAACGGCGGTATTCGGCTTGTGGCTCCCCGACGGAGAAACGCCTTCATACTTGTAGTAAATGCGCGCGGGCGTATCCAGCGCTCGTTCCAGCCGACGCGCTCGATACAGCGGCGACGGACGCCACTGCCGATAGACGTCGCGCACGGGCTCGGGAATCTCGATCTCGCGCACCGCAGAGACTTCCTGCTCGATGAGCGACATCGGAAACAGCGGCTCCAGATCGGCGGGACCGATGGGCTGCTGCGTTCCGGGATGCAGCACCGCAGGCGGCGGCGTCGGCAGATCAGCGACGATGTTATACCAAGCCTTGGGCAGACGAGCTTCGTCGAGCAGGTACTTGACCGGGGCAGACATGGCGAAAACTCCTTGGCAAAAGGGGCTGACCGTTTGGGATCGCTACGCAGCGCCACCGTAGCGAGGTCGTCCGTCGCCAGTCTAGTTTTTACGCCGAGCCGTGCTGATTCGTCACAAGCCGCTAGAACCAGACCGCTGCGCCGACGGTCAGCGTGTCTTGTCGATCGGTTTCCACGTCGCGACCCGAAAACAGCGAGGAATCGCCCGGAGCGGTAAAGAACGCTCCACCGTCGGAGTGATCGTGACGATACTCGAGCCGAACCAGCAGGCCCGACGCGACATTGAACTCGAGCGTGCCGGTTCCCGACGCCAGATAGCTCACGTCTCCAGCGAAGAAGATCGGCAGATCGGCTTTGCGTTCCCACATCACGTCGCCGCGCGCCGCAAGCTGAAGCCAGGGCAAAATCCGCAGTCGCACATACGTCGCTCCCGCCAGCCACATCGCCGTCGCGGTCTGCTGCGGTTCAAACCCAAGTGAGCCATGCAGGCTGAAGGCAAAGCGCTGCCCGAAGTACAGCGTCGTCCACGCATCAATCAGGTGTCGCCAGCCGCGCACACCATCGAGCGGGTTTCTTTCGACGCCGGTGAAGTACAAAAGCGACGCTTGCAGGCGATCGGGACGGTTGTAATAAAGCTGGCCGTAGATCGACTTTTCGCTGTTGTTGTCGACGACCGAGTTCCAGCCATTGACGACGCCGATTGTCGCAAACCACGCTTCGCCAAGCTGCTGGGTCAGACGCACACCCGAGTGATAAAACGGCAAGCTAAAGAACAAGTCCGAGTGCGAAAACATCCAGTTTTCACGCACGGCCATCGACTCGGGACCAATCGGCGACAGAAACACCCCGGCTTGCACCAGCAGGCCTCTGCCGAGCCCGATTTTGTAGCCCAGGATCGCTTGCTGGATGAAGCGCCACGTCGCGGCATCGCTTGCGCCAATGACGCTCGACGACAAGTCCGCTTTCGACGTCGGCTCTGCCAGGTAATACGTGTTTGGAGTGTGTCCAATTTGCAGCGCGATCCGCGCCGAGATGCCCGACTTTTCATACTGCGCATCGACGACGGCGTTGGCGATCGTGAAGGCGTTGTGTCGGTTGTCAAAGCCGCGATAGTTGGTGATGCCGCTCGGGGGACGGTTGAAGTTCCACTGATAAAAGCCTTCGGCGTAGCCCGCGATCATCAGCTTGCCGAGGCTGCCGTCGATCAGGATCGGGCTCTGCGCAGGTGGTGAAAGTGCCGTCGGAGAGTCGGTCTGTGCCGTCGGATCTTGCGCACGGGCAACGCCACGGGCTGCCGAGCAGACAGCAAGTACCGTCGCACATCCGACGAAAATGGCTCGAGCGTCGATCATAGCGATTCCACCTTGGCGAGCAGTCGCCTAATGCCTTCGGACAAGTCCGCCGGGTCGGAAAGCAGGCTGACGACGACATACGCCTCGTCGGGAAAGTCAAAGAAATAGCCGGGATGAACGATCATGTGGTCTTCGGTAAGCAGCCGCAAAAGCCACTCTTCTTCCGACACAAGCTGCGGCAGACGCAGCACCGCGTACCAGCCTCCTTCGACGGGAAGCAGCGTCACCGCGGAGCCGGCAAGCTGGGTCTGCAAGATCGTCAGGCTGTCGGAAATCCGTCGCTGAATGCCTGAAAACAGGTGATCGCGCGCCGACAGAAGCTGCGGCACCGCGAGCTGAATCGGTGTTCCGACGGACAGAAAGGTATCGGCGATCAGCTCCAGACGCGCTTGGGCGTCGCTGCGCAGCGGCTCGGGTCCGGCGACCAAAATCCAGCCAAGCTTGACCTGCGGCAGCCCGAGCACCTTCGAAAAGCCCGACAGCACAAAGCGCAGCGCGGGAATCTGAGCCAGCGACGAAGGAAGCTCGGCACACGACAAAAGACGCGGACCTTCTTGCGGACACGGATCGGCAAATGCGTAGTCGGAAAAGACCTCATCGACGACAAGCGCCAGATCCCGCTCGGCGCACAACGAAAGCATGCGCTCGGCTTCGTGCTGACGCAGATAGCTGCCGGTTGGGTTGTTCGGACTGACCGAGACGAGCGCGCGGGTGCGATCGGAACAGGCCGCCGCAAGCTCGGGGACGCTGAGGTGAAAGCGTCCGTCAAAGCGCAGCGGATACGGCTGCACAGCGACGCTGCTGAGGTTTGCCAAAAACGGCAGGAGCGGATAGCTCGGCTCGGGAAACAGCACGACATCGCCGGGATTGCACAGAAGCTGAAACAGCCACGAATAGGCTTCGCTCGTGCTCGCACACAGGACCAGGTGGTCGGGATCGATGTGCAGCCCGCGACGGTGATAATAGTCGGCAATCGCCTGACGAGCGGACCGCGCACCTTGCGGCGAAGGCTCATAGCGCAGCGCTTCGGGCGATGACAGCGGCTCAAGCAGCGAATCAGGATACAGCGAGGGCAGCGCGCGGGTGGGATTGGACACCACCAGATCAAGCAGTGGCACGCCTCGCTCGCGCAGCGCAAGAAGCTGCTGGGTGAAGCGATTGGTCAGCCCCTGCCACGGCAGACGAGACGAAAACTGGACTGGCACACGCGCCTTTTACCACGCGCGACCACGCCGCAGCCACGCGGGATTGCGCGTCCAGTCCGAATCGCCCGCGCCGATCGAGCCCGCACAGAAGATCTGCCGCGCTCGGCTTTTTGTTGGAACGAGACAAACGCTCGTGTTAGGGCAGCTTGAAATGGGCACTCAACCGCTGCTTCCGCCGGGACTTCGGCACGTTGCGATCATCATGGATGGCAACGGACGCTGGGCTCAGCAACAGGGTCTGCCTCGGCTGCAAGGGCACCGCAGGGGCGCGCACTCGGTTCGCGAGGTCGTTCGCGCCGCACGGAAAGTCGGTCTCTCGGCGCTGACGCTGTATGCGTTTTCGGAACAGAACTGGGAACGTCCGCTCGAAGAAGTCCAAGGTCTGATGCAGCTTCTGCACGACTACGTGATCGAAGAGCGCACCGAGATCCTGGAAAACGGCATTCGGCTGCAAGCGATCGGCAACATCTCGCGACTGCCCGCGTATGTGCTTCACCCGCTGAGCAGCCTGATCGCCGAGTCGGCGCACAACCAAGACATGGTGCTGTCGCTGGCGCTGTCGTATGGCGGTCAAGAGTCGCTGGCCGATGCGATGAAGAAGCTGGCGCACGATGTCGCGCAAGGCAGCCTCGATCCGCAGCAGATCAGCGAAGACGAGCTGTCGGCGCGGCTCAAGACGGCGGGCCTGCCGAAAGTGGATCTGATGATTCGGACCTCCGGCGAGCAGCGCACCAGCAACTTTTTGCTATGGGAATCCACCCGCGCCCGGTTCTACGCTACCCCTGTGCTGTGGCCTGACTTTGGCAAAGACGATCTGCTGCTGGCGCTCGACGCGTATCGCAGTGACGATCCCGCCGAAGCCGACGCTGATTCTGCCAAGTCTGGGAGTTCTGATGTCTAACCTGGTCCTTCGATTTTTGACGGCGGTGGTGGCGGTTCCGCTGCTCATCCTCGCCATTTCGTGGAAAGAACCGTACGGCGTGTGGGCGTGGATCTTGATCGCCCAAGTCACCGGCCTGCGCGAGTGGATGAACATGACGCTGCCCGCCGAGTCCGCCGCCACCCGCTGGCTCGGCGTGCTCTGTGGCGTCCTGCTCGGCAACCTGTTTTGCTGGGTTCCCGACGGTCACATCCAGCAGTTTGGCCTGTTTGCAGTGACGTCCATCGGGCTGCTCTACTTTCTGTTTGTCCACGGCAACATCGAGACCGTCGCCTCGCGCATGTCGATGTGGATGCTCGGCATCTTGTACGCCGGTGTGCTGATTGTGCCGCTCGTGATGTTCAAGACCACGCCCAAGCTCGGCGGAGGCTTCATCTACGTCTGCCTCACCAGCGCGTGGGTGTCCGATACCGGTGCGTACTTTGCGGGTCGCTTCCTGGGCCCGATGATTCCCGCCAAGCTGTGGCCCGCCGTCAGTCCCAAAAAGACCTGGATTGGCTCGGTCGGCGGTCTGCTCGGCAGCGTGCTGGCCCTGTGCGTCGCCAAGCTGTGGTATCTGCCGATGCTGAGCTGGCTTGACGTCTTCGCCATCGCCATTCCCGCCAACATCCTCGGTCAGCTCGGCGACCTGGTGGAATCGCTCATCAAGCGCTCCGTCGGAGTCAAAGACTCTGGCGTCCTTCTCCCCGGCCACGGCGGCATGCTCGACCGCATTGATGCGCTGCTGCTCGTCGTTCCGTATGTCTACGCCTACGCCTACCTTCGCTTCTAGCCCGCACCGTCGCTACCTAGGCCAAGCGGCCTTGGCGGTCTTGTTCCGCTACGGCTGCTTCGTCGTGATGATTGCGCTGTCTCTGTGGGCCGAAAATCGACCCGCGCCGCACCTGCCCGACGCAATCATCGACCGCATTCCGTATCTACAGGCCGTCGATCGCTACAACTACTGGCTGCTTGGGCTGGGCTACGTGCCGATGGCGCTGCTTCTCTTTGCCTTCGATCCCGTGCGCTTTTGTCGCTACTGCATAAGCGCCGGTCTGTTGTCCATCATCCGAGGCCTGTGCATCCTGGCGACTGGCCTGGGCCCGGTGCGCGGACCGGATCTTCACGCGGGGCTGTTCGATCGCGATCCCGGCCTGTTTGCCCGCGCGCTGCTCGACATGGCCAGCCCGTTTGGACTGCTGCTGCGCGACTCTCCGCACGTCTATCTGACCAAAGACCTGTTCTTTTCCGGGCACACCGGCGCGACGTTTTTGCTGCTGCTCTACACCTGGCCGCACCGCGCGCTGCGCCTGCCGATGCTGGCGTCCCACATCGCGGTCGTGCTGAGCGTCTTTTTCGCCCACCTGCACTACACCATCGACGTGATCGGAGCCTATGCCATGGCGCTCGCGCTGTTTGCCCTGCGCGAAGGCTGGCCCCACGGACTGCGCACACAGGACTAGGCCCGCGCGTCCGACTCGCTGCGGCTACGCCTTCGCCACATCCGATCCAGCCCCGAGCAGCCGAACCTCGCTCTGCGGAAACGGAATGTCGATCCGCTGCGCCCGAAACGCCTCGACGATCGCTTGGTTTAGCTCGCGAATCGCCAGTTGAAAGTCCGTCACCGCCACCCACGGCCTCACCGAGATCTGAATCGCCGAGTCCCCGAGCGCCACCACCCCGAGCACCGGCTCTAGCTCCTGCACCACCCGCCCACTGCTCGCCAGCACCTGCCGCAGCACCGCCAGCGCCTTCGGCAGATCCGTCGAGTACGCCACCCCGACCGACAGGCTCAGCTGCCGATGCGCGCCGTAGTTGTGCAGCACTTCCCCCACGATCTTGCGGTTGGGCACCACCACCTTCGATCGGTCCGGCAGGCTCAGCGTCGTCGAAAACAGGTCAATTGCATCGACCCGGCCTTCGACCCCGATCATCGCCACCCACTCTCCGATGCGAAATGGCTGCGTAAAGATGATGGTCAGCCCCGCCACCAAGTTGCCGAGCACGCCCTGCGCCGCCAGGCTCAGACCCACGCCCGCGACGCCCAAGCTCGCAAACAGCGGCAGCAGCTCCACCCCCAGGTTTTGCAGCGCCATCGTCAAAAACAGCACAAACACCGCGCCCGCCAAGACCCGGCTGAGCAGCTTCTGGAGCGGCGGCTCGATCCGCATCCGCGTCAGCCAGTGTCCTGCGGCCCGGCTCGCGCGACCCGACACAAAGATCCCGCCGAGCAGGATCAGCACCGCGACCAGCACACGCGGCCCATAGCGCAGCCCCAGGTCGATAAGGGCCTGCTTGGTGTGCTCCACTGTCTCAAGGCCGGGCGAGTTCCACATCGTTCGCTCTTTCCATCCGTCGGAGATTCCAGCAGCTTAGCGCGAAAGTCAGGTCTTCCGCACCCCGACCCGCCTCCCCTTCGGCAAGTGCCCGGCCCACGCCCGACCGAGCGAAGTCCCATTGACGATCGCCGCCGTTTCGCTAGAACCTTTCCCCTTAGACCGAAGGAGATTCCCCATGCGCACCGCCCGCGAGCTTCTTTCGCAGTACGCCGCCTATCACCGCGACCGCCGCAACATCGCCACCCACTTTGTCGGCATCCCGATGATTGTCTTTTCCGTGGCTGAGCTGCTGGCGCGTCTGTCGATTGGTGGCCCGGACTCGCCCGTCTCTGCCGCCGTCGTCATGTGGGTGCTCACCACCGTGTTTTACCTGAGCCGTCACGTCGTGGTCGGCGTCGCCACGAGCCTTGCCGTTGGACTCGCCGTCGTGGCCGGTCACGCCTTCGCCCATGCCCCGCTTCTGACCTGGCTTTCGGTCGGCATCGGCAGCTTCGTCGTCGGCTGGATCATTCAGTTCGTCGGTCACTACTTCGAGGGCAAAAAGCCCGCCTTCGTCGATGACATCATCGGCCTGCTCATCGGTCCGATGTTCGTGGTCGCCGAGGTTGTCTTCTTCCTTGGGCTCAGCAGCGATCTTCGCGATCACATCGAGACCACCGCTGGCCCCACCTTGATCCGCGACCTGCGCCGCGCCTAGCCC
>CALMML010000042.1 GCA_937868485.1 uncultured Myxococcales bacterium | reverse complement strand
GCAATGCCAAAGTCGAGGATCTTGACCACTTCTCCCGAGCGCGTCTTATGCAAAAACACGTTTTCGGGCTTGATGTCGCGATGAATCAGCGTCGCTGCGTGTGCTTCGATGAGCACATCACAGACAGGCAAAATGATCTGAATCATCCGCTGAAGGGTCAGCACCTTCTTTTCTTTGATCTCGTCGGCCAGGGTTCGACCGATGAGCAGCTCCATCGCCAGATACGGAATGCCACCCGGCGCCACCCCCGAATCGAGCACCGTCACCGCGTTTGGATGCTGCAAGCGACTGGCTGACGCACCTTCGTGACGGAAGCGACGCAGCGAGTCCTCGGTGCTCAGGTTGGTCAGCGGGCGGAACACCTTCACCGCAACCTGGCGCTGAAGCTGAACGTGCGTGGCTTTGTAGACCACACCAAAACCGCCGGTACCGATCAGGCTTTCCAGCCGATACTTGTTATCAAGGATGAAGCCGGTCGGCAGCTCCGCGAGGTTTGTATAGACCGGCAGCGGTGCCACTTGCTTGTCGCGCTCTTTTTTCAGATCCCGAAGCTCTCGCAGCAGATCGGTCTTTTCACGCTCGATCTCGCGCAGCTTGCGACCCATGCGGATGTGGTACTCGATGCGAACCAGGACTTCGGAAAAGTCGACGCTGCTGTCGATGTAGTCGCTGGCTCCGACGCGGAACGCACGAATTTTGGCGTCCATGTCGCTGCGATTGGACAGAAACAGCACCGGAATCAAGCGCGTCTGCGGCGGAACCTTGAGCTGCCGACACAGCTCGAAGCTGTCCATGTCCGTGCGATTCAGATCGACCAGCACCAGCTCGACGGGCTCTCGCATCAGCTTCTGCTTGGCAGCCGGACCGCTTTCCGCAAGAAGCATCTTCAGTCCCGACTCGGTGAGCGAGATCAGAAAGTCCTCCGCCGCCCGCGCCGAGTCGGTCACAAGCAGCACCGCCGCGTCGCGTAGATCGACGGCCAGCGCAAGCTGCGAGCGTGCAGAATCGCTGAGGCTCACGATTCACCGTTCGGCGATCGGCTCTGTATGTCGCTCGTCAGCATGTCCCCCCGGTTCGCCGGATGCGGCCTGCATCCTGGCACGACGGTCCGAATCAGCGCGGACCGTGTCGCAAGCCCATCTTATCAGTCGGAGACGTTTCCCGTTGGTGGCATTTTCCAAAAAGGTTAGCGTTTCCCGCCGAGGAGCGCTGATGAGCCAGCCACGTACATTCACGCAGTCGAGGTCGAATCATCCACAAACCAGCGACGGAAGCGCAGGTCGGGTCACTTCCAGTCCGGCCATCGGCCAGCTCTCCGTCGAAAGCCATCGCATCTGTCCCGGCTGCGGCAGTGAGCTTGTCGACCGAGGCTGTAAGATGCGCTGCCCCCGCTGTGGCTTCTTTCTCGACTGCTCTGACGGGTAATCCACGGTGTGACGCGCGACCGAGAGCGGCTCTTTATGGGCACTTTTGGGTATTCTTCGGAAAAACTTGAGTGGTTATTGGTACGCCCCTATCTTACATCTGCCCTACATATCGGGCAGGTGTAGGTTTTCACAAGGAGCGACCATGAAGAACGATCAGCGACGAGATCCGCGCAGACCGATCGACATCCTGCTCAACAAGTACGTGGGCGGTCAGCCGCACGTCTGCCGAGGCGTCAACATCAGCCGTGGCGGAATGCTGATTCACAAAGTGCTCGAACCTGATGTGCCGCATCTGTCGGTCACCGTCGAGCTGGAGCTGCCTGGAAGCCCCGAAGTGCTGTGCTTAGAAGGCGTGGTGCTCGGGGCGGATCGTGACAGTCGCGCGATGGCGATTCGCTTTTTGCGAATGCCGCAGCGGATCGCGCAGCTCATCGAGCGGTTTATCGACGGACAGACGCTGCCTGAGCCGATTGTCGCGACGGTCTAGCTCGATCGAAGTCCGTCTCAGATCGAAAAAGCCACGCCGCACCGTCGGCTAGAAGTGCGGAAGTCGTCCCGACTGCCACGACGCCAGCACGTCCATCGACAGCGCCACCGAGACATGGAGCAGCACGCCGGACCACAGCGATCCGGTACACAGCGCCAGCGTCCCGAGGAGCAGCCCCGCAACGATCGATCCGATCGCTTCCGGCGCAGGCTTTAGGACGTGAATCAGACAGTAGGGAACCATCGACACAAACAGCGACAGGCTCCCCAAGTAGCGACGCAGACCGAAGAGCAGATAGCCTCGGAAGAAGAACTCGACGGCGAAAAAGGTCGATAGGTATTCCACTTCCCAGACGACGAAGTCGAGCACGCTGCGCCCGGCCTGCTGATAAAAGGGATAGTTTTGCTGAAACGACTTGGTGAAGCTCGCGAGCAGCACGAGCGGCAAGATCCCGGCAAACAGCGCAAGGTACATGCGCGCCCACGGCAAGCGAATGCGCGCGTCGACGTTTTCGGCGTGACGCAGCGACAGACCGAAGTCGGACAGCTTCTCTCGACGCAGCCACAGGTGCAGCGCGGGCAAGATTCCGTAGCCGAGCAGCTTGGCGACGCTCCAATAGGTAAAGCTCAGCAGCTCGTGCAGCTTGTGAAGGCGCGGATGCTGCTTCAGCGCTTGGCCAAACAGCTCCTCGAAAAACGGACGATCGCCAAACGAATACCCGAGTGTGAGCAGGATCGCAGCGACGAGCAGAAGCTCACGCACACGCTTCACTTCGGCGGTCTGTTCGGCTGGCGAGAGGCTCGTGCGATAGGTGAAGGCTTGCTGATCGAAGGAATCCCACGCGGTCAGCAAAAAGCCCACAAGAGGAAGCCTGCGCAGCATCGTGGTTCCACGCGGACTAGGAAGAACTGACGGGCTTGGCGGGCGGTGCTTTGGCCGGAGCTTGCGGCTTGGCGTGGGCTTGGGCCGGTGCGCTCGGCGAGACCGCTGGCTGAGCAGCCGGAGCGGAATACGTAAGCAGCGCGTGCGCCGCCAGTCGCAGCCGTCGTCGCGTCAGATCCTTGCCAATCGCCACCATCGTCTCGAACAGCGGAGGCGACGCCGCGCGTCCCGTCACCGCAATCCGAATCGGCATAAACAGCTCTTTGGTCTTCCAGCCGGTCTTTTCACAGAAGTCGCGACAAGCCTTTTCCAGCGCTTCCGCCGTCCAGCCGTGACGAACCTGCTCTTCCAAGTAATCGGTCAGCTCCGCGAGCGCTTGGCTGGCTTGCGTCTGATCGCGACCTTTGGGAATCAGCGACGCCATGACGCCGCTGTAGTCGATGTCGCCGGTCAAAAAGAAGCTCGCGGACGGAATGAACTGATCCATGCGCTCGATTCGTTCCCGCAGAAGCGGAATCAGCTGGAGCAGATAGTCATCCGACAGACGCCACGCGCGCAGCCGGGAAAGCAGCATCTCGGGCGGCATCTCGTGCAGATACAGACCGTTTAGCCACGTCAGCTTTTGCAGATCGAACACCGGCTCGCCCGCCGAGACCTTGGTCCAGTCAAAGACCTCGATCATCTCGGCCAGCGTGAACTTTTCGCGATCGCCACCGAACGCAAAGCCCATCAGCGACAAAAAGTTCAGGAGCGCTTCCGGAAAGAAGCCCGCGTCGCGATAGTAGTCGAGCGACACCGGATTTTTGCGCTTGCTGATCTTCGATCGATCGGGATTGCGCAAAAGCGGCATGTGCAAAAACGCGGGCGGCTCCCAACCAAAGGCCAGATACAGCGCGATGTGCTTGGGAGTGCTGATGATCCACTCCTCTGCCCGAATCACATGGCTCACCTTCATCAGGTGATCGTCGACGACGTTGGCCAAGTGATAGGTCGGAAAGCCATCGGACTTGAGCAGCACTTGATCATCGATCGTCGCGTTTTCGATCTCGATCTCTCCGCGCAGTCCGTCGAAAAAGCGCGTCTTTCCTTCGAGCGGCATCGCCAAGCGGATGACGTACTTTTCGCCTGCGGACAGACGCTGCGCGATCTCCTCTTCACTCAGATAGCGACACAGCCGATCGTATCCTGGCGGCTTTCCTTCAGCCATGCGCGCCCGTCGAGACGCTTCCAGACGCTCGGACGTACAGAAGCAGCGATACGCCGCGCCTTTGTCGATCAAGATCTGCGCGTGCTGCTGATACAGCTCGGTGCGCTCGGACTGACGATACGGACCGTACGGACCGCCGCAGTCTGGACCTTCATCCCACGCGAGTCCGACCCAGCGCAGCGCGCGCATGATCGCGTCTTCGCTCGACTTGGTCGATCGCGTCTGATCCGTGTCTTCAATGCGCAGAATGAACTGACCACCGTACTTCTTGGCAAACACGTAGTTAAACAGCGCGATGTACGCGGTTCCTACGTGCGGATCTCCCGTCGGAGAAGGAGCAATCCGAACCCGCACCGGACGAATGTCACGACCGGGCCAGCGGGCCGCAAAGGAGTTGTTGTGCGATGGCGTTTCAGACGTAGAAGCAGGTGCAGTCACGGCCCGGATGTGTATCAGGTGGACAACTCGAGAGCAAGCGGGCACTTCACAAAGTCCGTTGACAGTCGCTTCCGGCTCGCGGAAAGCTTCGCTGCACAGCCATGACAGACACCCAAATCCCGCGCGCACAGAACAACGATCGGTCTCTGTTTCGCTCGCTCGTTTCGAGGCTGCGCACGCGACTTTCGCGCATGGACGGATCGGTCTGGCTGGTCTTTTTGGTGCTCTTGATTCACTACCGAGCGACGCGCGGCATCTTTCAAGGGAAAGGATCGGGAGACGGCTTTCTGGGCTTTATGTATCTGCCCGGACTGGTGCTGTATCACTCCTTTGATCTGGCCAAGCCCGCAGCAGAGTGGATCGGACCGCTCGGACGGGAAATCACGGGACTCGTCGCCAATCCCTGTCCAATTGGTCCGGTTCTGTTCTGGCTTCCGTTCTATCTGCTCGGACTCCTGTTTCACAAGCTGGCAGCGATTCCGGGTGTTGGCTTTGTGCTGACGCTCTTTGTGCCAGCGCTCGACGGAAAACAACCGTTTACCGGACGAACAGAGGCCGATCTGTACATGGCCGGAATCGGGAGTCTGCTCGCAGGAATGTGGGGAATCTGGACGCTGTTTCAGCTGGTCGAAAGACACGCTGGACGCCGTGCAGCGCGCTTTGCTGTCGTCGGAAGTGTCCTCGCTTCACCGCTCTGTTTTTATCTGACCACGCAGCCGCTGTATCAGCACGCGACCGCATTTTTTGCGGTGACGCAGCTTGTCGATGCCTGGGATCGCTACCGAAGTCAGCTTACGTTCCGTCGCTGCATAATCATCGGTAGCTGGACCGGAGTCGCCGTGTTGCAAAGACCCCAAGAAGCGATCTGGCTGCTTCCCATGGGTCTGTCTGTCTGTGCGCTGATTGTGTCCGCGATTCGTGAGCGGACGCTACGCAAGCTGTGGATCGGAATCGGCTACGGAGTGACCACGCTGGCGACGGCAGCGCTGTGGTTTTCACCGCAGGTTCTGCTGTGGATTCACTACTACGGAAGCTTTCGCGCACCACAGAAGCCCGGACACTTTTTGTGGTCAAGTCCCGCGCTTATAGAGTCTCTGTTTTCGATGCGCACCGGCATCTTTCCATGGGTTCCGGCGATGTATCTTTCGGTACTAGGAATTGCACTGGCGCTCCGTCGCTCACGATCGCTGCTGCTGCCAGTCTGTCTGACCGCGATCATCGAGCTGTATGTAAACGCCAGCGCGTGGGATTTTCACGGCAGCTGGTCGTTTGGTCCGCGCCGCTATACCGATGCGATCGTGGTGCTCGCGCTGGGACTTGGCGCGCTGTATCAGCAGGTGGAAGCGACGCACAGAAGCCTTCTTTGGCGACGGACGCTGTGGGGATTCCTGTTCCTTTTGTGCATACAAAATGCGGTCCTTGTGGAGTGGGTGCGCACCCGAAAGACCAAGTCATCCAGCGCTGGTGCGTATTCCGCTGCGACCTGGATTCGCTGGGCCAAAGGTCCACAGTGGCTGGCGCGTACGTTAGAACAGACGGGCTATCCGTTTTTGCAGCCGGCGTCTACTGCCTATGCACTCACCTATCGGACCTCGCTGTCGAGCGTGGAAAACCTGCTGGGAAACTTCGTCAATGAGCGCGACTGGCGCATCCGAGAGTTTGTCCTGACGCCGCAGATTGTCGTCGCTGAGCGGCCTCCTCAGATCGTGGAAGGACTGCTTCCGGTGGACGCGCCGCCTGCGCAAGGAAACGTCGCGCGTCATGTTCGCGTGCTGGTTCCGCTGGTGCTGTCCGAGCCGCTGCGGCTGCGCCTAGAAGGACAGATTCCGAGTCACAGCGCGCTCATCGTCCGCTGGAACGGACGGCGTCTACTGCCCGAGCCCGGCAGCGATCTGAGCTTTCTGATTCCGCAAGATCTCGTCAAAGGAAGACCGCGCTGGAACGAACTTACGCTGGATGACATGCCGCAAGGCTCGCAGTTACAGCGGATTTTGGTGCAGTCCACGTCGCGGTGGTGGAAGTAGCAGCGCTCACGGTACACTCCCAAAGCGGAGGACTCCATGTCGCGTCTTACACTCCGCTCGCATACGCTCCATCAAACATTCCTACTCGCACTTTTTTGTTTCGGAATCGCTGGCTGTGATGCCGGTGAATCCAGCGCTGTGGATATGGGAACCAGTCCGGTGGTGGATCCAGGACCGCTTCCGCAAGGCACTCCGTCAGCGGGAAATCCCGACGGAAAGTGCGCCATTCCCAGCGAAGCCCAGGCCGAAAACACCAGCAGTCCCACCACCGTGATAGGAAACGGAACGAAGGAAAGCTGCACATCCGATGCCGTGGTTTCCGCTGTCGCAAAAGGCGGAATCATCACGTTCAACTGTGGACCCGATCCCGTCACGATCACGATGACGCAGACCGCGAAGATCTTTAACGACAAAGGTCCAAAGATCGTGATCGATGGGGGCGGAAAGGTCACGCTCAGCGGCGGTGGCAAGGTTCGGATTTTGTATCAGAACACCTGCGATCAAGCGCAGAAGTGGACGACCACGCACTGCAATGATCAGGATCATCCGCAGCTGACGGTGCAGAACCTGACGTTCGTGGATGGGAATGCCAAAGGACTGAGTCCTGGTGGAGGTGGTGCGATTTT
>CALMML010000041.1 GCA_937868485.1 uncultured Myxococcales bacterium | reverse complement strand
TTTGTAGCGGAAGCCCAGATCCATCCGTTCCTTTTCTTGAGTCCCCATGGATCAGCTTTTGGGGGGCAGGTCAGCTACCTGCGATCGAGCGTCAGCGGGATGAGCTGGTCGCAGAGCGTGAGAGGGAATCCTCGCGCACAGAGACGTATCGCGAGGGAAACGAGGGCGAAGAGGCTAACGATGAGGGCAAAGGAACGGAGCTGACCGCGCCGAGTAGTCCCACCGGAATCGTGATTCCGAGACTGGCGTTAGGCGGAAATCAACCCTCGGTAAGCAGCCCAAAGACCGGCCCGCCCAGCCTCGGCATCTTGGGCCAAAAGCACCGCCCACCAATTCGCGGCAGTGCCAATTAGGAAGCAGGTCTGTGTCTGCCTACGCGAACTCGAAGTGCAGCAGCTGCTGTAGCTCTGCGTAGTGAGCGTACAGCTCGGACTTCGACTGGGCCGCCATGTTGACGATGCAGTAGCGGAAGCTGCCGACATCTTGATCGTGATCGGACAGACGCTCACCCGCTGCGCACAACGGCTCGACGTGAGGGACGGGAACGAGCTGGTGTAACCGTGCGAGGGTTGCGGCGCTGGGAACGGAGACGACCTGTGCATCGGAAAAGCGGCGCATCACAAAGCTCGCAGCAACTTTGCACGGACCCTCACCGCGCGGCCAAAAGACCTTCTTTCCGGTCGCCAGTGCGAGCTGCACGGCGAAGCTGCTCATGCCATCTACGCGCTCGAATAGATCCGCAAACTGATACGACATTCGAGGATTGATCTCGATGATCGAGATCGTGTCCTGCGCCGGATCGTAGAACATCTCGATGTTGTAGCAGCTGTGATCAAATCCCACACTCGACATCAGGCGATTGGCGATCTGCACCATCCGTGCTTGCACTCCTTCTGGAAGGGAGGAGGGATACTCGAATCGCTCAAAGCTGATCGTACCGGGATACATGATCGAATCGGTGATTCCCATCACGGTGGAAACCCCGGACTGCACGAAGCCATCGACGGTCACTTGCACACCGGACAAGGGCGCTTCGGCAATGAAGTAGTGAATGGGAATCGGATCGGGTTCGTAGTGCGAAAGGAGCTGGGAATAGGGATGCAGCATCGCTCCGTATCGCAGCAGCTCTTCGGGAGTGAGTGCCACCGCACGCTCCAGCGCTTCCTGGCTGTCCACCATCTGGGCGCGAATCGACATCGTGCCTTTGACTGGCTTGACGAAAAAGGGAAAGTCGAGGCTTGGTGGTCTGTCTGGAAAAAAGGAATCCACCAGAGCGAAGCGCGGGGTCGCTTCGGGAACCACGGCGAGCTGCTTGAGGCGACTGTAATACTTGTGGGACAGTAGGACGACCTCTCGCGGCGTCGGTCCTGGCAGACCCAGCTGCTCGGCGATAAACGCACTGAACATGCAGCCGGGATAGTCGCCCGTGCCCAGCACGCCCGCGACTCCGTGCGAGCGATAGGAGTCGACGATTCCCATCAGATAGGCGCGTACATCGAAGGTCGGCGCCTGTTCGAAGGAGAGACGCTCGTAGAGGTCATCGCCACAGATGTGGAAATCGAAGGCCGCTTGGACCGTTGGTTTGTGCAGCTCGTTCTTTTCCCAGTCGGTGGGACAGACAACCAAGATCTTTGGTTTTGCAGAGACAGGTAGATGCGGACTCACAACACACCCTGATGTTTTGCGATAAGACCAATCAAGGCCTCAAAATAGTGACGCTCTGCGCCGACCAGGATGCGCTGCGGACGGTCGTTCCAATCCGACTCGATCAGCGTATCACGGACAAGGTCTACGCAGTACTTGGTATTCCCGATCAACAGTCCCAAACAGCCGCTGGTTGGCCGCGAGGGTTGGCCATCCCAGAGCAAGAGGGATGGCTTCGTTCGTTGCTGTAACATCGAGCCAACGCCAGTTCCCGGAGCCGTCATTCCCAGCAGATCGAGCACGGTGGGCAAGACCTCGAAGTGGGTGGACCAAGGAATCGTCGTGGCAGAAAGTAGCGGATGATGGATGAGCAGCGGAACCTCGGTCTGCTCGGCGGTGACAGCGCTGCCATGCGAGTGATAGCCGTGTTCCCCAAACGACTGTCCATGATCGGAGCTGACAAGGAGCAGTGGGCGATCGGGACCCTCGAACTTTGGAGATAGCTCGGCGCAGAGTGCTGCATAGAGTCTGCTAAACATCGCATCCGTCTCTTCCACCGCGTTTAGGAAGCGACCGCGATCGTCTTTCTGATCATGGCGATGAAAACGCTGAGGATCTTCGACCAAGTAGGGCAGGTGCGCGTTGGCTGCATGGACATGCAAAAAGAACGGCTGCGCAGCAAGTAGTCCCGATAGCTTGGCGACTCCGATGCACGGAAGGATGGAATCGGTGGCACTGCGCAGCGTCGCGGAATGCTCAGTCTGAAGCAGCGCTTTACCATCGCAGATGTGATCGAAACCGGCCTGCTGAAGCAGGGTCGAAAGTCCATAGTGCGCGGTGTTGACAGCAGTCAGATAGATCCGGCGATAGCCAGCTTGCTCAAGCGACGCAAGGTAGCTTGGACAGCCGCTCCTTTCGCGCAGAGAGTGTCGACCAAAATAGAGGGCGCGATGCGCAACATTGGTGAGCGGAGCGACGCTGACATGATGCTGTGAGCAGATCGTCTGCGGAGACTGACGGAGTGCAGAGAAAAAGGGAGTGTGCGCGGCCTCTTCCCCAAGGTGTCTGCTGCCCACGGACTCGAAGGTCAACAGGATGACAGAGC
>CALMML010000040.1 GCA_937868485.1 uncultured Myxococcales bacterium | reverse complement strand
ATGCTGAAGAAGCAGTGCAGGAGATTTTCGTGCGGGTGGTGCGGGCCGGGCACACGTTTCAGCAGCAGAGCCAGCTCACCACTTGGCTGTATCAGATCACCACCAACTACTGTCTGAACCTGCTGCGCGATCGAAGTCGCCGACGCGAGCTGTTTGAACAGAATGTGCTGATAGAAGACGGATCGGAGCAAGCTTCCGTTGCAGATCTGCTGCTGCTTCGCAGGCTTCTGTCCGAAGCGGATCCCCAGCAAGCGAGTGCAGCGGTGTATGTGTATCTGGACGGAATGAGTCATGAAGAAGCGGCAGAGCTGCTTGGCGTGAGCAAACGCACCGTCGGAAACTTGATCGAGCGCTTTCTTGCGTGGGCGCACAAGCGCAGTGAATCGATTCCGCCGCACGGGCCGCACGGATCGACAGATACCAGCCAACGTCCACGGCGCGGAGTCAGCCGATGAGTCTGATCACGGACGCAGAGTGCGCGGAGTCGTGCCCGGACAGATGGGTCTGCGGGTCAGAAGGACAGCGAGCATAGCGGACAGAGGATGTGATGGAATCGCAGCGACTACATACCTTACGGGCCGGGCGGGATGGTTGTCCGTCAGACCTGCTGCTCGATCGGCTCCAGGCTGGAGAGCTGACTTCCGCGCAGGCGCAGCAGCTGTCGGCTCACATTGCGCAGTGTGATGTATGTCCTTCGCGGATGGCGCTGCGACAGGAGGGCTTTGCGGCGTTTCCTGCGCTGGATACGCGACCGCTTCTGTCTGCGATTGTGCGACGTGTAGGGGAAGCGCAAGACGTCCAGGATCGGCGCCGTTCCCTGTCAAAGCTGCTCGCGTGGTGTGCACCGATCGGGGCGGTGGCGGCGCTGCTGATGCTTGTTCTGCGTGGCTCCTTTCCAACGACAACGCCGGCACACGATCCGAGCGGGACGCGCGAAAAGGGCGGTGCGATCCTGCATGTGTTTCGCCAAGTGGGAGAGTCTGCGCGCGAAGCCCAGAGCGGTGACTTCTTTTCTCCGGGGGACCGACTTCGCTTCGTGATCGATCTGCCCGCGCGCGCGCAGATCCGCGTGATCGGCATCGAGCCAAGTGGTGCGCTGTATGTCGCGTGGCCCCAAGATCGCGCAGTCTCTACGATCTTTGCTGCGGGACGCGGACTTGCGCTGCCGGGGGCCGTGGCGCTCGACGAAGGTGTGGGGAAAGAAACCCTGTACTTGGTGTCCTGTCCACCATCCCAAGATGATCCCGATACGCTGTGTACGAGCGCAGGAGCGGAGTCAGCGCCGAAGTGTCGAAGCGGCTGTGCGCTGTCCTCGTTTGTGCTGAACAAGAAATAGCAAATGGACACGCAATATGAAGCAGATGAAGTGCTTCATATCGCATGTAGACAGCGAGGTTCCGTGCGATCTTCATCCTCCGCGTGGCGTAGCACGACGAAGCACATCGCAGCGGGAAGGACGCGCTCTACTTCGTCAGATGCCGTCGGAGATAGACAAAGCAGAGGCCCGTTCCTCCGTCTCCGCTGACGCTGTCACCTGGAACGAGCAGCTGAACCACATAGCCAGTCTTGCCGTCGGCAGTGGGAATCTTCACGGTGCCGCTGGTCTGGGTGGTGATCTTTCCCTTGATGCTCTGCGTATCGGTGGTGTTGGTCGCCGCCTTGTAGCCATACAGATCGAGACTCGGAGTAAACAGGAGGCCGCTCGCGTAGGAGAGCTGTCCGCTCCAGCTGACGGCCAGGTCTTGGCCTTCGGCGACTTTGGTGTTTTCAGCCGGTTCGGTCAGCTTGATGTCCGGGCACTTGATCTGAAATGTCGCGGAGTCTGCTCCGTAGGTTGCGGACAGTGTCAGCGTCGAACCGATGGTCGCATTGGGAATCGTTACCTTGCTAAAGTCAAACAGACCGAATGTTGGGTCGTACGGAATCGTTACGCCGTTGATCTGAAAGACGGCGTCCTTGCTGACATCGGTTTTGGATCCGCTCGTGTCTTGCTTCCTGATCGTGATCAGCGCAGACACCGGAGAGCTGCCGGTATCTGGGGACTCTCGGATGTTGACACCAAGGGGCGCTTCAATCCGTAGTCCACCGACGCTGGTGTTCGGTCCTGGGCCGCTTCCCGCACCGCCCGCATCGAGCAGTCCACAGCCCATCATCAGACCCATCGCAGACACAAGCAGAGCACACTGAGTACGCATCGTGATCTCCTTTACGTTTGGAACATCAAGAAGCGGTGACTTCGGATCGCAGCACGGAGAGCCTTCCCATGTTACATCGACGCTGCTGCGGTCTCGTTTCCCGATTCCGGCTTCTCAAGACGCGCTGCAATGTGGGGTTATTCAGGAATTCGTGCAGCGATCAAAAAAATTCGGCGCGATCGCGTTCGCATGAACTTTCTACAAAAGAAGCGCAGCAAATGGGAAAGGAGTAGGAATCGGTTAGGAATCGAATTTCTATCGGGAAAGTCGATCATTGAAAGGTTGAACAAGCGCGCGATACGGATGCCTGTAGGAATCGTACGGAACCGCAACGGAATGCGATGGGAGTGCGATGGGAGTGCGATGGGAGTGCGATGGGAGTGCGATGGGAG
>CALMML010000039.1 GCA_937868485.1 uncultured Myxococcales bacterium | reverse complement strand
GCTTGGCTTTGCCAAGTTCAACGTGAAGCGCTCGCAGCGGTTCTTGGTCGATGGTCAGCCGGCGGACCGCTTTCCGGTGCTGCGCGCGGCGGGAGGCATCGACTACTACTTAGAGCTTCCGACGCTGCCCGACTATCAGAACAGCGGCTTTGTGAAGCTATCGAGCTTGCAGCGGCGCGGTCAGAGCTATGCCGACTATCTGTCCTCAACGCGAATTTCCTGCAAAGCGATGCGTGACGAGCAGGTCTACCTGAGCGCAACCGGCCATCTGTTTCCGTGCTGCTGGCTTGGACAGATTTATGACTCGTGGCCGTCACCGATGGCGGCAGAGATTCGCTCGCGCATTGCGGAGCTTCCGGACGGACTGGATGCGCTGGATCTTCGAAAGCGCTCGTTTGCCGAGATCATCGACGGTCCGTTCTTTCAAGATCTGGTCGTGCGCGGCTGGCATCCCGAAGCACCGCAAGGTCGGCTGTCAGCCTGTGGTCGCATGTGCGGAGAGATCGACACGCACTCACGTCAGTGGGAATCAAGCAGCGTGTGATACGCTCAGCGAAATGAGCAGATGGGCTCTCGTATTGGTGCTGGCGCTCGGCTGTAGCAAAGGCGGCATGCTGTCCGATGGGTCTGTTGACCATCCAGATGCGCACCTAGATCCACTGCGTGACCTGGCTACGCAAGCAGATGACTTGCAGCACGCGGCTGAAGATCTGGGCTCGGCTGATCTACTGACCGTGGACCAGCGTGGCACCGATGCTGCCATGTCTGCGGATCTGAAGCCTGCGCCGGATCTGAGCGTGCCAGCGGATCTGAAGCCGCCACCGGATTTGGCTGTGCCTGGAGACTTGGCGACGCCACCGGACTTGGCGTATCCGGTCAGTCAGACCGTCGATATCTTCGTCGATAACACCTGCAAGATGGATGTCTTGCCGAAGAAGTTCGACGTTCCTGCGGGCAGCTCGCTCAAGCTCACCTACGTAAACCGCAGCCGCGACTACAAGGTCGACATCTGGGCCTCGTATGGCGGTGGCTTTACCGACCTTCTGCCCGGCGCTTCGTGGGTCGAGCGCTTCGAATACTGCCGTTATCCTCGTCCGTACAGCGCCTACCTAGACATCAGCACGGCCTGCTCTCGCTACCGACTGATGGTGAACTGCTTGTAGACGCTGTACGCGGACGGACTTCGCTAGGCGAGGTGATCGCGGAGCCGCTCAGCCAGCTCACGCGGGTTCAGCGTGGTGTAGTCCTTGTGAACCGCCTCGCTGATGTGCTTTTGCAGGTTGTGATCGGCGACGTCACGCAGGTGGCCCAGGAACTCTGGGTTGGCAGCGATGACGATGCGACCACAGCGGTGCGAGTTGAGGCCCTGGCTGAGCGCGTGGCACAGCTCGCGGGCAAACTGCGTGTGGGCCGCGTGGTTGTGCGCGTCCGCAGCGCCATCGTGATGGTGCTTGTGACCGCCCGCATGCGGGAACTCGCTGACCAGCTCGAACGCGTCGGAGCCGATCTTGACTTCAAAGATTCGCGCACGGCTGGAATCAGCGACGAGAACCCAAACAGGAAGATGTGGTTGCATCAGAGTCTCCTTTGGTTTTCTAAAAAAGCGCGCGGATTGTGCCGAATTTTTTCCCTCACAGCAAGCGTGCGAGCGGGCAGTGACCGGGTCTTTTGTCCGTCGGAATCAGCTGTGCGCTCTTGCTGCACCGAAAGGTCCGGGCAAGCCGGTATAATGACGGGATGGCAACCTCAGACGATCCGTCGCTTCGGCTTGTCACTGCGGCGCTGAGCGACGTAGGCCGGATTCGGCAGAACAACGAAGACGCGTTTGTGTGTGAGCCGGCGCTTGGACTCTATGCGGTCGCTGACGGCATGGGTGGGCACGCTGGCGGCGAAGTCGCATCGGCGATGGCGATGGCCTCACTTCGTCGATCGATGGCCGCCGTTCCAGACGCGGGCTTTTTGGCGGAGCCTTCGCTCGCGAATCGTCGGGTGCTGCTCGACTTTTTGCGTCAAGCGGTCTTGGACGCCAACGCGGACATCTTTGCGCGGAGCCAGCGCGAGCCCTCACTGCGAGGCATGGGCTGTACGCTCGATGTGGTGCTGGTGCGCGGGCGTAGCTTGTTTGTGGCTCACGTTGGAGACAGTCGGATCTACGGTCTGCTCGGTGGCACGCTGTATCCGCTGACGGAAGATCACACGTTTGGACAGACGCTGCTCAGCGGTGGCGCCATGACCTGGGAAGAAGTGCAGCGGCACCCGCAGCGCAACCTGCTCATGCGGGCGCTTGGTGTCTATCCCAAGGTCGAGGTGGATACGGCGTATCTGGACATCGCTCCGGGGGATGTGTTCTTGCTTTGTTCCGACGGTGTACACGGGCTTGTCGATGACGCGCAGCTGGCGGTGGCGCTCGGCAAGCATGCGGAGTTTGCAGCCCGGACCCTGATCGATGCAGCGCTTGATGCGGGCGGTCGTGACAATGCCACTGCGGTGGTGGTTCAGGTTGCCGCGTGCTCAGTCTGCGAGCCGATTCGGGTGGGCTCGGAGTCGGTTCGCTCGGTCATGGCGTCCGCCAGCTTGTTTGCCGACTTCAGTGCCGCAGAGCTTCTTCGGGTCCAGCGCATCGCCTTTGGCCGACAGATCAAAGCGGATGAAGTGGTGTTGCAGCTCGGTCAGCCGCTCGACGAAGTGTATCTGGTGATCGACGGCACGATGTCCGTCTGGCGAGACGGCGTGCAGGTGGGCTGGTTTGGCCCTGGGGATCCGTTTGGGGCGTTTGCGCTGCACCAGAGCGACAGTGACGTTGTGATCAAGGCCGATGCACCGACGCGACTGCTGGTGTTTCCGCTTGATGCGGTGCTGGAGCTGATTCAGACCGATACGGTGATGGGTGTGAAGCTGGCGCGAAACACGCTGCGACGGGTCTGGCAGCGCTTTTTGCAGCTTTCGAATCAGCTGGCCCGTGCTCGCAACCGTAGCGATGCGGCTCAGTCGAAGAAAGCGGAGTGAATCGCTTCCAATCCGCGCTGTGCGTCGCCTTCTTTGACGATGCACGAGATGTTGATCTCCGAGGCACCTTGGGAAATCATCTCGACGCTGATGCTGGCCTGACCAAGCGTGGAAAACAGGCGGCCCGCAGTTCCGGTGGTGTCTTTGATGCCCGCGCCAACGACCGCCAAGATGGCGCGATCGGGCGACAGCATCACCTGTCCAAGCTGCTCTAGGTCGGCACGGGCGCGCTCTGCATCGGATAGCTTGTCGACGGTACACGAGATGCTGACTTCGCTGGTAGACACCAGGTCTACGACGACCCCGTGACGATCCAGTGCGCCGAACACGCGGGCCAAGAAGCCGTAGGCGTTGAACATCCGGTTGGACGTGATGGTTACGACGCAGATGCCGCGCTTGACCGTGACCGCAGTGACGCAGCCCTTGGGTGCTTGCGGCTCATTGGTGATGACGGTGCCGGTTTCGCCCGGACGGAACGTGTTCTTGATCCGAATGGGCACCTGCGCCGAGACGACGCGCTCCATCGTGAACGGATGCAGCACTTCAGAGCCAAAGTAGGTCAGCTCTGCTGCTTCGGCGGGTGAGATCTTGGCGAGCACGCGGGCGCTTTTGACCTTGCGGGGGTCGGCGGTGAAGATGCCGTCCACTTCTTTCCAGACCTGCATCTCTTCAGCGTGGCCGTGTCCGAGCCCTGCCGCGATCATGGCGGTGGTGAAGTCGGTGTAGCCGCGTCCCACCGCATGCAGCAGTCCGCCGGGGACCATGCCAAAGAAGCCGGTGACGACGGGGACTTCATCAGCCTGGGGCCGACACAGCTCAGCGAGCCGCGCTTGGAGTCGACGAAAGAACGCTGGATCCACTTCCTTGTCGTGCTCTGGAACCACCTGCGACAGGTCCACAAAGCGACTGGCCCTGCCGCGATCACGCAGCAGCGCGGACAGCACATAGGCGCTCAGTCGCTCGCCCAGGGCCATCACCAGATCCTGTGAGCGGGGCGATAGCTCGCGAATGACCGCGATGGCTTCCAAAAAGCGCTGGAGCTTCTCAATCTCTTCGCGGACAAACTGCAAGGTCTGCTGGCACAGCGACGCTTGGCGGATGGACTGCTGCACGGCCCGCAGGTGAAGCTGCTCCACCAGAGACAGCTCTTGGGCAAACGGTGTGCTCTTGCGGGCTGCGTCGGCTGCAGCGAGGAGCAGGCTGGTGGTGCCTTCGGCTTTGGTGGTGCCGCTCATCGCCGAGACGACGGCAATGACGGGCTTTTGGTGGCTGGTGCTCTCGATGATGGCGGCGACGTTGTGAAGGCGCTCGGCACTGCCCACACTGGTTCCGCCAAACTTTTGAACGATGATGCCCATGCGTCCGTGACTTATTGTGGGTTCTGTGCGCTGGGTCAAGCCCTCCGTTCCGCTTTGCGGTGCTGGACGCGCGCTGCTGTAAGCCGTGCATCCAGAAGTGGAAGCGAAGCGCTGCGCGGTGGAAGCGAGGC
>CALMML010000038.1 GCA_937868485.1 uncultured Myxococcales bacterium | reverse complement strand
GGCGTCGTCGCGGTGGGCTGCGGGTTGACCGGCGGACTCGGTTCCACCACAGGCTTCGTCGCTGACTCAGGAGGCAGCGGAATCTTCAGCTCTGCGGTCTTGCCCGCTTCCACCGTGATCGACTGCGTCAAAATCCGTCCACCGAGCCGCAGCTCGATCGTGTGCGGACCCGCTGCGACCGAACCGACCCGCATCGGCGTCACTTGACCCAGCGACGCACCATCGAGGAACACCATCGCACCGGGAGGCTCCGTCACCAGCGTAAAGCTGCCCGTCTGCTGCAAAAGCGCCGACAGCGCCGCCGTTGCACGCACCGTCTCACCGGCCTGCACCGTCACGGCATCCGTCCACGACTTGTAGCCTGGACGCTGCACCGACACCGCATGCGTTCCCGGCGGCAGCGACAGAATCACCGGCGAGCTGTCCATTCCGATCGCTGGCTTTCCGTCGACCAGCACCGAAAACTCACGCTCGGGACTGACCATCACCACGACGGTGCCCGGACGAAGCAGGAACCAGTACGCCGCGCCGCCTCCACCGAGCGCGAGAAGAAGAAGTAGCAGCAGCAGCGCCGCCGTGTTGCCACCTTGCGGCTTTTGCTGCGCCGCTTCACGCGGACCCACATCCAGCGACTCGGGCAGGTTCAGCGGCGGTGGTGGTGCAACCGCAGGAATCGCGCGCGACCTGTGAGGCTCTTGCGCCGCTTGATGCGCCGCTTCCAGCATCGTCGGTGCGCTGACTTCCATGATCTCTTCGACGGTCAGCGGAATCCGCTGACTGTGCGGAGGATTCGCCATCGTCGGACCGCCTTCCAGTGGATCGCGCTCAGCTCCACCTTCTTCGACGGTCTTGTACTGCTGCGTTTCGATGTCGCCGGTATCGCGAACCACCACGCCACCACCACGCTGCGCTGCGGCCCCTTCACTTTGCTGCGGCGCAAACGACTTGGTTGCGAGGTTGTCGTCGGAAAACTTGGGCTCTGCGATCTTGCCCGCGCCCATCGGTCCATCGACAGCGGTGTCTTCTTCGTGCGCAACTTCCGTCACCGATTTGCCAATCGGCTTGAGCTTGGTCGCGCTTCCCGACGCAGACGCAGGCTTGGCCATTCGACCCGCTGCATCCGCGATGCTCTGCGCGCCTCCCCGAGGCTGCGGCGGTGGCGTGCTCGCGTTCTTCACCGTCCGCGCGTTCGTCGACATCCACTCGTTTGGTGCGTTGCTTTCCGGCGCAAACGCCTTGATCGCGCCCGTCGCCTTCACCGCCTGGATGCTGCCCGTTTCTTTCGATCCACGCAGACCACCACCCGGATCGGCCTTAAGCGCCGCCATCGACAGCGTCGCCCGCGCCCGCTGCAGCGAGTCCGCACCCGACGTCGGCAGCGCCACTCTGGTATCGCGCACCGCGTCGACTTCGGCTTGCTCCGCATCCATTTCGGTACGGAACACGCGCTTCATCCACGCCGCCATGTCCTTGCGCGAAAAGAACTCGCCCGAGGTATACAAAAACGACTGAAGCTCCCCGTGCAGATCCATCGCCGTCTGATATCTCTCGGCGGGATTCTGCGCGAGCGACTTCATCACGATTCGCTCAAGCTCTTCGGGGATCTTGCGGTTATATGCCGTCGGTGGCAGCACCTCGACGTTTTTGATCTTGTCGAGCACCGCCATGTCTTGATCCGGCGGAAACAGCCGCTCGCCCGTCAGAAGCTCGTAGAGCACAATGCCGGTCGCGAAGATGTCCGAGCGACGATCAATCGCATCGCCCTTGACCTGCTCGGGCGACATGTACGCGAACTTGCCTTTGAGCGAGCCCGACTCATCCGCCTGCGGCCCGCGATTTTGACCGACCTTGGCAATCCCAAAGTCGATCAGCTTGACCTCGCCTTCGTAGCTGACCAGCACGTTCTGCGGCGACACATCGCGATGCACGATGTGAAGTGGATTGCCGAGCGAGTCCTGTTTGTTGTGCGCGTAGTCAAGCGCTTCACACAGCTTCATCACGATGAAGCAGCTCTGCGCGAGCGGCATCGTCGGAGTTCCGTCAGGAAGCTGCTGCTTACAGCGCAGGAAGATCTTTTTCAGATCCTGCCCAAGCACGTACTCCATCGCGATGAAGTAGCTTTCGCCGACCTTGCCCCAGTCGACCACCTGACAGATGCCGGGGTGATTGAGCTGAACCGCCAGCTTGGCTTCGTCGATAAACATCGACGTCAGCTCTTTGTCGGCGGTAAGCAGATCGATCATCTTCTTGACAGCGACGATGCGCTCGGTGCCTTCGAGAGAGACGGTCTTCGCCCGGAAGATCTCGGCCATCCCGCCGGTGCTGACGCGGTCGAAGAGGAAGTACTTTCCAAACGGGTTAGGTTTTTTCACAACCATCCTCGGCACAGAAGTGGCGTAGGCCTACCGCAAAGCAGGCTGAGCTAGTGTGCACCAGTGGGTAGGTTAGCACCGCATCTTGGCGAATCACAATGTAGAACTCGGTATCTAGCTTGTCCTAGACCGGGCTTGGGCTGGCGTGTTAGCTCCTTAGAGCACGATGTCGCAAAAGCCGCTTCACCCTGTGTCGTCCGATGAAACGCCCGCTGACGAGCGCACGGGCGCCGATCCCGATATCGATCTTCAGGTCGAGGTGTTTCGCACCCGCAGTCGCATGCTGGCGCAGCTTGTGGTCGATGAGATCCTCGCGTCGGAAGGTGTCGCGGCTGTCCTACACGATCGACAGATGCACTCGCTGCCTGCGCCGCTCACCATGGCCGGGGAAATTGGCATTGCCGTGTCGGAAATCGATCGCGAAGTGGCCCTACAAGCGCTGCGTGAAGCGGCCCAAAACGGTCTCCCACTCGACGACGGAGAGATCGTCGAGGAGTCGGTAGGCTAATCCCCATGCGCGGGGACGTGGTGCAGCTTTCGACCGGCTCGTGTGTACAGCTTGGCAGCTCCGGTCCCGTCGCCATCGAGCCAGATCCCGAGCAGCTTGGTCAAAAAGGCGCGGGTCTGTGCGTGATGGCGCAGCTTGGCTTGCCGGTGCCGCCGGGGCTGATCTTGCCCTGTACGCTGTGGCCGCACTTTTCCGAGCACGAGAGCTTTCCCGAAGACTTCTGGCAGACCGTCTTTGCGCAGCTTGCTGAAGTGGGAAACCTCGTCGATGCCGCGCTGGGAGATCCCGAAAAACCGCTGCTTCTGTCCGTGCGTTCCGGTGCGAGCGTGTCGATGCCGGGCATGCTCGACTCGCTGCTCAACGTCGGAATCAGTGAAGAAGTCCTGCCCGGACTGTCGCGGCGGCTCGGCGATGAGCGCGTGGCGCTCGACTGTTATCGTCGCTTTTTGCATCAGTACGCGGCGCTGGTGTTTGGTCTGCGGCCCGAAAGTGTCCTGACGCCCGATCCGTTTGAAGTGCTGCTGTTTGAGCTAAAGCAAAAGCGCGGCATCTTCCACGACCAAGCGCTGCAAGCGACCGACCTGCGCGAGCTGTGTCAGCAGTATCAAGCGCTCATCATCAAGCAAGCCGGTCGGCCCGTTCCGTCGGATGCCAAGGTTCAGCTTCGCGAAGCGGTCTATGCGGTGCTGCGTTCGTTTCACAACCCGCGCGCCGAAGAATATCGACGGATGCAGCACATTCCGGCGCACATCGGCACGGCGGTGACGCTGCAAGCGATGGTGTTTGGCAACCTGGGACCGACTTCTGCGACGGGCGTGGTGTTTTCTCGCGATCCCCGCAGCGGTGAGCCCGGCTTGTACGGTGAGTTTTTGCCGCAAGCGCAAGGCGACGATCTGGTGTCCGGTGGCTTTACGCCGCGCCCGATTGAGGAGCTGGCGACGCTGCTGCCCGATGCCTACCGACAGCTTCAGTCGGCGGTCGAGCGGCTCGAAGCACGCTTTTCCGATCTGCAAGATGTCGAGTTCACGATCGAGTCAGGACGGCTCTATCTGCTTCAGACGCGGGCGGGCAAGCGATCGGCGCGAGCGATGGTGCGGGTGGCGAGCGATCTGGTGCGCGAAGGCAAGATCTCGCAGATTGAAGCGCTGCGTCGCTGTGAGCCCAAGCGTTTTTCGGAGCTGCTGCTTCCCACCGTCGATAAAAATGCGCAGGCTCCGACGATTGTCCGAGGACTGCCAGCGTCCCCAGGCGCAGCGTCGGGTCCGATTGTGCTTACGTCGCAAGAAGCGGCGGCGCATCGTCAGCGCGGCGTGGCGGCGATCCTGATTCGCGCCGAGACTTCGACGGATGACATCGTGGGCATCGAAGCGGCGGCGGGCCTGGTGACGACTCGAGGCGGAATGACCTCGCACGCGGCGGTGGTTGCGCGCGGCATGGGACGCTGCGCGATCGTCGGCTGTACGTCGCTGCGCGTCGATCTGGTCAAGCAGCAGATCTCGACGCGGGAATACACGCTGCGACCGGGCGATCCAGTGACGATCGACGGACATCGCGGGCTGCTGCTCCTCGGTGCGCTGCCGCTGTCGCTTCAGCATGTTGTAAACGATGCGGA
>CALMML010000037.1 GCA_937868485.1 uncultured Myxococcales bacterium | reverse complement strand
GCATGCCCGCCCCCGGATGTGTCCCGCCGCCCACGATGAACAGCCCGTCTACGTCTTCGCTCTTGTTGTGAGGCCGGAAGTACGCCGACTGCAGCAGCGTTGGCTCCACCGAAAAGCCCGAGCCGTACATCGACGACAGCTCATCGCGGAAGTTGATCGGCGTGATAAACCGGCTCGTCACGATCTCTTGGCGCAGGTTCGGCAGCATCGTCTCTTCCAGGTAGGAAAAGATCTTGTCGCGATAGCGCTCGCCCTCCGCTGCCCAGTCCACCGGACGATCCGCGCCCAGGTGCGGCACCGGCGACAGCACATAGAACGCATCGCCGCCCGGCGGAGCCAGCGACTCATCGGTTGCCGTGGGCCGGTGCAGGTACAGCGAAAAGTCATCCGCCAGCGTCTTGTGAAAGAAGATGTCGTCGAGCAGCTCGCGGTAGCGTGGTCCGAGCGCAATCGTGTGGTGCGCGCAGTCGTCGTAGCGCCGCTTCGTTCCGAAGTACGCGACAAACAGCCCCATCGAAAAGTTTGTCCGCTCTACCTTTTCGTTGGTCCAGGTCCGCCGCGCGTCTTCCGGCAGCAAGTGACGATAGGTAAAGCCCGCTTCCGCGTTGGACACCACGATGTCCGCCGCCAGCTCCGCCCCACCTTGCAGCCGCACCCCGCGCGCCTTGGGCTGAAGCCCGCCGCCTTCGACCAGGATCTCTTCGACCTTGGTGCTCAGGCGAACCTCTCCGCCCAGCTCGACCAGCAGCTTCACCAGCGCATCGACGATGGCCCCGGTGCCGCCTTTGGCAAACCACACGCCCCACTTGCGCTCTAAGTACAGGATGAGCGCGTAGATCGACGTGGTCTTAAACGGATTCGCCCCCACGAGCAGCGGGTGAAACGACAGCAGGATGCGCAGATCCGGGTGCTGGATGAAGCTCTTGACCAGCGAAAACACCGACAGATGCGACCGCAGCCGAATCATCTGCGGCACGATCTTGAGCATGTCCAGCGGATCGTGAAACGGCACGTCGCCGAGCTGCTCGAACCCGACCTTGAAGATCCGCTCCGACTCGGCCACAAAGCGCAGATAGCCGTCGACGTCCGCCGGGTTCCACTTGCGAATCTGCTCGACCATCTGGTCGGTATCGCCGCTGTATTCAAAGTAGCGTCCGTCGTGGAAGCGCACCCGATAGAACGGACTCACCGGCAGCATCGTCAGGTAGTCGTCCATCTTGCGACCGCACAGCGTAAACAGCTCCTCAAACAGATACGGAGCCGTCACCACCGTCGGGCCCGCATCAAACACATAGCCTTGGTCGCGATACACATAGGCGCGACCGCCCGGCTGGTCCCGCTGCTCCACCACCGTGACTTGGTAGCCACGCGCTTGCAGCCGAATCGCCGCCGACAGACCACCAAACCCCGAGCCGATGACGACCACTCGGTTGCTACGAGAAACCGCACTGCTATGGGCTGTTTGCATGGCCTGTAAGGTGCCACAGCCGCTGCCGCTGCTTCACCAAAAACAGGCCCCGCTACGCCCCCCAAAACCCGCCCGCCTATGGACGGAAGGGGACTTCGCTGATGAGCGCGGTGACTTTCGACGGGGCCACTGACGTTCCGCCAAAGTACAGGCCCGACGCCCACTTGAGGTTCCCCACCGGCGTCCCCGCACACGCGCGCGGCAGCGTCGTCGCCGCACTGATCGTCCGCCCGAGAACCGTTCCCGACACCGCAAACTGATAGTTGCTGCCGTCGATCCAGACCCGATAGCGCAGCGGCTCTTCGCTCGCCAGGTCCGCCGCAGAAAGCGTAAACAGTGGCGACGCCGCCCACAGGTGTTTGCTGTGGTTGTTCGCATAGGCCGTCACTTCCAGCACCGGCGGCGACAGATCCAGTCGCCAGCGCCAGCCAAACATCGCGCCGTTCACCGACAGATCCAGCGTTCCACAGTCCGAAAAGCCCGGCAGCTTGTTCCAGTCGAGCTGATCTTCGGGCTGCGTTGGCCTCGTGATCACGTACACCGCCGACGGATTCAGCTTCATCCGAAAGTCCCGACCCGGCACCGTACTAAACAGCGCCACCGGATTGCCCGCACTGCCGCCGCTGATCGTCGCGCCATGAGACCCCGGACTGACCGTGTACTGCGCCCAGCTTTCCCGCAAAGCAGCCGAAGACGACGCGACCGCTTCACTGTCCGCCAGCTCTTCGACCGCAGCCGGAGCACAGCCCCCAGCCACCAAAACAAGTCCGTACACCGCCAGGGACCGGCCCGCATCACGCGCCTTTTGTGTGTTCGCCTTCATGGCCGCAACTGTAGTCGCGTCGGTACATGCGGCGGGCTGGAAATCTTCGGGCAGTGCCCCGGTTTGTGAAGTATGGTGCGCCATCTTCTGCCGCTCGATGTCACCGCCAGGTGATAACCATCGAGTCTCCCGTCAGATCGACCCCTTCACACACAACAAGGAGAACATCATGAAAAGCACCCTCAGCAAGCTTGTGGGACTGTGCGCGGTGACGCTGTCTGCCGCCTGCGGCGATCCAGAGCCGACCGACAACCTGGACCCGATCACCAAGGCGCAAATTGAAGACGCCCTGGCCCAGTTCGAGTCCAACCCGAGCGCCTTTATGAACGCGCTGCCGCAGAAAGCGGGCGCTCCAAGCCCCGCGTTTTCCGCCGACGTGGTCGCCAGCCGCGCCTTCATCTCTGCCAAGAACGTCCTGCGCAAGGACGGCCCCGCCGATGCACCGGGATCGAACGACCAAGCAAAGAACCTGGTCGATGCGGTCAGTGTGACGGCCCTGGCCGACATGCACGCCATTCGCTCGTCTTCCCTGGCGGAGTCGGCGTGGTCTGACGATTACTGGGGCCTGTATGCGGGCTCGACCGCCAAGCGCTACAGCGACCCGGCCTTCCCCTCGGGCGAAGACTGGAAGGTGCTGACCGACTACGTCCGCAACAAGCAGCCGATGAACGCCGACGACCTGTCGCCCGCCGAAAAGTATGACCTGCTCGTTGGCGACACCGGCAAGACCCTCACCAAGTTCAACCTCGACGAGGGCAAGCCCTACTACGACGGCTCGGGCAAGGTCGAGACCTGGATGGGCATCTGCCACGGCTGGGCCCCGGCTTCGTTTATGCTCCAGCGCCCGACCAAGGTGGTCGAGGTCCTGGCCGCCGACGGTCGCACCAAGATCAAGTTCTACCCCTCGGACATCAAGGCGCTCGGCAGCCTGCTGTGGGCCAACACCAGCCCGACGACCAAGTTCATCGGCGGTCGCTGCAACGTCAAAGATCCGGCCAAGGACGCAAATGGCCGCATCAAAGACACGGCCTGCCGCGACACCAACGCGGGCACCTGGCACTTGGCGGTGGTCAACCAGATTGGCAAGGCGCGGCGCTCGATGGTGATCGACGCGACCTACGACTACGAGGTCTGGAACCAGCCGATGTACGGCTATTCCTATTCGTACTTCAACCCGCAGACGAACAAGGCCTACGCCACGCTGAGCTATGCCAAGGTCGCGGTCGCCGACTACACAAACGACAAGTTCAAGGCCTACCGGGCACCGGGCACGACGCACATTGTCGGCGTGTCGATGGACGCGCGCTGGACGGTCGAGACCTATCCCAGCCACAACACCCCCGACAGTGCCAACCGGGACGCGATCTCGGGCGCTCGCTACCTGTACACGCTGGAGCTAGACGCCGCTGGCAAGATCATCGGCGGTGAGTGGCACCAGAACGCGCACCCAGACTTCCTGTGGGTGCCGCCGCCGGGCACGCGCGCGGTGTCGGCCAGCGAGCCGACGGGTACGCAGCCGGTGTGGGATGGCAGGACGGCGATTCCGACGACGTGGCAAACGGCGGCGCGGACCTCGAGCGTCTATGGTCAGCCGCTGGCCAACGTGGTCGAGTCGCTGGTTCGCCTGTCGCGCCAGTAAGCCCCCCCCCCCCCCCCCCCCCTCCCCCCCCCCCCCACCCCGCGGCCCCCCCCCCCCCCCCCCCCCCCCTTTTCCCCCCCCCCCGGCCCCCCCCCCCG
>CALMML010000036.1 GCA_937868485.1 uncultured Myxococcales bacterium | reverse complement strand
CGACGAGGGGGGAATTCCGATGCGCAGCGCTCCTCTATACCGATGTTCACCGAGATCTAAAGCCGCATCACCGTGATTCCGATCCTGCGCACAACAGACATTCCCTGGCTTCGTCGCAGCAGGTCAGGGAATCAGCACGCCTCCACGCAGCAGAGTGCGTCCAGCCTTCGCCTGTGTAACAGACAGGTGACAGCGCGGTAACAGCGCACACGCGATCGTTCGATGAAGCGGAATGCAACCCGCGAACATGCAAAGGAGCTGCATCTATTCCCGGTGCAGAAATCCTGCATCCTCGCAAACAACCGTCGGTGTTCTAGCCAATTCTGAACTGGAGAGGGAAGGACAAGATGCAAAGGAGCTGCATCTTGCACCAAGTAGCAGGAGCCGTGCGTACTTAGCGTTCAGCCTGCGCGTTGCGACGCTTTTCCACCGAGTAGTGAACGGGCAGTCCGGCCAGCGTCAGCACAAGCGCAGCCAGCGCGTAATACGGCTGATTTACGATCGTGCTGTAGATGATGAAGGCACCGCCGAGCGCCGCGATGATCGGAATGATCGGATAGAGCGGAACGCGATAGCTCGTCAGCGTCTCTCCCACCTTGTCTTTGCGCAGCTTGGTGATGCCGATGAAAGCAAAGATGTAGAACACGTACACCGCCGAGATTCCGATGTCGGTGATGAGATCAGGATTGCCCGACAGAATCATCAGCAGCGCCACAGTCGTCTGCAGGATGATGGCGTTCGCGGGCGTTCCGAAGCTCGGATGCGCGGTTCCAATCCAGCTCGAAAACGGCAGGTCGCCACGCTCTCCCATTGCGAACGGAACGCGGGTGGTGGTCATCGTGTTTCCGTTCAGACAACCAAAGATCGAGATGAGGATTCCGAGGTGAATCAGCGTCGCACCAAACGGTCCAAACAGCTTTTCCGAAACCGCCACCGCTGCTTTGTCGTTGAGCGTCGCCACTTCACTTGCCGGCAGCACGCGGAAAATCGAGATGTTCACCATCAAGTACGCGACCGCAACAACCAGCAGTCCCAAGATGATGGCGCGCGGAAGATCTCGCGAGGGATTCTTCATCTCTCCCGCCATGGTTCCGACCTGAATCCAGCCGTCGTACGCCCACAGCGTGGCCAGCACCGCAGCGCCCATTCCTGCTCCGGCAGCGCCTCCGGTTGCAACCCCCAAGACTGGCTCATGTCCCAGCGCAATTCCGGCCACTGCAATCACAAAGATCGGAATCAGCTTGGCGACGGTCGATACGCTCTGGAGGACGCTGGCATAACTGGTCTTGTAGATCGACAGACCGGACAGAAACAGCGTGCTCAGGATTGCGACCGGAATCTGCGCGCGTGCAGACAGATGAAAGAAGCTCACGAACAGAGAGCCAAAGTACAGCGCCAGTGCGCTCATCAGTGCGGGTCCGTACACCAGCGTCAGCACCCAGCCACACAGAAAGCCGAGCGTCTTGCCGTAGATCTCTTCGATGTAGACGTAGATTCCGCCGGTCTTGGGAATGCGGGTCGAGATCTCTGCGATGGTGAGTCCGCCCGTCATCGCCATGACCGCGCCAATCACCCACGCAAGCAGTGCCAGCGACGAGCTTCCAGTGGCCAGCAGCACCTTGCCCGGCTTGACGAACACGCCGGAGCCGATGACACAGCCGGTCACGATCGATGCCGCAGCGATAAGTCCCAGTTCTTTGCTCAGATTCTTGGACACGAGACCCGTTCCTTGTTGTAAGCAGCCTGGCCCCGATTATGAGGGAAGGATGTCTGGTGTGCGAAGAAAAGCGCAGCGCGCGCCGTGTTCGACGCAGGAAGACAAGCGCACACACTGGAACAGAGTCCGTCTCTGTCCATCCACAGACTTCCCTGGCATGCCCTCACACGCGCTGCGCTCGACGGAAAAACGGCCACCGAATGCTCAGCCGCATAACGTCATGGTGGTAAATCGCGGGGATCGTCGCGACTTTGTGAAGGTGGTGGACTTTGGCATTGCGCGATCGATGGATGCGGCCCCCGGACGGCACACAGCGTCGGGAGCCGTGATTGGAACGCCAGCCTATATGTCCCCTGAACAGGCAGCAGGAGATCCCACGATCGACACGCGATCCGACATCTTTAGCTTGGCCGTGATGGTGTTTCACATGCTGTCTGGAAAGATTCCGTTTGCCGACAAAGCCAAGACGCCGATTGAACAGCTTGTGCAGCGCGCCACGATGAGAGAGCCCATCGGACGCGGCACACTGCGCGCGCAAGGCAACATCACGCCAGAGATTGAAGCGGCGCTGCTTCATGCGCTGGATCCCGACCGCAGCCGTCGCCCACAGACCGCAGGCGACTTCTATCGTGCGCTAGAAAAAGCCGCCGCAGCGTAACGACGTTGGTGCATTCCGTACGCGGATGTCGCATTCCGGCTCCGCGCGGAAGTGTGCTTTTTGGGCGACATTTCGCGGTAACATGGTGTGAGCTATGAAGCCTCCGCCAGGCCAGCCCATCGGTGTGTTCACAGAGGGTGAGTCCCCTTCGTTTGGACTTCGTGTGGCACTGCTTCGACGGCGGACCCGGCGACTGAGTCTGCTTCCGCTTGGGGGACTTGCGATCGTGTGGGGTCTGGGAATCCTGCACCTCGTTCGGACACAGCAGTCGCTGACGGCAATGTCACAGACCCTTCAGTGTGGACGCGGGCGGCTGCTGGATCATCCGCTGTGCTCGGCCCTTTCCGTTGAAGTTCAGCGACACGGAACGCGAGCTGTCCTTGCATGGACAGCGCTGATCCTGGTCTGCGTGGGCTGTGTGCTCTGGTGTACGCGGCTGTGGCTGCTGGAGCTTGCAACGCGTCTGCGCCACATCCTAAGCCTGGCAGGAAAGCTCACCGATCAAGAACACGCAGCGTCGGAACATCAGGATCTTCTGTCTCCGCTGGAGCTAGCCATCGGCGTCGCAGAACAGCAGAAACGTACGCACCTGGATGACCTACAGAGTGGTCGCAGCGCGCTTGGTTTGGTCGATGATGTGTTCTCGCAGCTTGCGCATCGCGTCGAAGATGCCCGCAAAGTAGCGTCCGATCAGCAGTCCTTGCGCAGCGCGCAGCAAGATCGACTGGGTCGGCTGGTGGAAGGCGTCGCGCAAGCGCAGGTACACACCGCAACGACGATGGAACACGCCTCAAGCGGAGTGTCTGCCGTTGAGTCCGTACAGCAGATGATCTCGGATGTGTATCTGACTGTGCAGCATGCATCCGAGACGGTGGATCAGCTTCAGACGCGCTCTGCCGGTATTGAAGGAATCGTCAATTTGATTCAGGAGATCGCCGATCAGACGCGACTGATCGCGCTCAATGCAGCGATTGAAGCAGCGCGCGCGGGAGATCACGGTCGCGGATTTGCCGTCGTCGCCGAAGAAGTTCGCCGCCTTGCGGAACAGACCCAGCGCGCCACGCGCAATGTTCGGAAGCTGATTGGGAGCCTGCAACAAGAGTCTCTGGAAGCGGTTCGACAGATGAAGTCCACCGACAACTCTGTCGAGCGATGTGTGCTGCGAACGCAGGAAGCAGCGGACGCGCTCAGCGTGATCCGGCGCAGCGCGGAAGAGAGCGCGAGCATCATCGATCACCTGGCCGAGATCACGCACCTGCTGCGATCCATTGATAAAAGAGCGTCCTCTCGTGACTCTGCACCGGATGCTCAACCGGAAGATCACGCAGCGCGCTTGCAGGAAGAACAGCGCGTGCTGAGCGATCTCAAAGAGCAGCTCACGAGCTTACGAGCGCGCTTTGGAAAGTACTCATCCGTTGAACACGAAGTCAGCGCAGGAAGTGACGAATGGCACAGATCCTGACACTGGAAGCACTGGCGGAAGCAGTTCGTACAAAGCTTGCGGTTCCCACTGAGTTTATGATCATCAACACCCGCGTCATCTTGCAGACAGGAGTCAATCTGCGACGGATTCGCGCGGATCAGAATCAGGATCTGGCCTTGCTGCGAAAGGTTCATGCTGCACTTCACAAGCTGGGAGTCCGCATCGAAGGAGAGCTACCATGAGCGCAGAACCGAAGCCTCGCAGCGCGTATTCTGCGCAGTCTGACTCCGCCCAAGCCGCACAAGAAATCGTGTCGCAGCTTGGTGAACACACGCCGCGACTCATCGTGTTTTTTGCGACGGTAGAACATGATGGCGCGCTGATTGGACAAACGCTCGCGCAGCAGTTCCCAACCGCACAAATCGCGGGCTGTTCATCAAACGGAGAGTTTACGGATCGCGACTACGGAACCGGCGGAGTGGCCGTCCTTTCGCTGGGTGAAGACATCCTTTCTGAAGTGGCTTCTGCGATCGCGGTGCTGGATGACGGCGTCGAACACGGAATCCACGCAGCGGCGGAAGTGCTCAGCACGCAGCTTGGTCAGCCTCTTGCGGAGCTGCCCGCTTCACGCTGGGTTGGACTCGGACTGCTCGAAGGAGCCAACGGTCAGGAAGAGCGAATCAACGAGTCACTGGGTCACATCGCACCACTGATTCCGTTTGTCGGAGGCTCTGCAGGAGACCGCATCCGCTTTCATCGAACCTGGGTCTATGCCGCAGGACAGCTTCATCACAATGCCTGTGCGCTGATGCTGCTGCGTCCCGTGCGTCCGTTTGCGATCCTCAAGACGTGTCACTTCACCGCGTCGCCGATTGAAGTGGAAGTCACCAAAGCAGATCCCAGCAAGCGACTGATTCATGAGCTAGACGGACAAAAGGCCGTCGACCGCTACTGTCAGATTGTGGGCGTCTCTGTGAGCGAGCTGGGATTCCCACACCTGTTGGCGAATCCGCTTGGACTGATGATCGAAGGACAGCCGTGGCTGCGAAGCGTGGTTCGGCCCGAAGGATCTTCGCTGTTTTTTGCGTGCGCGGTGCTGGAAGGAATGCGTCTGCACCTGATGACAGCGGGCGACATCGTTCAGAACGCAGCGACGGCATTTACCGCCGCAACAGAGCCGCTTGGGGTGCCACCCCGCGCAGCGATTCTGTTTAACTGCGCATACCGCATGATCGAAGTGCAGCTCAAAGGACTGGAAGCGGCGTATCACAGCGCGCTGTCTAGCATTCCGCACGCAGGTCTGCACTCAAACGGAGAGAGCTATCTGGGACACATCAACCAGACGCTCACCGGCATCGTGTTTTCCTAACGACAGCTCGATCCCTCGGACACAAACACCGCACTGCGCAGCGCACGCAGCGTGATTCCTGCTGGCTCTGTGCCGCGTACTTCCAGCGTCTCACCGCTGAGGACATCGCGATATCGTCCGGTTGGGATTCCGCTCACTTGCACCAGCCGCTCTCCCTGCGTACGCGACAGCACCGAGATCGCCACGTCCTTGTCACCGCTGCGCGTATGCAGCGCAATCGAATAATCCCGTCCGGCTTGCAGCACGGCACGCACGCCACGCCGCAGCGCAGGAAGACAGCGACGAAGCTGCCCAAGTCGCTGGGTGTGCAGCAAGACCTCTCGCTGGTCGCTTGGGAGTCCGCCCAACATCACATCGGGAAGCACGCGCCGCGAGTCTGGATCGCCCGCCCCCGCAAGTCCCACTTCATCGCCGTAATACAGCACCGGCATGCCCGGCAGCGTCAGCAGCAGCGTCAGCGCAAGCATGTGTCGCTGATACGGCTCTCTGTCCGTTGGCTGCGGAGGCGGCGCGTTCCACGGATCATTTCCCGCGTTGCCCGCCGCTTCCGACACAAACCGCGCCGTGTCGTGGTTGTTTACGATGTGCGCCATCACCGCGCCGGATCCGCCGTACACCTTCTCGCTCAGTGCCACCTGCTGTTCCAAGTCGGACAGCGCGATCCGGTCTTTGGCCAGCGCATCGACCGTCGCCCAGAACAGCGGAAAGTCAAACGCACTGTGCAGGCCAAAGAACCGATCCCCCAGGAAGCTGCGAATCTCGAAGCGGCCTCCGTCACCCGGTCCGGTGTAGTTTTCACCGACGATCAGCAGATCCAGACCGCCGCGCGTCGCTTGCTCCGTCACAGCTTGCACCACCTGCCGCGTAAACCCGCGAGGCATCATCGGCACCGCGTCGATCCGCATCCCGTCGAGATCGAAGCGCTGAAGCCACCACAGCAGATCATCACGCTGCTGATGGGCCGCCTCGGGATTGCGCAGGTTTACGTCGGGAAGGAAGCTATCAAACCAGCAGTCCTCGATCCGCTCGCCCCAGCCGCAGCCCGTCGTTCCGCACACACAGGCAGTGGGACCGTCAGAAAACCACGACGTTCGCAGCGGATCGGGCTGGCTGGCTGGCGATGCGCGCCCATGATCGCGATAGTACGGATGCCCCGAAAACACATGGTTTGGCACCGCATCGAAGATCACCCGCAGTCCGTGACGGTGCGCAAGCTGAGACAGCGCGGACAGCTCCTGCGGGCTTCCCAGCTTTGGCTCGACGCTGCGCGGCTCCGTCGGCCAGTAGCCATGATACGACTCGTAGTAGTTTCCGTCGCGGCCTCGCTGAAGTCCTGGCGCGTTCTGATACAGCGGAGACAGCCACAGCGTCGTCACCCCGAGCGACTCGAAGTAGCCCGACTCAATCGCCGACGCGACACCGCCCAGCGTTCCGCCTGCACGTCGTCCCGGCTGTGACGGAGCACGCAGCGCGCCCGACGGACCGCGAAAGCGATCAATCAGGACGTGATACAGCACGGTGTCTTGTCTGTCTTCGTCGCTGCGCAGCCAGGTCTGACCGGGCATCCGTCGCGGCGAGATCACCGCATGGGCCGTCGCAGCAAGCGAGCGTCCCGCCACCGCATCCTTTGCACGAAGCGCAACCTGATACTTTCCGCTCGGCAGGTGCTGTAGCTCGACGACAGCTTGATCATCCGTCGGCTGCGAAACCGTCGGAATTGCGTCGGCAAGAGGCTGTCCGTTATACAAGACCTGCGCGGACAGCGACGCAAGCTTTGCCTCCACCACACCGGGAATCAGTCGAAACTCGACGCGCAGCCGTCCGTCCTTGGCATCAAGCGAGCTGCTGTCTTCCGTCGCAAGCTGCGCCACCGACAGCGTCGCCAGCCGACAGTCCGTCAAGTCCGTGATCGACCACTCTGCTTCGTACGGATTCGAGTCGCTCCACAGCGGATGCTCGCCGAACTCACTGTGCGGATTTAAGTCGTCGAGTAACAGCTCATTTCCGACGAGAAATCCATAGCGATAGCGTCCCGGCGCAAGCGGCAGCGTCAGCGAAAAGTAGCGCGTGCCTTGCAGCGAAAACTGCTCGTCGAACCGCCGAGGACCTTCCCTAAGCGACCACCGCTGCGCACGCACACCGCGCGCTAGTTCAAGTAGAT
>CALMML010000035.1 GCA_937868485.1 uncultured Myxococcales bacterium | reverse complement strand
GTCAGCCGCGCCCGGAGTCGAGTCAGCCGCGCCCGGAGTCGAGTCAGCAGTTTGTTTCACGAGATCAGCAACGTGCTTCATCAAGTCAGCAGTTTGTTTCACGAGATCAGCAGTTTGTTTCACGAGCGCAGCAGTTTGTTTCAGACGATCAGCAATCGGAGGTACGGGGTCCATCGGCTGTGGGGGGCGATGAGCGGTTGGCTTCACAGCCTGACCGTCGTACGGATGCGCGCATAGCCTCCGCTGTACGGGAACCCACAGCGGCTCTCGGGGAGCGTACGGAGGCTGCGCGGCGCCATGCGGCTGCGCTGGACCCATCTGCTGCGGGCGCTTGGCTACAGCCTGCGAGCGGCGGGGTCAGTGGACAGAAGGCCGCGCCGCCCGAGGTTCACATTCGCATTGGTCGGATCGAGGTGCGCAGTCCGCAGGTGGTACAGGCTGCACGCAGCGCTCCGGCAGAGCTTCGTCCGACGCTGTCGCTCGCTGGCGTTCTTGCTGGGGCGAAAGGGAAGTAGGTAGACGATGAGCAACTCTTTGTCGATCACGGCTGTTACCGCTGCACTGCGCAGTCGCTTGGGGGCTGTCACCGCCGCGCTGCCCGGAGAGACGACCAGCGAGCTATCGGATACCTTGGTCACAACGCTGCCACCGGACAAGGCGGGTCTGGCCGAAGATCACAGCCAGGTCAACCTGTTTCTGTACCAAGTGCAGCCGAGCGCTCCGGGACGCAACCTGGACGGACGGGGCCAAGCGGGACGCAAGCCGGCGCTGGCGCTCGATCTGTTCTATCTGGTGACGTTCTATGGACGAAACACAAGTGAGCTGCTGAGCCAGCGGCTGCTCGGTCGGGTGATGAGCCTGCTGCACTCAAACCCCACGCTGGATGCGCAGGAAGTTGAAGAGGCGATGCGCGGCACCGTGAGTGATCTGCACCAGTCCGGCGATCGCGTCCGCATCGTTCCGCATGTGATGAGCAGCGAAGAGATGGTCCGCCTGTGGGGCACCTTTCAAGTGAAGTACCGGCTGTCGGTGGTCTATCGGGTGGGAATCGTCCTGATTGATCACGAGCATCCGGGGTCCGAAATGGCAGCGCCTGCGCAGGTGAAGCTGTCGCTGGGAACCTTGGCAGGGGACGGCGAGCGATGAACGACTGGGCTCATCATGATCCCGCGCAGCAGCAGGCAGCCTGGCCTGCCGTCTGTCAGCGCATTTTGCAAGCCGCTCTGCTGCGCGTCAAGAAGACGCTGTACGACGCGGCGCTTGCACGGGGACGTTCGGCAGACAGTACGCCGCTGCTCGCGGATGTCGCGCGGCAGCTCGCACAGGAACAGGCCCAGCTTGGCGCGCCGGACCAGACGTTTCACGCTGCGCTTTCGCACCTGTGTGCGGCGTTTGCGCTGTCCTCCTTTGAGCGTGATGTGATCCTGCTGTGCGTCGGCGTCGAGCTAGACCCAGCGTTTCGGAGCCTGTGTCTGCTTCTGTCTGGCAGCTCGATTCCGTCCTTTTCGCTGGCGCTGTCGGTGCTGCCCGAGCCCCAGCTGACGGCGCTGCTTCCCGAGTCGCCGCTGCGTCAGGCCCGTCTACTGGAAGTGGGGGGTGGGGATACGCTGACGCTGAGCACGCTGCGGCTCGATGAGCGCATCTTGCACTTTCTCATCGGCGTGGAGCGCGTGGATCATCGCTTGTCACAGCTTGGGGAGCTGCGGACCCATCGTGAGCCAGCAGACGATACGCAGGCCGGGCTTGCGCCTTCGCTGCGTCAGCTCGTCGAGCAGCTGGGACTCCTGTTGCAAAAGGAAGTGAGTGCCGAGCTTCCAGTGCTGTCTCTGTTTGGCGGGGACGTCGGTGATCGTGACGCGGTGGCACAAGCGGTCTGTCAGGATCTGGGTCTGTGGCTGTATCGGCTGCGGGCTGTGGACCTTCACGAGGCAGCCAGCGCGCACGGTGAGCGCGAGAAGCTGACTGCGCTGTGTGTGCGGGAACAGCACCTGCTTCCGCTGGCGGTCTATGTCTGCATAGAAGACGGGGACTCGCTGGAGTGCGTGCGCGGTGCGCTGCGCTTTGCGGATGCGCTGCCAGGTCTTGTCCTGCTGAGCAGTCCGGCCCCGCTGCGGATGGGCGTGCGGCGCAGGGTGAGCTTGGAAGTTCCCAAGCTGTCCACAGCGGAGCGGGCGCAGCAGCTACGGCTTCTGCTGGCCAAGCAGTCCGCGCAGCTCGATGCAGCGCTCGGTCCGGGGGGCTCCTCTTTGCTGTTGGAGCTGGCGCAGCACTTTCGCCTGGGACGGACCGCGATGACGTCGGCCTGTCTGTGGGCGCAAGGCAGCACCGAGCCGCTGTCGCAGTCGCTGTGGCATGCGTGTCGGCAGCAGGCTCGGCCTCACCTGGATGATCTGGCGCGCCGGGTGATTCCGCGTGTGACGTGGGACGACTTGGTCTTGCCGCCTGCGCAGCTGGCGATGCTCAAGCAACTGGTGGCGCATCAGCGACACCAAGCGACGGTGTATCTCGACTGGGGCATGGCGACCGCTTCGCAGCGAGGGCTCGGTGTGACGGCGCTGCTGGTCGGGCAGAGCGGCACTGGCAAGACCCTGGCTGCCGAGGCGATTGCGCACGAGCTACAGCTTGACCTCTATCACATCGACTTGTCGCAGCTGGTCAGCAAGTACATCGGCGAGACGGAAAAGAACCTGCGCAGGGTCTTTGATGCAGCGGAAGAGGGCGGCGCGGTCCTTCTGTTTGACGAAGCGGACGCACTGTTTGGCAAGCGCAGCGAAGTCAAAGACAGCCACGACCGCTATGCCAACATGGAAGTGAGCTATCTGCTCCAGCGGATGGAGTCCTATCAAGGGATCTCGCTGCTCACCAGCAACCTGCGCTCGGCGCTCGACAGTGCGTTTCTGCGCAGGCTCCGCTTCATTGTGCCGTTTCCGTTTCCCGATGCTCCGCAGCGGGCTGTGCTGTGGCGACGCGCGTTTCCCTCTTCGGTGCCAACCGAGGGACTGTCGTTTGACAAGCTGTCGCGGCTCAGCGTGACGGGCGGACAGATTCGCAACATCGCGCTGTGTGCAGCGTTCTTGGCGGTGTCTGCGCAGCGTCCGGTCACGATGCAGGACATCTTGCAGGCGGCGCGCAGCGAGTATGAAAAGAGCGAGCGACCGCTCAGCGAGTCAGAGACGCGAGGCTGGGTATGACGACGCGCATTGTCCTTTCGATTGATGAAGTGTGGATGGACGGAGTCACACCCGCTGCGGACTTGTCGGAGCAGCTGACCCAGGCGCTTCACGCGCTGCTGCTGCGTCCAGAGGTGCTGTCTACGCTGCAAGCGCTGCCGGATGTCGAGGTCGAGCGCATCGACGCTGGCAAGCTGACAAGTGGCGTCAGTGTGGGAAGTCGCTCCGCGCGCTCTGCACAGCTGGGAAGTGAGCTGGCTGCCGCCGTGATGCGCAGCGTGATGGGGGCGCACAAGGAGCGACAGAGCGCGGTCATACAGCCTTCTCCATCGTCTTTTTCGTCGGGTTTCGGATCGAAGGAGCAACCATGAGTGCGTCCTCTTGGCTTTCTTCCGCAGCGGCTGATGTTGCAAACGGAATCTCGAACCTGCCTCCGCTACGCAAAGGGGCGCTGATTCATGGTCCGATGCTGATTCCGTTTCAGTACAACCCGGAGCGGCTGACTCGCACGCTCAGTGCAACCACGATGGGGCAGGGCAGCTCGGATCTGTTGCGGCTCAAAGGTCCGCCAGGTGAGACGATTCAGCTAGAGATTCTGCTTGATGCAGGTGACCAAGCAGAGCGCTCAAGTGGGCTGCGCTTGGCGAGCGGAATCTATCCTTCGCTGGCTGCGCTGGAGATGATCTTGTATCCGAGTGCTGCGCGGATGCTGGCCAATGCTGCGCTTGCGCGCTTTGGGGTGATCGAGCTGATTCCTCCGCTGCCGGTCTTGACGGTGCTGGTGTGGGGGACTCGTCGCGTGGTGCCGGTCAAGATCGAGTCGTTTACGATCACAGAAGATCAGTTCGATGGAGCCCTCAACCCGCTGCGGGCGCAGGTGAGCTTGGGA
The DNA here is from genome assembly GCA_937868485.1 of uncultured Myxococcales bacterium. Classification (GTDB taxonomy): domain Bacteria; phylum Myxococcota_A; class Polyangia; order Palsa-1104; family JAEUJZ01; genus JAEUKA01. Next base: position 8,340 of record CALMML010000035.1, on the reverse strand, counting down.
CTGAAGGTGCTGACCTACGAAGACCTGGGCATGTGGTCGGTGGGTGGCATGCTGTCGATGGCAGGTCACTTGCAGCGGGAAGTCCTGGCGGTATCGGCTGCGGTGTCTGCAACCCAGAGTGCCGCTGCTTCGCTTGGGCTCAACATGGGAGTCATCGGCAAGGCGATAAAAGGAATCCTGTAAGGGAGTCCGATTCACCGTCTACTGAACCGAGCAGCAGGGTTCGCGAGGACTGTCTGCTGCCAGTCACAGCGCAGGGAGCTTGGGATGCTGGAACCAGGAAGCCGTTACGACAGCGTGGAAGTGGCACAGATGCAGCAAAACGGACAGACGATTCGCTATCTTCGGCGTCGCTTTGTGCCGCAGATCGCGACGCAGACCACGCTGACCGAGCACATCGTGACAGAGACCGATCGGCTCGATCAGATTGCAGCGCTGAGCTACGGAGATCCGCTGCAAGCGTATCGACTGCTGGATGCCAATGCCGTGCTGCATCCGCGTGAGCTACTGACCGTGCGCAGAAGGATTCGCATCGCGCTGTCGGGACTGTAGGGGTAGACGCTGGCATGTTTGCATGACGCGGGGCGAATCATCGGGGGGATGCTGTGCTTGCCAATCTGCTTGGACTGCGGCTGATACTGTGGGCGGGGCCGGTGCCGCTGCCGACCTCGCATGCGCTCCTATCGGCGATTGAACAGCTGGAAGTAGAGCGTAGCGCCGATGATACCGGCGGCTTTCAGCTGACGCTGCGTGCGGAAAAGAGTGCAGGAGGCGAGTTTGATCTGCTGCGCAATCCGCAGCTTGCGGTGGGTTCGCGGGTGGTGATTGGAGTGATGATGGGGGCGCTGCCGCAGTGGCTCTGTGATGGCGTCATCACCCATCGCGAGCTTCAGCCGAGCGCAGAGCCCGGACAGAGTCGCTTCACTGTGACCGGACGCGATGTCAGCATGCTGCTCGATCGCGCCGATGTGGTGATGAGCTATCCGGGCTGTCCCGACTCGGTGATTGCGACGATGATCCTGGCGCGCTATCTGGCGTTTGGACTGATTCCTGCGGTGTCTGTAACCCCGGATGTACCGCTGCCCACGGAGCGGATTCCGCTCCAGCGTGAGACGGACCTTCGCTGTCTGCGGAGGCTCGCACAAGACAACAACTTTGTCTTTTACGTAGAGCCAATGGGCTTTGGAAAGAACCTGGCGTACTTCGGACCGGACACGCGGCTGTCGGTACCACTTACACCGCTGCGGGTTGATATGGGAGCGCGCAGCAATGTCACGGCGCTGTCGGTTCGTCAGGATGGCTCACAAGCAACCTGGGTGGAAGGCAGATCGTTTCCTACGGGCTCACCGCTGGCGGTGCCGGTGATGGGCGCACCGTATGTTGCGGTGCCTCCGCTGGCCGCTGTACCGACCTTTGCATCCAAGCTGCGCTTTGATCGGGATCTGTCTGCACGGAGTGTGTCGCGTGCGTTTGTGGCGGCATCGGCGATGCAAGCGCGCTCTGTTTCTTCATCCGTAGAGGCCACCGGAACGCTCGATACGGTTCGCTACGGAAGCATCCTCAAGCCGCGCTCGCTCATCGGAGTGACCGGCGCTGGCTACTCCTTTGATGGCTACTACGTTGTGTCCAAGGTCCGGCACCAGATTGGCAAGGGTGCGTATTCCCAGAGCTTCACCTTGAGCCGAGAAGGAATCGGCTCTGTAACCCCGGTGGTGATGTGATGTCAGAGAAACAGAGCTTCTTTGGAAAGCATCGCGGTCTGGTCGTAAACGTCTTGGATCCAGAGCGTCGGGGACGAATCTTGGTCCAGGTTCCTGCGGTCTACAAAGATGGGGTAAGCGGCTGGGCGGAGCCGTGTCTGCCGCTGGTGGGGGTACGCAGCGGACTGCTCGCGTTGCCACAGATTGGCGCAAGTGTCTGGGTGGAGTTTGAACAGGGAGACCCAGAGCGTCCGATCTGGTGCGGAGGATTTTGGAAAACGGGAACGGCTCCCTCTGCGATTGCACCGCTACAGACAGTCCTGCAGACCGCGAGCGGACACTCGATTGTGCTGGATGACACGCCGGGCGTAGGCGGAATCAAGCTGACGACGGTGGCCGGTGATGTGATGCAGATCTCTCCTGGCAAGGGCGCGCTGATTCAGACGCTGACCGGGGACAAGGTAGAGGTCGCTCCTTCGGGAATTACGCTGCAAAGCTCGACGGGAAATCGCCTGGTGGTGAGCCCGGTTGGGATTGAGCTTTCGACCGCACAAGGCGCGAGCATTCGCATGAATGGCTCGGTGGTGATGATCAACAACGATGGGCTGATGGTGACGTAATGCCGACTCCTGTCTTGACGACAACTGCGCAGGTGACGTGTCCGCACTCGGGTGTGGTGCTGATTGTGAGCAAGAACGGGCGCGTGACGTCGGCTGGACAGCCGCTCGCCACCGCCGGAGACCAGTACCAAGTGGTGGGCTGCAAAAATCCACCCACCGCAGGACCGATGTGCGCAGCCGTGATGTGGCCGATGCCCGCGCTGCGGGTGTGGATTGGCGGTGTTCCTGCGCTGCTGGCGACATCGCCGGGACAGTGTCTGCCAGTGCCTGTGCCGCCGATTGTGACGCCGACACCTTCTCGCGTACAGGGGACGTAACCATGGCGATTCGCTTTCCGTTTCACATGGGTAGCCGTGGCAGTACCGCCACCGCAGACAGCAGCGAAGACGCATACGTGCGGGATCTGCTGGAACAAGTGCTGCTGACGACGCCGGGAGAGCGCGTGAATCGACCGGACTTCGGCAGCGGACTGCTCGGGATGGTGTTTTCACCGGGTGGAGATGTCTTACAAGCGGCCTTGCAAGCGAGCGTGCAGGCGACGCTTCAGCGCTGGCTGGCGGATCTGGTGATGGTGCAGGCCGTGGCGGTGGAAGTCGAAGACTCGACGGTGACGATCACGGTGCAGTACGTGGTGCAGCGCACGCAGCAGCAGCAGCTTACGCGCTTTTCGACCGACCTTGCGTCGGGACAGCAGTCGAGCACTGGATCGAGTGGCTCGCTGGGAGGTCTGCAATGAGCCAGGACGAACAGAGCGGCAGCGGGCCCACGCTGGACTATCTGACGCGCGACTTTGCCAGCTTCCGACGGCTGATGCTGGATCGCTTGGCCAGCCTAAGCCCAGATGCGGCGACTGGACATCCAGCGGATCTGGGCACAACGCTGGTCGAGCTGCTGGCCAGTGCCGCCGATGAGCTGAGCCTGTATCAAGACGCGGTGGTCACAGAGTCCTATCTGTCCACGGCGCGGCTGCGAACGTCGGTGCGGCGACATGCTCGGCAGCTGGACTATGCGATGCACGATGGCTGCAACGCGCGGGTGTGGGTCAGCGTCTGTGTGACTGCGAGCGCCGACGGTGCGACCTTGCCGCGAGGCACTGTGCTTATGACGCGCATCGATGGCCAGCCTGCTGTGGTGCTTCCGCAAGAGATTCCGAGCCTGCGCAGTCGTGGTGCGCTGGTGTTTGAGACGACACACGATCTCTCGCTGCGCAGTGCGCACAACGTGCTGTCAATCGATCCGGGCTATGGCGCGCTGGCGGTGGGGGCTCAGTCGGCGGTGCTGCTGGATGCGGCGGGGACGCTGGCGCTGACCGCTGGGGATGTCCTGGTCTTTGAAGACAGTGCAGAGCCCGCAGCGACGGCAGTTGCGCTGGCTCGACGGCATCCGGTGCGCCTAACCAGCGTCGACGTGTTCCAAAACCCGAGCGGACAGCGTGTGGTGCGGATTGGCTTTGGTGCGGCGGACGCACTGCCGTTTGCACTGACTGCGGAGCGAGCACGCATCGTCGGAAACGTGGTGCTGGCGGATCACGGCTACTCGCTGCCAGACGAGGAGTCGCTTTACACCGACGGCGATCGTCGCAGACCGCAGCTTGCTGATGGACCACTGACCTGGCAGACGCTGGTGATGTCATCGGGACAGCCGGTGCTGTTTGACCCAAGTGGCGCGGCGGCGGATGCGATGAGCGCAGCGCTTGGGCCAGACACGCTGCTGCGTCCGGTGATTTCGCTGTCGGACGAAGACGGAGCGCCATGGCTGGCGCGTCGGGATCTGCTGCGCAGTGGTGCGCATGATCGTGACTTCGTGGTCGAGTCGGAAGACGACGGACGGACGTTTCTGCGCTTTGGCGACGGTGTGCAGGGTCAGCGTGCGACGGGTCGCTTGCGGGCGCGCTATCGCGTGGGCTGCGGTGTCGCTGGCAACATCGGCGCAGAGTCGCTCGGTCACATTGCCAGCGCACTTACGGGACTTGTGTCGATTCGCAATCCACTGCCTGCCGCTTTTGGCCGTGCGCCCGAGTCGATTGAGCAGGTTCGTTTGCTGGCCCCGCATCACTTTCGGACCCAAGAGCGCGCGGTCAGCAGCGATGACTACATTCGCATCGCCAAGCGCTATCCAACGGTGCGAGATGTCCTGGTCACGCGTCGCTACACCGGCAGCTTCTACACGACGGTGCTCACGGTGGTTCGGCACGGCGGGCTCGCGCTGGATCAGCGCTTTGCAGACGGACTGCTTGCGTACTTGGATCGCTTTCGCATGGCCGGGCATGTGCTGCGTATCGTCGAGCCGGTGCGGATTCCGCTCGACATTCGGCTGCTGCTTGGCGTGCAGCCGGGGCACTTTCGGTCCGACGTGCTGACGTCGCTGTATGCGGCGCTTGGCCCAGGCCGTGACGCTGCGCCGGGCTTCTTTCATCCAGACCGTCAGACGCTGGGGCAGCCGGTGTATCTGTCGCAGCTGGTTCGCGAGGCGATGCGCGTGCGCGGCGTGCAGTGGGTCGAGCCGGTTCGCTTCCGTCGCTACGGCGATCCCCAAGGGCGTGATGGCGATGTGCTGGTGATGCGTCCGTGCGAGCTGCCTTTGGTGGACAACCTCGCCACCGACAAAGCGCGCGGCACGCTGGAGCTTCTGATCGGAGGACGACCATGAGCGACGACAAGAAGCTCGCTACGCCGGACTACTCGGTCAATCGACCTGGGCAGTCGACAATCTTCTATCGCGCGACGACACACGGACAGAGCCTGCTGCGGATGAAGACGCGGCTGGCCAAGCAAGCGATTGCGAGTGGGCCGCAGAAGGGAAAGACTCCGCTTTCGGCGCTGACGTCGCTGGCGGATGGAGAGCCGGTGGTGGCGCTGCTCGACGCGTGGTCGGCGGCACTGGATGTGCTGACGTTTTATCAAGAGCGCTTTGCCCACGAAGCGTACCTACGTACCGCGACGGAGAGCCTGTCGCTGCGCTATCTGTCGCAGGGTCTTGGCTATCGAGCGCAGCCCGCGCTGTCAGCATCGACACACCTGGCTTTTGTGGTGGATGACGCAGCGAGCATGCCGACGCAGGTATCGATTCCAGCGGGCACCCAAGTGATGAGCGTTCCCGTCGGGACCAAGCTGCCGCAGATCTTTGAGACGAGCACGGATCTGACGGCGCGTGTCGACTTCAACCAGCTACTGCCACGGCTGGATCAGCCGCAGACGCTGCTGTCGAGCAGTCTGGCGAGTGCAGGCTCGGTGGTGACGACGCTACGCCTGGAGGGACAGAGCACGGGACTGCAAGTCGGATCGCTGCTGCGCTTGGGTGATAGCTCGACGCTGCAAGTGACAGCGCTGCGCCGCGATCAGAGCCTGCTGTTGACCGAGGTGACGTTTCAGGTGGTCGACGGTCCCTCGGTTCGACTGGCACCGCGTGCAAGCCTACCAAGTGGCGACCCGTCGAGCCTGCCGCGTGTGCTGAGCGAGTCGGTGGTGCGCGAGCACATCCTCGGGCGCTCGTGGGATCATCTGACCCTGTCTTCGGCGATTGCAACGCGAGGCTGGGACGCGCAACAAGTCGAGCAGATCACGGCGTCGGTGCTGGCAAACTCTTCGACGGGGAGCGTGACGGCGTATCGTCAGCAGTGTAGCTGCTTTGGCTCCGGCGCAGCCCCGTGGAGCAGCTTGCCCAAGGTGGACTCCGCGTACCTGCGTGGCACCGACTTATATGCCGACAGCAGCAGTAGCTGGGACGAGACCGCGACGAGCAGCAGCACGGTGACGCGCAACAAGCGCAGCATCTGGGAAGACTCGTGGGGGCAGCTCTACAGCGCGACGACAAGCTGCGACCTGTACTTGGACCGCAGCGCGAGTGAGCTGACGGCAGGCAGCACGATCCTGATCGCTGGCTCAGTCGGATATCGTAGCTACAGCGTCGGCAGCGTCAGCCACACCACCGTACGCGGCTACGGCACGACGGCGCGCAGCACCGGCATCAAGCTGAGCGGTTCCAGCCAAGCGCTGACCTTGGCGCAGAGCACCAAGTTCCTTGTGCGCGACAGCGTGGTTCATCTACAAAGCGAAGCGCTGGCGCTGTGTGCAGTGGTGCCTTCGACGGATGACCGTCCGGTGCGTGACTCCGTCGAGCTATCAGGGCTGTGTCTGGGTCTGCAAGTCGGACAGCCGCTGCTGGTGACGGGTGAGCATGCCGCGCAGAGCGGTGTGACGAGCAGCGAGATCGTGACCTTGGCGCAGGTGGTGCATCGTGGAGGCTATACCTCTGTGTATTTTGCCGCTCCACTCGCGTCAGAACGAACGAGGAGCAGCGTTTCGGTCTGTGCGAATGTCGCACCTGCAACCCATGGCAAAACGGTCGCCAAAGAGGTTTTAGGCAGCGGAGACGCAGGGCAGGCCAATCAGCAGTTTGCGCTCAAAGAAGGGCCGCTGACGTACCTGCCGGGTGAGACAGGGATTCGTAGCTCGCTGACGGTTCGCGTCGGTGGCGTGCTGTGGCAAGAGGTCGATTCGCTGCTGGCGCAAGACGGACGCAGTCGCTGCTACGTGCTCCATCGGTCTGGCAGTGGCCAGGTCAGCGTGATGTTTGGCGACGGAACGCACGGTGCGCGGCTGCCGAGTGGCCAAGACAACGTCGTCGCCAGCTATCGTGTCGGTAGTGGGCCAGACGGTGAGCTTGCGGCGGGGAGCCTGCAAGTGCTGCTGTCTCGACCTCTCGGGCTGCGTAGCGTCAGTCAGCCGCTGCCTTCGTCGGGGGCGGCGGCTGAGTCATCGCCCGAGGAGCTGGTGAGCGAGCTGCCTCAGTCGGTGGCGACGCTGGGTCGCGCGGTGTCGCTGCGCGATCACGAGACGATGGCCAAGAGCTATCCGGGCATTGCCAAGGCGCAAGCGACGTCGGTGCGAGCGGCGGGTGCGGTCGCGGTGCATCTGACGGTGGCGACGGATGATGGCGAGCCGCTTGAGCGCAGCTCGCCGCTGTGTGAAGGGCTGCGCGAGACGCTGCTGACGCTGGGCGACCCGACGCAGCCACTGCTGCTGGATGACTATCAGCCTCGGCTGTTTCGGTTGACGCTGCGGCTGTCGGTGGACCCTCGCTACGTGCCTGAATCGGTGTGTGCGGCGGTGAAGGCGGAGCTTGCGCAGACGTTTTCCTTTGCGGCGCGAGGCTTTGCGCAGTCGGTGCGAGCGGCAGAGGTGCTCGACGTGGTGCAGTCGGTGTCTGGTGTGCAGGGCGCGCTGTTGTTGGCACTGCACTTTCAGGATGAACCGCCGCAGCGACGACTGCTGCTACCAGCGGCCCCGGCGCGGATCGATCGCGCAGGGCGCAGCGCTGGAGCCGAGATCCTGATCCTTGTGCTGGACGACGACAGTGTGGGGGTGTTGTCATGAGCCAGGTTGCATCTGTGCGAGCGCTCTGTGAGCGACTCTATGCCCGATTGCCTGTGATTTATCGTCTGCGCGATGCGCAGCAAGGGGAGCCGCTGCGAGCGCTGCTGTCGCTGCTCGAAGAAGAGCTGTCGCTTATAGAGTCGGACATTGCCCGGCTGTATGACAACTGGTTCATCGAGACCTGCGACGAGTGGGCGGTGCCGTATCTGGGCGATGTCATCGGGGCGCGGCTGCGTCACGCAGTGAATGCGCGCGCGTTTACGGCCAACACGCTCGGGTATCGACGACGAAAAGGAACGCTGGCGACGCTGCCCGCGCTGGCCCAAGATGTCACGGGCTGGCCTGCGCACGCCGTCGAGTATCAGTCGCTGGTGGTGACGTCGCAGCACATAAATAGCCCTCGGCCTCTTGGCCTGGCGACGACCAGCTTGCACCGACTCGACGCGCTCGATCGGATTGGAACACCGTTTGAACAGACCCAGCGCAGCGTCGATGTTCGCGCGCGCGGTCGCTTTCATCCCGAGCAGCTGGGCCTGTACGTGTTTCGCACCAGCGTGCTGTCGCAGCAGCGAGCGGTTGCGTTACCAGCGACGGAACTCCTCGGCTGCTTCCACGTCGGCGCCCTGGGCCAGCCACACAGCCTGT
>CALMML010000034.1 GCA_937868485.1 uncultured Myxococcales bacterium | reverse complement strand
AGCCATCAAACATTAATTTTCTCGACGCAAATCTGTTAAGCAATATACCCCGGCTTGAGATCGCGATGGATCGTCCCCCAGACGGTTTCAAAGCGAGCCGCTTCCCCCCATCGTGGCAGTGCGTGCGCGAACGATCTGGCACGGACAGCGGATCCAACAAGCGCAGCGGCACAGGCTGGATACTCCGCGCAGCTTGCAATTCGGGAAGGCTCTCACGTAGTGTGACGCCATCTTGATGCGCAGCCAGGAACGTCGATTCCATCGTCGCTGATGAGCGTCTTTGCGCGATCAGGAAAGGACTTGCAGATGCCCAGCTTTCGATTCCTTCACGCAGCCGATCTTCATCTCGATAGTCCACTCATCGGACTGTCACGCAAGTCAGCGAGCTACGCTGCGCGCATCGATGATGCATCGCGTCGCGCCTTTGACAACCTGATCGATCTTGCCAAAGCGCAAGCGTGTCAGTTTGTGGTGATTGCGGGCGATGTGTTCGACGGACAGTGGCGCAACTATCAGACAGGACTGTTCTTCGCCGAAAGAATGCGAAGGCTACGCGAAGCGAACATCCGCGTCATCATGATCTTGGGAAATCACGATGCCGAAAATCGCTTTGCGTCCCGTCTACAGCTTGCAGACAACGTGACAATTCTGTCGGCTGCGCGCGCAAGCTCTTACACGCTGGAAGATCTGGACACCGTGATTCATGGCCGCAGCTTTCCTGCGCGCGATGTGACGGAAAACCTGGCGCTTTCCTATCCGGCTCCTGCGGCGGGCCGCTTCAACATTGGACTTCTACATACAGCGTGCTCGGGCGCGGAAGATGGACATGCGGTGTACGCGCCATGCACCGTCGAGCAGCTCGTGAATCATCGCTACGACTACTGGGCGCTTGGACACGTTCATACAACCAAGATTCTGTCTACCGATCCCTACGTTGTGTATCCAGGGAATCTGCAAGGAAGACATGCGCGCGAGTCCGGTCCCAAAGGCGCAGTGATCGTCAGTGTAGAGGAAGGCAGAGTGCGCCAGGTGGAGCATCACTCCCTTGATGTGATTCGATGGTCTGTGGAAGATCTGGATGCGAGCGAACTCACGGATGTCTCCGCTCTCTACGGAGTGGTCCGGGATCGACTGGAGCACGCGGTACGTGCAGCGGATGGACGCGGTGTGGCGCTGCGACTCTGTATCTCGGGACAGACTCCGCTTCACAGTGCGCTTGTGGCAGATCGATCCGGTCTTCGCGAAGAGCTAGAGACGATTGCGATGCATGTGTCCCCCGAGCTGTGGATCGAAAAGATCGAGCTTCGCACGCAGACTCCGCGCCAAGCAGAGAGCACCGATCCGACGATCGCAGGTCAAATCCGAATCGCGATTGAACGACTGTCGGAAGGTGAGGAGCTGGCTGCGTGGCTTGAAGAAGAGCTGTCGATCATCAAGGCCAAGATGCCAGCGACGGCACACATAGACGATCTGTTTGCGAGTCTGCGCGCGGAAGGACCCAAGCGTGCGGTCGATCTGGCACTTTCCCTCGTTGCGCAAGGACAGTAGAAGCGATGAAGTTTCGCGAGCTATGCATCGAAAAGTATGGAAGCTGTCAGTCACTTCGGCTGCAGTTCCCTGCGTCGCCGGGTCTTGTCGTGATCTACGGACCAAATGAAGCGGGAAAGAGCACCTGTCTGTCTGCGATCTCGGACCTGCTGTTTGGGATTCCCAAACAGTCTCTGCACGGTCAGCTGTTCGGAAATGAGCTGATGCGGATCTCTGCCACGATGGAGCGATCAAGCGGTGAGCTGCTGACGCTGCGACGGCGCAAAGGACAGTCCAAGACCTTGACCGATGAGACAGGCAAGCTGGTGGATGAACAGCGCTTGGCTGCTCTGCTGGGATCCACGGATCGCGCCAAGTTTGCCGCGCTGTTTGGACTGAATCATGAGTCCCTTCGCGAAGGAGGAAAGCGGCTCCTGACTGCGGAAGGAGACATCGGACGCTTGATTGTGGAAGCAGGCGGTGGTCTGCGTGCGCTGGTGGACAAGCTCAGCACACTGGATCGGCAAGCGAGTCAGCTGTTTGCACCCCGGAAGTCCGCAGATCGTGCCTTTTATCAGTCGCTGGCAGCGTTCGAGTCTGCGGAACGAGCTGTCCGCGAAGGACTGCGAACTCGCGAAGACTACGAGCAAGCAAACAGCGAATACGAGTCCGCAAAGCGTGCGCTGGCTCAGTGCAAACAAGCCCAGCGCGAGCTGAGAGAACGGAAGCTGGAGCAGGAGCGACTGATTCGGATTGTACCGATGCTCGCGGAGCTGGATCGCAGCGAAGAAGTCCTGGCGACATTTGCAGCGCTGCCCAGTCTGCGTCCTGCGTTTGTGCAAGAGGTTCGTTCCGCACTGTCTGTTCACAAGCAAGCGACGCAGTCTTTTTACGAAGCAGAGACGCAGCGCAGCAGCTTGGCGCGCAAGGTAGAAGGACTGATTGTGCCGCCGGAGTGGACGACGGCGGAAGCGCAGATTCGCGACATCACAGAGAAGGCAAAAGGAATCGCGCGGCAGCGTGTCGACAGACCCAATCGAGAGCGGGAACTGGCAACGTCAGAGGCGAAGCTTGCACCGCTGTGTCAGCGAATCGGCGTGTCCGTTCACACCGATCTAGAGCCGCTGATGCCATCGGAGATCGTACGGAATCAGGTGCAGCAGCTGCTTGCGCAAGGATCGGAGCTGCGTCCAATCATTGCGGGTCTGGAGTCGCAGATCTCCGACGACATGGCAGAGATTTCCCGGCTGGAGCAGGAACAGCAGAATCGGACGCTTGCGGGCCAGCATCAGCCGTTCGGGGTGACGGCCAGTGAGTTCGATTCCTTGCCTCAGCAAGCCGCTACGCAGCAGACAAAGCGTGCGCAAGCAGAGCGGATGGATCAAGCGATCGCGCAGCAAGTCGTCGCGCTGGGCTTTTCGCAAGTGAGTGAGCTGCGAGCGCTGAACTGTCCCGATGAAGCGATCATTCAAGGCGAGCGCGATGCGCGTGCAGAGCTGGAGACAGAGCGACTTCGACAGGCTGCGATCGTGACCGCAGAGCGCATCAAGAAAGACAGCGCACTGCGCGAGATTGCGCGACTGCGACAAGGGGAGGAAGTGCCGACAGAGGACGCGATCTGTGCAGCGCGAAGCGAGCGCGCGGCAGCGTGGCTCCCGGTCAAGCAGGTGTATCTGGCCGAAGATGCGCAAACGATCCTTTCACTTTCGCTTGTCGAGAGACATCGCGCGGTCGATGTGCTGGAAAAGCAGACGCACAGTGCGGATGCCTTGGCGGATCGGAAGTCGACGGAAGCGCATCGGATTGCAGCACTTGCGGTCGCGGAAACGCAGCGCGATGAAGCACAGGCTGCGATGGTCTCAGCCTCGCAAGCAGGGGAAGCGCTCGAGAACAAAGCAGCGCTGGCAGTGCAGCGCTGGAAGGAGACCTGGACCGCAGCGACCGATCTCGAAGCGGATCTGGGACGACTCAAGGAGCTTGCGCGCAAGCGAAAGGATCTGCTGGAAGCGGTGAGCCGCGCCGAAGGGGTCAAGACAGAGTGTGAGCTTCTGCAGGCAGAGCTGAGCGCGCGACTGGTCTCGCTGACGATGGCGGAACAGCAGCTCGGTCTGCGTGCAGATCCACAGACCTCGCTGTCTGCGCGCGTGCGGAGTGTCCATCAGCGAATTGCCGCGCATGAGGAGTCCTACCGAAGTCATCGTGAAGCAGCCAATCAGCTCAGCATTCGTCGTTCCCAGCTAACGAAGCGACGCGCGCAGCTGGACGCGCGGCTTCAAGCGGAAGCGGCCTGGCAAACGGAATGGACGCTCGCAGCTCGGCAGCTCGGACTGGCAGACCAGGTGTCGATTGCGCACGGTCAGGAAGTGGTGACGGCGTGGGCAGCTGCCGACGGTGTCTTTGATAGCATCCGCAACACGCGCCGTCGTCTTGCGCGAATGGATGAAGACGAAACAGCGCTGCGACAGATGCTTGATGATCTGGCCCCCAGTCTGGGTCTGACGCTTCCCGATGATCCGGTTGCTGCGGCACATATGGTGGAAGAAAAGTGGAAAGCGGTCGCAAAGCTCGACGGAGAAAGGAATGCGCTACGACCACAGCTAGATCAAAGAACGCACGAGCGCGATGTCCGCAAGCACGAGCTGGATGAAGCAGCGCATACGCTCCACATGCTCCGTACAGAAGCGCAGTGTGAGCTCGCAGACTTGGATGCGGTTGCGAGTCGCTACGAGCAGTGGGCCGCTGCGCAAGACAGACATCATCAGCTTGCTGAGCGAGTTTTCTCGACGGGAGATGGACACGCTGCGGCGTTCTATCGCGAGCAGTTGGGAGGCCGTTCCCTGGATGAGCTGCGCGCAGCGCTACAAGAACTGGAAGGTGATGCGCAGCGTCTGGATCAGCAGATGGAAGAAGCCGCGGTGCGGGTAAGCGCAAGTCTTGCCAACCTGTCGCAGCTTCAGACAGAGCAGGTCTACAATCACGCTGTCGCATCGCGTGAGCAGTCCGCCGCAGAGCTGCATCAGATCGTCGAGCGATATCTGGACATGAGACTCGCGCACAAACTGCTGACTGGCGGAATCGCATTTGTTCGCGATCAGCAGCAAGATCCCTTGATCAAGCGAGCAGGAGAGCTGTTTGCGCTGACCACAGAAGGAATGTTTGTCGGAGTCGAAGCCGATGTCGATGACAAAGGGAATCCGGTCCTCGTCGGCAAGCGGCGCGATGATACCAGCGTCGCCATCGATACGATGAGCGATGGAACGCGCGATCAGCTCTTTCTGTCGTTCCGACTCGCTCACATCGAGCAGTACTGCGTATCCGCAGAGCCTCTTCCGTTTGTCGCCGATGATCTGCTGGTTCACTTTGACGATGCCAGAAGCAGCGCAACGCTGAAGCTGCTTTCCGAGCTTGGGAAGACCACGCAAGTGCTCTTGTTTACGCATCACCACAGCATCAAAGAGACAGCGCAACAGCTAACCGCGCTGCATCATGCAAGCTTCATCGATCTACGAGACAGCAGCTTGAAGGCGGCTTAATCAAAGCAGCTGGCTGCACAGTCCCAATCGGGTCAGTCAGCGACGCATGTGGGACTTGCATTCGCTGCCGATTCCCCCCGCGCGGATGCCAACGCAGTTCACGTCGAACACGCAGCCAGCACGAGTCCGCGATGGACTGCGCCAGCGGCATGAACGGCGGTCAGCGCCTGGGCGGTCTGTAACAGAATCTGCAGCATGAAGTCGCGCTCACCGTAGCGATGGGTCAGCTCAGCCAGGCTCCTTCCGCGCACCAGTTCCATGATGATGTAGGCAACGCGATCGTCGGTGATATCGACATCCACAATGTCAATCAAGTTGGGATGATTGATCCGCGCCAGCAGCTGCGCTTCCCGTGCAAAGCGCGCCATCGCGCGATGACTGAGCTTGTCTCCCAAGACCTTCGCAGCGAAGTGTTTTCCGTCGGAAAGACGCACCACTCCATACACCGTTCCCATCCCACCTTGACCCAAGATATCGCCGATCAGATAGCGCTCTGCTAGCACAACTCCGCGCGCCAACATGGGCTGAAACTCTGTGGATGTCTCCTCTTCATCAAACGCATCACTGCGAGCCAGATCCGACTCCATCGACGCAATGAGCAGACGCGATCGCTGCTCGATCTGGCGACGGAGTTCTTTGTTCAGCTGCTGCACTTCTGCGGTGTGTTCCTGAAGCGTTCGGATCTGCTCCAAGATGTCTGTTCGCATCCGATCGAGCGCACTCGCCAGGGGAAACAGAGAGCTTTCGGAGTCGATCGAGACCGGCGTATTTAGATCTCCGCTGGTCATCCGCGCCACCGACGCCAGCAGCACTTCCTGTTCCGCCACTTTGCGCTGCGCCTGCTCGGTCATACGACGCAGCTTGTCTGCTGCATCTTCCGCTTGCGTACGCGCACGCAGCAGCTCACGCTCATATTCTCGACGATTGGGCGCACTGGCAAACAGAACGCGAACCAAGGACTCCTTCCCTGCGTCATCCTTCTGCACGCTGGCGGCAAGCAGGACTGGCATCTGTCGACCGTCTTTGCAGCGCAGATCGAGCGAGATTTCACTCAGGAAGCCCCGCAAGCGCAGCAGCGGAATGCAGTGCGTCTGAAACAGAAGTGCGCCCGGAACGGTCAGCAGCAGCGAATAGGGACTGCTGTGTTGCAGCTCTTCCTTGCTGTATCCAGTCCACGCGAGCAGCGTCCGGTTGACGTGAACGAGCCGTCCGGTGCCGTCGACAAAGAGAAGTCCGCACGGGCTCTCTTCATACAGCTCGTACTGCGATTCGGGCAAAGTGTGCATGCTCAGTTCTGACTGGCGAGATAGAGGCGAATCGCAGCAATCATCTCTTCAGGAGCACTCAGGTTGGGACAGTGTCCGGTTGCGCGCAGCTTTTGCATCGCACTGTGTGCAAGGTGGCGATGTAGATAGTCACCGACAGACTCCGGTGCAATCGCATCCTGACTGCACTGCAAGATCAGCGAAGGACAAGACAGCTTTGGCAGATCACTTCGGTTGTCCGACAGAAACGTCACGCGCGCAAAGTGGCTCGCGATGTGGTGATCGGTTCGGCAGAAGCTTCCGTTTAGCTCTTCGCTCAGCGCGGGACGATCGGGATTTCCCATGATCGTCGGTGCCACGATGCTGGACCACGCCATAAAGTTGGCGTCCATCAGCTCCAGAAGACCTTCAATGTCTTTCTGGGTAAATGCACTCTGGTAATCGACATCGTGAATGTAGCGTGGTGAAGGAGCGACCAAGATCAAACGCGAAAACAGGTGCGGCGCTTTGATCGCAGCCAGTACACCAATCATCGCGCTGACAGAGTGTCCGACAAACACCACATTGCGCAGTCCCAGATCCGTGCAGATCTCAACGATGTCATCCGCGTAACCGCTGAGCGTTCCGTACTTTTCGCGACTGTAGCAGGACGTGTCTGATGCTCCAGCACCGACGTGATCAAACAGGATCACACGATGATCTTGTTCAAACGCTGGCGCGACAAAGCGCCACATTCCTTGGTCACAGCCAAACCCATGAGCAAATAGCATCGGAGTACTGCCACTTCCGTACTCCCGCACATTGTTGCGCAGCAGAGACTTCATATCCCGATCCCCCTTCCCAACGTTCCCCCGACGAAGTGCTCTACGGACTGACATCGCTTGATTCAGATCCAGATATCCTTTGCGCCGATCGCAAAGTCACGCAGCCGAGCAGAACCGTCGAAAGCCTAACTGCCGCTGTCCTGTCGGTCAAGTCACATCCGGGATGCAGTGAAAACCACAGCGCTTTTCGATTCCCAACCGATCGGATTGTGCGTGCGCTTCAGCAGACAGAACGCCGTGATGCGCGAAGGAATGCGGAAGCAATCGCGAAGGAAGAGCGCAAGACAGACAGCCAGACCGGAAGGAACGGAAGGAGCGAAAGGAGCGAGAACAGAGCGAAAGAAGCGAGGAGAGGAGCAAAGAGCGCTACAGCTTCTTGCCGCTGCTTGCCCAGCTTTCCAGATACGGACCAAAGCCTTGCAGCGCCGTTCGCTGCATGTACAGCAGCATGCCGCGCGTTCCGCCAAGCTCCGTTCCACCACCCGCGCGACCGGGACCACCGTGCAGAAGATGTGGCATCACCGTACCGGGCGGAATGAATGCACCCGCAACCTTTTCGCTGCCCAGACAGACTCGACCATGGAAGGGAGCCAGTCCAAGCGCCATCTGTCGCAGGAAGTCTTTGTCGTCGCTGTAGACGCTGGCCACCAGGCCACCTTCGCCACGACCAGCCAGCGCGATGACGTGCGCATCATCACGATACGGAATCACCGTTGCCACCGGAGCGAATACCTCGTGGGAGTGAACCGCAGAGAGCGCGTCTCCGTCCGCCGCACAGAGCAGCGTCGGCATCACAAAGTAGCCCTTCCCTGCGTCGGCTCCGTGCAGCGTCAGCTTGTCCGGTCCGCCAAAGACGATCCGCGCTTCCTGCGCCAGCTTGGCAATTCCCGCGAGCGCATCGGCCTTCTGCTGCGCCGTCGACAGCGGTCCAATCGTCACCTCATCGAGGGTTGGCGCACCGACTTTGTGCTGGCTCAGTCGATCCGTCAGATCTGCGACCACTGCATCGACCTGCGCGGCTGGGACGAAGATCCGACGAATCGCCGTACACTTCTGACCGGCCTTCTGCGTCAGCTCTTTGGTCACACAGGTCAGGAACAGATCGTAGGTCGGAGATCCCGACTCCAGATCCGGTCCCGCAATCGCGACGTTCAGGCTGTCTGCTTCGACATTGACGGGAATTCCCTTTTCAAGCACCCGCCGATGACCACGCAGCTTGGCCGCTGTATCCGACGATCCAGTAAACGCGACCACATCTTGCGCGCCCAGGTGATCAAACAGATCGCCCACGCTGCCGCAGATAAGCTGCGCCGCTCCGTCGGGAAGCGCGCCGCTCTGTAACATCACTTCGAACATCCGATGCGCAAGCAGAGCGGTGGACGTCGCAGGCTTTGCCACAAACGGCATGCCCGCTGCAATCGCCGTTGCTGCCTTTTCCGCCAGGCCCCACGCTGGAAAGTTGAAGGCATTGATGTGAACCGCGACACCGACGCGCGACACCAGAACATGCTGACCCGATAGCCGCGACGACCGACCGAGCGCAATCGGCTCACCGTCGACGAGATAGTGCGCATCCCCAAGCGACTTACACAGCTCTGCGTAGTACGCAAACGTCGCCGAGGCACCGTCGACATCAAACTTGGCATCCGAGCGTGTGTTGCCCGCGTTCGCCATCCCGAGCAGGAGCAGCTCGTCGCGGTGCGCCACAATCGCGTCGGCCAGCTTCTTACAGATCACGCCACGCTCGGCAAAGCTCAGCTTCCGCAGCGCCGGGCCTCCGACGGTACGAGCCCATGTAAGCGCGCCCGCCATGTCCAGTCCGTCGGTGCTCGCTTCGGCAATCGGCTCCTCGGTGGTCGCGTTAAACAGCGTCACACCTTGGCCCTGCCCAAAGACCCAGGCACCCTTCAAATAGCTTGATAGCTTCTTCATCGTCAGCTCTTTTTCCGTCGCGAGCGCACTTCGCTCGACACGTCAGGACCGATTGGTCGGTTCGTGTGGATTTTGGATGCGGATGACGTAGGTCAACCGAGCGAGGTTCTTTAGCACGTTGGGAACGCGCTTAAACAGGTTGATCGACGGAGGCCGCTTTTCGACGATGTGCACCGGAATCTCCTCGACACGCTTGCCTTCGCGCTGTGCCCGGATCACAAACTCCGACGCAAACAGGTCTTTGTCGACCACGCAGTGCGACACCGTATCGAGCAGGCTCGCGCGACGGAACGCCTTGAGCCCGTGCGTATCGGTGCCACGAAAGTCAAGCAGCACCCGCAGCATCCCGTTGATGGTCTGCGTCGCCACCCGTCGCAGCAGCGGTCGCTTGTCGTGTGCGCCGCTCATCGCCTTCGATCCAACCACCATGTCGGCGCGACCCGTCGTCAGAAGCGCGAGCGCACGCTCGTAGAAGTCGACGTCGCACAGATCGATCTCGTCGCACATCACGTAGGTTCCGCGCGCTCGCTCGATGCCTGCCTTCATCGCTGCACCGTAGTTGGGCCGTCCGAGCGAGTCGATTCGCACCTGCGGATAGCGCGCCGCCAGCTCTTGCCCGATCTGCACCGTGCGGTCCGACGAGCCGTTCTCGCTCAGCAAAATCTCATAGCTCGCCAGCTCTTTTGTGTTCGCCTGCGCCGTCTGGAGGCGCTCGATCAAGTCCACGACGGCAGAGTGCAGGATTCCCTCTTCGTTGTAGACGGGAATCACGATTGAAACGGTGGGCGTATCTAAGCTCGACATCTTACTTCTTCTTCAGCAGTCCCGACGGATTCGTCAGCTGCGCAGCGATATCACGCCCGAGCATCAGACAGTCCTCCATCGAGTTATAGGTCCAGCTACCGTAGCGACCGCGCGGATAGATGCCGTGCTGTTCCAAAAACGGCACAAGCGCAGCGAGCGCCGGATAATAGTTGTCGTCGAAGACCACGTAGGCGTACTCAATTTCGCGCAGGTCGGCAAACAGCA
>CALMML010000033.1 GCA_937868485.1 uncultured Myxococcales bacterium | reverse complement strand
TCCGGCTTCAAGTCACGGTGAATGACGTGCTTTTCGTGCGCCGCTGCCAGGGCTCGCGCCGCTTGTTCACCGAGTCGCGCCGCTTCAATCGCCGTCGGACGGACGCCCGGCTCGATGTAGCGATGAAACAGCGACTTGCCTTCCAGAAACTCCATGACGATGTACAGCGACCCGTCGGGTTCCTGGCCAAACTCGAAGATCTCGACGAGACCCGGATGGCGAATGATGTTCACCGCGCGCGCTTCGTTGAGAAACCGCTTGGCGTACTCGTCGTTTTTTGCGTATTCGGCGTGCATCACCTTGACGGCGGCACGTCGACCGATGGTGTGATGCTCGGCTTCGTAGACAACGCCCATTCCGCCCTCGCCAAGCTTGCGTAGGAGCCGGAAGTTGCCAAACACGCTGCCAATCCGAGGATCGTCGCTAGACATACGAGGGTGGCGGCGTCTCACAAAAAACGCCTAACTTAGCTTAGTCTATCTTCTTCCCAACATGCAGCCTCTGTCTTTTCTGTCTGGTGTGGGTTCCCCTGCTTCGGTCCGCCCCATTGTGCTGGGTCATCGGGGCGCGTCGCACGACCACCCGGAAAACACCCTGCGCGCCTTTCGAGAAGCGATTCGTCAGGGCGCCGACGGGGTCGAGCTGGATGTCATGCTCTGTGGCTCCGGGGAAGTGGTGGTGGTTCACGATGACACGCTGGCTCGCGTCGCGGGCGAAGTGCCAGGGTCGGACCAGCCGGTGCGAAACACGCCGCTTGGTGAGCTTCGACGCTTCGACGTGGGCCAAGGTGAGCGCGTGCCAACGCTCAATGAGGTCTTTGCCTCCCTTGGTCCCGAGGTGCTGGTCAACGTCGAGCTAAAGTCCGCGACGATCCACTCGAGCCGTGACTACCTGCGTCTGCCGATCGACGATGGACTCGCCCGCGCGGTGACGGATGTGCTGGCACGGGCTGGACGACTTCGGAACGACGGAAAGACCCTGATTTCTTCGTTCGATCCGTTTCAGCTGCTGCGCTTTGCCGCTTCGTCGCCCACGCAGGTTCCGCTCGGGTTTTTGTTTGAATCGGGCCAGAGCACGCTTGTGCAGAACCTGTATCGACTGCCGCTGTGGACGCTGTCGGCGGTGCATCCTGAGTCGAAGCTGATCGACGGACCGCTGCTGCGTCAGTATCGTCGAAAAGGCCTGCGCGTGAACACCTGGACCGTCGATGATCCAGCCGAAGTGCTGGCCTTGGCTGCACATGGCGTGTCGGCAATCATCACCAATCGTCCCGGCGACGTGATCCGGCTGCTGACTCGCTAGCTGCGGACGTTTCCCTTTTTTTGCTCCGTCGGAGAACACCTGATGACCGATGAACGCACTTCTCCCAAGCTGCGTCACCTGCCCAAAGTCGATGCGGTGCTGGCCGAGCCTGCTGTGAGTGCGCTGCTTGCAGATCTGCCGCGCTGGGCCGTCGTCGATGCGATTCGGGAAGAGCTGTCGCTTGTGCGCAAGAAGCTGCTCGAAGGCGCTGATCCCGATACCGAAGGCGGCAAGCTGTCGGTGTCCAGCGTCGCGATTGCCGATCGAGCACGCGCCCTGTGTGCCTTTCCCCTGCAAGCTGTCATCAACGCAACCGGCGTCGTGCTGCACACAAACCTCGGACGCGCGCCGCTGTGTGATCGAGCCCTGCGACGCATCAGCGAGCTGGCGAGCGGCTACTGCAACCTCGAATACCAGCTAGAGACTGGCACGCGCGGCAGTCGTCAGCAGCCTCTCGCGGAGCTGCTGCACAAGCTGACGGGAGCGCCCGCGCACTTGATTGTGAACAACAACGCGGCGGCGGTTCTTTTGATGCTGTCGGGTCTGTGCAGCGGTCGCGAAGTCATCGTCTCTCGCGGCGAGCTGGTCGAGATCGGCGGCTCGTTTCGGGTTCCCGATGTGATGCGAGCCTCGGGCGCGATCCTGCAAGAAGTGGGAACCACCAATCGAACCCACCTGCGCGACTACCAGTCTGCTGTCACCGAGAAGACTGCTGCGTTTTTGAAGGTTCATCGCAGCAACTTTGCCCAGCTTGGCTTCGTCACGGAAGTCTCGCTGTCGAATTTGGCAAAGAGTGCGCATGAGCGCGGTCTGCTCTGTCTGTACGACCTGGGCTCGGGCGCGCTTGTGCCGATGGGGACAGAGCCGTCCGATCCCAGCGTCGGTGATACCGATGAAGACGAAGCGACCACGCAGCCCGAGCCAACCGTCAAGCAGGTGCTCGCCCAAGGCTGTGATCTGGTGACGCTGTCGGGTGACAAGCTCCTGGGCGGACCGCAAGCGGGCATCTTGTGTGGCAAAGCAGAGCTCATCGCCAAGCTGGCCCGGCATCCGCTGCTGCGTGCGCTGCGTCCCGACAAGCTTCAGCTCGCCGCGCTCGGTGCCACGCTGGAGCTGTATCGCGACGGTCTGTGCAGTGAGCTTCCCACCTGGCGCATGCTGCATCAGACCGAAGACACGCTGCGTGCTCGGGCCGAGCGACTTCAGCAGCTTCTGACTGTCGCAGCCGTTTCTACCGATGTCCTGCGTGTTCGTTCCGCCGTCGGAGGTGGCGCCCAGCCGCTGCACAAGCCGTGGTCGTATGCTGTCTCTCCCCAGCTTCCCCCGTGTGAGCTGCTGGCCGTCCAGTCCGCGCTGCGTCGTCACAGTCCGCCGGTGGTCGCGCGCGTGGCCCGTCAGCGCTTGCTCTGCGATGTCCGAACCATCAGCGACGCCCAGCTTCCCGATGTGGCCCGCGCGCTTCGGGCAGCCATCCGACGCTAAGCTTCGTCGCTCGCTTGCGCTAGCCGTGTGACAGATACGTTCCCGCCAGCATGCGCAGAAGCCGCGCCGCATCGAGCATCGCCCGTCCCGCCCGCGACGGATTGATGAGCAGCAGCCCCAGCCCCGACACCTTCAGCGGATGCCGCACAAACGACAAGAGCAGATCCAGTCCCGCTGGCGACGCAAACAGCGGCAGACCCCAGATCGTCGGGAGCGTCTGAAGCCTCGGAAGCAGCACGCTCTCGGCCACAATCGTCAGGTCCGGCTCGACAAGTCCCGGCAGGATCAAGCAGCCATCGTCGTGAAACACCAGCGTCACTTCTTCTTGTGAGTCGCTGGCCACAAACCCAAGTCGACTGCGCAGCCCCGGAAGCCGGTCTCCGTGTCGCTTCGCTGTATCGGCCAGCACGCCTTGCAGCAGCAGCGCCAGCGGACCCGAGTTCAAGCTATCGGAAAGCGTGACGGATTCCATTTGTCTCAGGCTACACTCCGCGCCATGCAATTTCCATCCTCGTCGGCAAGGTTGTTTTCTCGTCGGTCAGCGCGGTTTACGCTGCTGTGCAGCGGGCTGCTTTTGTGGAGCTGTGATGGACAATCGAGTGCTCCCATCCTGCCCGAAGAGCCCGAGCTATCCGGGTGTAGCGCAGCGCTGATCGCTCCGACGGTGCAGAGCGCGTCCAGCTCCGAAGTGGCTGGAGCCAGCGCGTGTCTGTCCGTTCACCCGAGCGAAGCCGCCAAAAACCCGATGCCGCTGCTCGCTGTGCGCAAAGGAACCGATCTTCAGCTTGATGGCTATCGCACGCTCGGTCCGGCGGTGACGCTTCAGCTTGGACAGCCGCTCGGTCAGCGCGGACTGGATCTGACGCTGCCCGTCGATCTGTCGCAGATTGCCGACAAGCTTGGACATCGCCATCGCTTGGTCGTGCTGTCGCGCTTTGGTCAGGCCAAGGCCCACGTTACGCCGGTTGAAAACATCACGATCTCGACGGCAAAAGGTGGACAGCTGCGCTTTCACCTGCCCGGACATGACATCGCGCCGCTGGGACCGGAAAAGACGCTGTCTGACGTGGCCACTTTCCAAGTCGCGATGCCAAATGACCTCGGTGCAACCACCAAGCGTCGCTTCACCTATCGCGCGGTCGCTGGCGTCTCGATGGGCGGCATTGGCGCGTCGATGTACTTCTTCCGTCATCCTGAGCGCTTCGATGCCGTCGGCGTTCTCGGGGCCGATCCCGGTCCTGACCTGACCTACAGCATGGGCTTTACCCGCGACATGTTCTTTGGCGGCTTCTGCACCGCTGCTGACGAAAAGGCTGGCAAAGGCAAGATTGGTGAGACCTGCCCCCAGGTTCGCGGACCGCTCGCCGGACAGAACGAAAACGTCGGCACGTTTGAAGCGATGCCCGTCCAGACCGGCGAAGGCATTGGCCTGACGCTGCGGCGCAAGCTGTACCTGCGCGCCAACCGCGACCTCGTTCGAGCGATTGGCAACTGGGCGATGTATAACCCCAACGATCCGTTCCTGCCGCCCGGCGTGCCCTCGTCCACCGTCATGCAGACGCCCGCCGAGGCATGCAAGACCCCGGTCGTCTTCAAAGGCAAGACCAGCGATCCCACCGGCAAGGCGTTTTACGACGGACGCTTCAATCCCGAAGGAAAGTGGAACGTCATCACCTTCTGCGACGGCGGCGAGGCCGAGGGCAAGCAAGGCGTCTTCGACGGAAGCAAGCCGCAGACCGATCCGGTGCAGATTGCGCTCGCGGTCGATCTCAACGCCAACGGCAAGCGCGATGCGGGCGAGCCCGTCATCATCCAGACCAGCGAGCCGTTCCAAGATGTCGGACTCGATGGACTTCCCGACAGCAAAGAGCCCGGCTACGACCCCGTCCGCAACCCCGATCCCGCCGGTGACAACTATCACTATCTGAAGAACCCGAGCGGCAGCGAAGGCAACTTCCGCTACGACCAGGGCGAACCCTACGAAGACAGCGGGCTCGACGGAGTCAAAGGCCAAGGCTGCGAAGTCGATGGCGGCATGACCGGCTGCTTCGATCACGGCGAAGGCAACGGACGCTTTGACGAAAACCCCGGCCTGACCAAGTGGAAGGCCCACGATCCGCACACGCTCGGCGAAAAGATGCCGCTGGCCGACCTGGCGCAAAAGGACATCTATTACGACGCTGGCATTCGCGACTTTTTCAACGCGCATGTCTCGACGAGCTTCCTCTACGGCATGCTCGCCTCGCGCGGACTGTCCACCCAGCTGTTTGGCGGCTTCCCGGCGCTTACCGGCAAGTCACCGACCGAAGAGTCGTCGTTTTCCGCCAGCGAAGTCGAGATGTCCAAGCTTGGACGACGGCTGTTTGTGCGCTACGGCAACCCCGAGATCTCCGAGCAGCGCGCCGCCGAGACCGGCGATGGTCGCCACGCCGGAGCCGTCACCCAGGTCGTTCACCGCGCCATCACGCTGTTCAAGTTCCTGCTCACCCGCTGGCCTGACGCCGACAAGTCGATTCAGCCTTCCGACGATCCGCGCCTGGTGCCCAAGGATCTGTCGATCAAGCTCAAGACCGGGCGCGTCACGCCGTTTAGCATGATCCTGCCGCCGGGCTACTTCGAGCCGCAGAACCAAAACGTCCGCTATCCCGTCATCTACTTCGGCCACGGCTACGGCATGGACCCGACCGATCTTGGCAAGAGCATCGGCAGCCTGATCCACAGCTTTATGTCCGATCCCGATGAAAAGCAGCGCCTGCCCAAGGCCATCTTGGTCTTCATCGATGGCGTCTGTCGTCCCGGTGGAGAAGTTCCCACCCAGCCGCTGCCCGGTGAAGGCGACCTGTGCGAAGAAGGCACCTTCTACACCGACCATCCACAGGGCGCATTCCAGGGCGACTCGATGCTTGAGCAGCTGGATGAGCACCTGCGCAACAACTACCGCACGCGCGAGCCCGAAGAACAGACCGTGCCGCTGTAGCCGCTAGAAGGGGGGGGAACGTCCTGTCCCCAAAAGGTGCTCGATCGACGAGCGCCTGTCACCACAAGGAGAACCCAGATGAGGAAGATGATGAGAAAGAGTGCTCTTCTGTCCGGCGCAGCGTTTGCCATGACGCTGCTCATTTCGGGTGCGGCATTTGCAGACGGCCACGATGAAGACCGCAAGGAACCAAGCGATGAGTACGCGCCCGACTGGGCCGATCCAAGCTACGCGGCCAAGCTGTCGCAAGCGCAGGCGGCGTCTCTGATTCGTGCGGCAGGCATCTCGGTGTCTTCGAGCGGCGGCTGCACCAACCGCAACAACTCCACCTGCACCTCGTTTGAGCAGATCAACGACACCACCATCAACGGCATCATCACCCTCAAGCGCGCGAGCGGCTGCGCCCTGACCATCACCGGCGGCACCGAGACCGGCCACTCCTCGGGAACCTACAGCCACTGGAACGGCTACAAGGTCGATATCTCGTTTTCGACCTGCATCGGCAACTACATCGTCAACAACTTCACCTACCAGGGCAAGCGCGGCGACGGAGCCCCGCTCTACAAGTCGGCGGCTGGCAACCTCTACGCCAAAGAGTCCACCCACTGGGACATCACCTACTTCTAGCCCCGACGGACCCACCCACGGCCTTCACGCGAAGGCCCGTTCTGCGCTCCCCATAACTGTGTCACGCTCTGCCTACGGCGGTCGCGCCTCGTCTATCCCCTTACTGCCGCGATCGTCGTCTTACCGCTTATGTCAAACACTCGCTTCTCGGTCCCCGGCGACCGATCGTTTCTGCGTGCCGATCTGGTCTATGAGCGCCCCGGGCTCATCGGACAAGGACTGTTCGCCCGCACGGACATCCCCCAAGGCGTCGTCATTGGCTGCCTGACCCCAGGACGGCCCGTGGCCTTGCCCATCGATGCGAGCGGCCAGGTCGATTACGGCCCGTGGGCTTCTGCCCAGACCATTGATCTTATGCTGACGCCCGACGCCCTCTACTGCCTGGTCAAAGACTTCGGCGAGCGCGGTCCCCACGGCGCCGACCTCATCAACCACAGCTGCACCCCCAACTGCGAGGTCGAAGCCCGGCTCCTGGTCCGCACCGCCCGCGCCATCGCCGCGCACGAAGAGCTGTTTGTCGACTACCTCGCCTCCCAGCTCACCATCTACAAAGAGGGCATTCCCTGCCTGTGCCGCCCGCGCTGTCCGACCGTGATCTAGCTGTCTTTTTTGTGGCGGTGGTGGCGACGCTTCGACTTTTTCGGGGACTCTTCGCTTGGCGCTTCATCGCTTGCGGCCTTGTCCGCTTCCCCGCTTGCTTTGTCCCCGTCCGCTGTACCGCTGGCCGCTGGCCTACTGGCTTCGTCTTTGGCCGCATCTTTGGCCGCGTCTGCTGGACCGGGTAGGGCAGGGGACTTCGCTGCCGCTGCGGCTTCCGCTTTCACCGGGGCCGCCACCTGTGCAGGCGTCACCACTGGCGTCGGCGTCATGTTGCGACTGAGCAGCCACACCACGCCCGCACCGATGCACAGACACGCCGCGCTTACCCCACCCAGCACCGCCAAGCTCGGCATCCCGCTGTCTGCCGCCGCTTCTTCCTTGGGCGCATGCTCGGTGATCCGCTGCTCAATCGTCTTGCCTGCCAGCCGCTCTTTGGCCCGCGCCTGGTACTCCAGAAGCGGAAACAGCTCCACCTCTGCCGCGCCCGTCCGCTCACCCGATGGAGAATACTCAAACGGATCATCCACATCCTTCACCAGCCGCCACAGGTAGCTGTAGATGAGCGACACGAAGCTGATGATGATGTACTTGCCCAGGCTGCCAAACTCCGCCTTGTACTGCGCAATCACCAGCAGCGTCAGCACCGACAGCACCAGGAAGTCGAGCAGCGCATAGCCCGACGCCAAAAACCCCGTCCGCGAGATCACCCCAATCCGCGTCATCGTCCGCCGCAGGTTGTGGATCTCCGTCATCATCCGCACCGCTGGCAGTCCCGCGTTCAGCTTGTCGAACTCTTTGACCAGCCCATTGAGCTTTTCGATCACCGCAAAGCCTTGCTCCGGGCTTCGCTTGCGCAGCAGCCAGCTCACCATTTCATCGGTGACTTCCATCACCAGCTCTTTCATCGACCGCTCATTGACCGCTGGCCGATTGCCGCAGACCCAGCTCACCGTCTCTTCCATCGTTTCCAGACACGTCGCCAGCTCTGCCGGTATCTTTTCGCTTTCTTTGTAGTCTTGCAGCGTTCCCGACAGCATCAGGCCAATCAGGAACAC
>CALMML010000032.1 GCA_937868485.1 uncultured Myxococcales bacterium | reverse complement strand
AAAAGTTCGGGTTGGTCGTGCTACGGCTGGTCAAGTTGGACGGCGGGCCAGCCGTCTCCGAGCGCAGCTTCGACATCTGTACGTTTGAGATGCTCGCCATCGCTGTAGAGCATCACGGCGCGTTCCAAGACCGCTTCCAGCTCGCGAAAGTTACCGGGCCAGCTATGACGACGGAGCACCGACATCACTGCTTCTTCGACGAAGAAGGCCGATCCAGCGGGCTCGGGCTGTTGTGGGTCGAGCAGCTCGGCGGGACGCGCGTCGTTGTGGCTGCGCAGGATGCGGTTGCAGATCCACAGCGTCGATTGCGCGATGTCTTGCGGTCGCTGTCGCAGCGGTGGAACGTGCAGCACGATGCGGAGCAAGCGATACGCGAGATCGTGACGAAATCGTCCGTCGCTGATGGCTTGTGGCAAGTCGCCGTCGGTCATGCCAATGAGCACCACGCCAGAGGCGGATCCCAGACGGTGATGGCTCAGGTGTTCGTACAAGCTGCGCTGCACGTCGTGGGGAACCGTCAGAAGCTCGTCGATGAGCAGCGAGCCCGACTCGGCTTGTGCGAGCAGTCCATCGGCGGACGCTCCGTAGACATCGCCTGCGCCTCGGTGAGCACCTGGACCGAAGAGCCGCGCAAACATCTCGGTCGGCGTACAGCCTGTCAGGTTGGCTCGCACATTGGGCGCACCGCTTGGATGCATCAGACGGTGAAGCAGCCGCGCGAGACCTTCTTTGCCCGTTCCCGGCTCGCCGTGGATGACAATGTGCGCGCGGAACGGTCGATCTTGCAGTCGCTCAATGACGCGCAGGATGCGAGCCATGTCGGGATGCGCGTCGGACATTCGCCCAAACGCTGCAATCCAGGCACCGAGCTGTAGCTCCCCTACACCAAACGGACCCGACAGCTCCGGTGTGACTGTTCCTTCCGGCGGAGCGTGTCCTGCACTTGTGCTCATAACTCGACACGATAGCAGACTTGGCCAGCCTGAATGAAGCGGCCACTTGACGGGCTGCGGCGTGCGGTCCGAGACTGAAGCTGGGTGAACGTAGAAATTTTTTTGAGAAGTAGACTACTTTTTCACTGCGCGGGTGTCTTGCTCCTGCTGTGCGGTGCGGAGGTGGGCGCTGCGTCGGGGGCTGAGATTTCTCCAGCGGTGGCGCAGCCGCTCTCGAGTCCGCCCGAAGTGGCCGAGCCGGTTCGCTACAGCGAAGCGTGGGTTCACAAGACGCTCAGCGACTGGCATTCGCGCTATCCGAAGCTGACGCGGCTTGTGTCGATTGGACGCTCGCACGAAGGACGACCGCTGTGGGCGCTGGCGATTGGCAAGAACATCCGTCGCAGAGACAGTCGTCCGACGATCCTACTCAATGGCGCGCATCATGGCGTCGAGACGTTTTCGATCGATCTGGCGCTGGATGCGGCGGAAGTGCTGCTGCTTCGCTCGGGAGAACAGCCGACACCGACGCTACGGCCCGATGCGGTGCTCGATCGGAAGGTTCGACGCTGGCTCAAGGACTTGGTGGTGTGGTGCGTTCCGGTGGTCAATCCCGACGGAGTGTGGACCTCGCTGCATGGCTTTCAGCGCTCGGGGCGCAAAAACGGTCGAGACAACAACGAAAACGGCAAGCCGGATCGCGGCGACGGTGTGGACTTAAACCGCAACTATCCGTTTCGCTGGGGATTTTTGGCAGACAAAGGAAGCTCGCCACTGCCGGACAGCGCGTATTTCCGAGGCCCAGCGGCAGGCTCAGAGCCCGAGACGCAGGCGATGATGCGGCTTGCGGACAGTGAACACTTTGCGGCGTCGCTGTCGTTTCATACGGGCAACGTAACGGTGCTGGCGCCGTACACCATCGATAACGTGACCAGTCCGTCGCAAAATGAAGCGTGGATCGTCGCGGAAGAGCTGACCGTCGGGCTGCCGAGGCATCCACAAGGCAAGGACATTACGGTCCGTCGCAACATCTATCCCGTCGACGGAACCGATCAAGACTATCTGCGTGCGCAGTATGGGACGCTGGCGCTGCTTGTCGAGGGGGCTCGACGAGATCCAACTCAAGCAGAAGCGCGACGACAGGTGACGCTGGCGATGCGTCCAATCTGGACGAGGCTGTTCGATAGATATCTCGATGGTCCGTCGGTGTTTGGCTCGGTGCGAGATGGCAAAGGTCATCCCGTGACCGCCGAGCTGCGGATCGTCGAGCAGACCTTGAATGAACAAGAGCGCTGGCTGACTCGCTGTCGCGACGGACACTATGATCGATTTTTGCCGGGACCAGGACAGTACACGGTGCAGGTGAGCGTGCCAGGACTGCCGCCGCTGACTCGTCAGATCACGGTCGGAAAAGAGCGGCTGCGGCTGGATTTTATCGTCGAGGGAGTGGTTTCTTCGGGACGTTGCCCGCCGGAGCCGCCGGGATAGGCTCAGGCAGTGGCGGCGCACCCGAGCCTGGCTTGACGGCCAGGTGTTCTAGCTCGGGATGAAGAACGGCAGCAAACGCTCCGACGATGCGTCCCCACATCCGCTCGGTAATGACCGGATCGGGAACCATGTGCGTCAGTCCCGGCAGTGGCAGCAGCTCATGCGGCTTTCCGGCGCGGAACAGGGCTTGCGACAGCTTCAAGCTATGGAAAAACAGCACATTGTCGTCGGCTGTTCCATGAATGAGCAGAAGGGGACGACGAAGCTGCGGCGCATAAGTGAGCAGCGACGAGCGATCATATCCGTCGGGATTTTCCTTCGGCGTGCTGATGTAGCGCTCGGTGTAACACGTATCGTAATCGCGCCAATCGACGACGGGAGCACCTGCGACACCGACGTGAAAGACATCGGGCCGACGCAGCACCGCGAGCGCAGCCATATAGCCACCGAATGACCAGCCGAAGACTCCGACGCGAGACAAGTCCATTTCGGGAAATCGTTCCCCGGCGGCTTGCAGCGCAGCGACCTGATCGTCGAGCGGAATGTCTCCGAAGTTGCCGCTGATGGCTTGTTCCCAGGTTGTGCCTCGGCCTCCAGTGCCGCGTCCGTCGGCCATAAAGACGATGAAGCCGTGATCCGCCAGCCACTGATCCAGCATGTACATCCCAGCGACGGACATGACTTGGTTGTGATGGGGACCGCCGTAGACATGAACCAGGACTGGATACTTTTTGCCTGGCTGGAAGTTGCGCGGACGCACCAGCATCGAGCGATACGACTGCGCACCGACTTGGGTTAGCTCCAGGTTGGGAACAAAAGGTGGCGTGGTCGCGACGGATGGAAGCTCTGCGACGATCTGATCGGCAGACGCGGCGAGGCTGGTTTCGGGAATGCGCATCACCACGGTCTTGCCAAGCTGCGTCGTCGAAAACGAGCTTAAGACATAGACGCCAGGATGCTGACCGAAGCTGGCCATGTGATAGCCGCTGCCTGGGGTCAGCCTGATGGGATTCCCCGACGAAAGCGAGACGCGATAGATGTCCTGATTCGCGGGCTCGATGCTGGCTGCGTAGCTGACGTAGCCGCTCTTTTCATCGACGTGGAGAAGCTTGCGAAAGCCTTGGGTCTTGTCGACGACGATGCGCTTGAGTCCGCCTTGATAGTCGCGGATCTCCAGCTCGCGCTGACCTTGTCGTTCGCTGCTCCACAGAAAGCCGGACCCGTCGGACAGTGGCCTGGGAACGTCTTGATCGATGTTGACCCAGGCGTCGCTTCGCTCGGTCAGCACCGACTGGGTCTTGCCAGTCTTTGGATCGACCGCGAGCAGCTCCAGTTCACGCTGGCTGCGACTGAGCATCGTCAGCAGCAGCGGTCCACCTTCTTTCCAGATGACCGTCGCCAGATAGTGCAGACGAGGACGCTCCCACTCGATCCACTGCGGGGTTCCGCCCGTCGCTGAGATCACACCAAGTCGCACGTCCGCATTGTCGGTTCCCGCGCGTGGATAGCGCAGTGGATGCGGCGGAAGCTCGGGATGAAGTGCGTCGGATACGTAGAGCGTTTCGACGGGCTGGTTGTTGACTTCGGTGAAGGCCAGCTGGCTGCTGTCGGGGGACCAAAAGAAGCCAGAGAAGCGGTGCAGCTCTTCTTGGGCGACGAACTCGGCGCTGCCGTAGCTGATGACCGGGCTGCGGCTGTACATCAGTCGGCGCTCGCGTCGCGTCGCAATGTCGATGACAAACAGGTCGCGTCCGCGGACGTAGGCGACGGACTTTCCGTTGGGCGACAGGTGCGGATCGACGATGGGCTCGCTGCTTTGATCCGCTGGATCGGTGACGGGTGTTAGCTCGACGCTGTAGCCGCTGCGAAGCTGATACGTGTAGAGCTTTCCCGACAGCGGGATCAACAAAAAGCTGCCGTCTTTGGACAGCTCAAACGAGGTAAAGCCACGCATGGTCTGACGCATGCGCTCGCGACGGGCTTTTTCTTCGATCGAGAGATGCTCTTCGGCACCTTGCAGCAGCTGCGCGGGGGTTAGAAGCTCGCGGGTCTGACCGCTCGGGACATCGAGCGCGTACAGTCGAAGCTCTGGCGACGCAGCGGTTGCGCGAAGAAACAGCACCTGCTTGCCGTCGGGCGTTGGCGTCGGACGCATCGGCTTTCCGAGCGAAAAGCCTCGCGTCTTTGCGTGAAGACCCAAATAGCCTGGCACTGGACCGATGGTTTCAGACGGTCCCGGTGAAGCAGCAGCGGCGGTGGACAGAGACAGGTAGAGGAGCAGAGAAGCCCTACGCATAGAGAGGAAACTATCACAATGGCTTCAGTCGTGCCCCGCGCTTGTGGAGTGTATCGAGGATGGTTTCTGCTTTGCGCAGCCGATTGCGGACCTGTTCTTCGGTGACGTTGTAGGCGGTCTGGAAGTCGATCCCATCGTCATAGAGCAGATCCCATGAGGCATCGTCGCTGACATACTGTGCGGGACGCTTGCCTCTGTGCAGCAGCTTTCCGAGGCTGCCGAGACGACTGGTGAGACTGGACCACAGCTCGGGGCCCAGCACACTTTCGAGCAGCGGCAGATCGTGATCCAGCGTGCTGAAGATCTCGTCGAAGCGATCGCAGAAGCTTTGCGCTTCGTCGCTGTCAACGGCGGCGATCTGACCGAGCATGATCCGCAGCAGCAAGACGTCGTCGAAGAATCGCTCGGGACCGCTTCCTTCTTGGTGCGAAAACGCCTGGATCAGGACGCCGGTCGCTTGTTCTCGCAGCGCACGAGGCAGTTCATCGTTGGTGAGCGCTTCTTGCAGGATCTTGAGATCGAAGGGGAGGGACAGCAAATACTCGCTAACCCGGGACAGGAACAGATGCCCATTGTCAGTGGGGCGCATGATCACTCATACCCGATTCCTGGGTCCGTTTTCAAGCTCTCTCTGACGATGACGTGCGCGTTCGGTTGACACCTTGCATCGTCGCGTACTTAGACGCTTTCGCTTGTGATGTCGATGATGCTGCGGATGGGCTAGACGACGGAGCCGCTTTTTCTTAGCCTTAAAGACAGTCATTGCCGGGGGGGCCGTGGAAGCCATCGTTTTGCGTCGGGAATTGTCCTGTGCGACTGCGCCGAGTGCGCTGTTTGTGGTCTTGGCCGATCTCGATAGGCTGTATCGAATGCTGGGACAGCCGACGGTTTCGCGAGAGCCGATCGTCGGTGAAGGATCTGCGCGGTTTGTGCTGCGCGGGCGAACAGGACCCAAGGCGATCCCGTTTACCGAGCTACCACCGCAGTGGAATGCGCCGGGGCTGCTCGTCTCCAAGCGGGTGCTGCATCAAGGGCTTTTGGCCAGCGTATCGACGCGCTTTACGCTGACGCCGCAGATGCAAGGGACGCAGCTCTTGATCGAGATGCAGCTAGAGCCGCGCGTTCCGCAGATCGGCTGGCTGATTCGGCTGTACGGGCAAGGCACGCTGTGGCACTTGGCGCGAACGCTGGCGAAAATTGATGCAGGTCTGCAGCGTGGAACGAAAGTGCAGCAGCGACTGGCGGACTTTGTCGAACCGTCGCTGGCTTCTGCGGTGACGAAGACCAAAGCTGCGCTGACGCCAGAAGAGCAGCCGCTTGTGGACTCGCTTCTGGCGCTGCTGCGACGGACTGATGATCTCGACATTGATTCGCTGCGGCTGCCGATGGTGTGTGAAGCGCTCGGGCAGAGCGAACCGTCGGTGATGCGACTGCTGTTGCTCGCGTCGGCCCACGGTCTGCTTCAGCCAAGCTTTGATGTGCTGTGTCCAAGCTGTCGCAGTCCTGCGAGTCAGCACGATCACTTGGGCGAGCTGTCCGACGAGTCGTTTTGCGCGCTGTGTGAGCTTCGGGTTCCCGTCGAGTTTGCGAGCAATGTCGAGGTGACGTTTCGTCCGTCGCTGACCGTGCGAAGCCTGTCGCGGCCTCTGTACACCAGCGTGAATCCCAGCGCTTCGCCGCATGTGCTGACCCAGCTTGTGCTGCCAGCGTCGAGCAGTGTCCAGTTTCACGTTCCCAATGAACCCGGTGCGTTTCGTCTGTGGGCGCGCGGTGGCGCAAGTGGAGTGCTCAAGGTGAGCACGCTCGGTCCGCAGCAAGCGAGCATCACGGTGACGGACTCGATCGTGCCAGCTTCCGTCGAAGTTGCGATGGGCGGCACGCTGACGATCGAGCACGCCACCAACCAAGCGCGACACTTTAAGCTCGAGCGCACCGAGTGGACAGCGCAGCGGCTCGACGGACACAAGCTGACGCTGCATCCGCTGTTTCGACAGCTGTTTCCGTCAGAGCTTCCGAAGCCGCTGGTTCAGCTTTCGATCCCGTCGGTGTCGCTATGGCAGTGCGAGTTTGCGTCGATGGGTGAGCTGTGCTCAGCACTCGGAGACAGCGGGGCGTTTCGTCAGCTGCTAGAGCTGCAACAAGCCGTCGAGAAAGCCATCGCCGCCGAGTCTGGCGCGGTGCTGCACAGCGTCGCATCGGGACTGGTTGCTGCGTTTTCGAGCAGTGAGTCGGCGCTGCGGGCTGCGGTCTTGGCGCAGCGAGCGGTGATGACGCTGCGTGCGGACAATCCGTTTGCGCACCTGCTCGGCATGCGGCTCGGGCTGTATACGGGATCGGCCAGCGTGGTGGATCAGGATCGACGGCTCGATTACTTCGGACAGACGGTGGCGATCTGCGCTCGTCTGGCCAGCGAGGCACACTCGGGCGATATCTTGCTGCCCTCGAGCATGCTGTCGCTGTGTGAGTCGATCCCTGGTGTCAAAGCGGGACCGATTTTTTCGATCGTCGGAAAAGGGCTCTCGTCTGCGGTTTCGGTATCGAGGCTGTCCGTCGAGATGCTTTCCTAAGTGCCTTTGCCGATGGTCAGCACCACCCGACCGCGCGGACGACCTTCTTCGACGTGACGATGCGCCGAGGCTGCGTCGGACAGTGGAAACACGCGATCCAGCACCGGACGCAGCTTTCCTGTCTCAGCCAGCTCGGCGAGAAGCTCCAGATCGGCGCGACGAGGCTGCGCGAGCGGTGGCGGCACCGTCTGCGGTCCCCCAAAAAAGCGACTCGTGATGCTATTCCACAGCGTTCGCAGCGACGGAACAATCGGGATAAATCGACCCTGTGGCCGCAGCATCTTGCGACAGCCGTCCAGCGTCAGCTGGCCCGACGTATCGAGCACCACATCGAACGTTCCCGTCAGCGTCGACAAGTCTTCTTTTTCAAAGTCGAGCACTTGATCGACACCGAGTGAGCGTACAAGCTCCGCGCTGTCTCCCGAGCAGACGCCCGTCACAACCGCGCCGAGCGCTTTGCCAATCTGAACCGCCAAGCTGCCGATTCCACCGGCTGCGCCATTGACGAGCAGCGCTTGACCGCTCTGTAGTCGTCCTCGGTCACGAATGGCTTGCAGTGCCACCGTTCCCGACAAAGGAAGCGTCGCGGCCTCGACGAAGCTGAGGCGACTGGGCTTTTTGGTCACAGCATCGGCGGGCAGCGTCACAAACTCTGCGTACGTTCCGGGATGTTGCAGCGCGCGCAGACCCATCACAGGCAGGCCGACGCTCAGCTTGTCGACACCGGGTCCGAGCGCGGCAATCACTCCGGCGACATCGTGGCCCAGCACCTGCGGCCTTCCCCCGGGAAGCACGCGGCTTACGCGACCGGCTCGCTGCTCACAGTCGAGCGGACTCACCGACGTCGCCATCATCTCAACCAGCACTTGACCCGGACCTGGCGAGGGTCGCTGTAGCTTGGTCTGACGCAGCACGTCGGGCGGACCAACGGAAGGCAGCACCACCGCTCGCATCATCGTCATCGGTTCCTCGCGGGTTCTGCCAAGCGAAAAAAGTCCTTCCTAGTCAGCCTATCGCGGCGAGTCATCTTTGCGAAGAGCCCACAAGACCTTCCGATACACTTCTTCACTCATCACCAGCGACGAGTGTCCGAGAGGCACCGTGACCCCATGCGCGCCTTCTAGCTGCGTCGCCGACGGTGGGCACAGCCAGTCGCGCTCTGCCGCAATCGTGAAAAACTCGACTTCATTCGGCAGCGGACCTTTGTGAAGCTCTTCCAGAAAGTCACTGCCGGGCAGAAGCTGCCAGCTTGATGCGGACAGCATGCCCATCGTCGCCACTCCGAGCGCCGCCACCCACGTTCCGCGCGCTGGCGTGCCGAGCATCACCAGACGACGAACCTGCTCTTTTCCGCCGAGCCGCTTGACGTAATACAGCCCGATGAGCCCGCCCATCGAGTGTCCGACGATGTCAATCCGACGAATCCCGGTCTGCTCGCAGATGGTCTGCACCTTGCGATGAATCAAGAGCGCCGACGTGCGAATGTCGCGCACGTTGAGCATTCCCAGGTTGAACGAAAAGACGTGAAATCCGTCGCGCAGCAGTCGCTGCTCCAGCACAAACATCGACCCGCGCGTGCCCAAAAAGCCGTGAATCAGCAGCACCGGCGGATGGTTTGGCGAAAGCTGCTCGGGAAAGCGAGCCAGCGTCTCTTCATTGCCGCGAATCAGGTGTCGCAGATACGAAAAGGCATGCTGACCGCTGATCAGATCCTGCTTGAGCGGTTCTCCATCGAGTCGTCGCACTTTGCGGTGATCCGTAACCAGCCGCCGAACCTTCGAAAAAAGTCCCTTGTCCCCACCGTTTTGTTTTTCGTCGTCCATCACTCGCTCTATCGGCTCAGAGGCTGTCCAGCCTTCCCAGTATCACCCACTACGCTGCTTTCCGCTGGCGCAGAGCACAACCGCGCGAACTTGCTGCGCTCCTCGGAGCGTGCAGCGAACGCGAGGCGGACTGCTCGACAGTTTGGGCACTGAGCATGGGCGGGTTATAACACCGCGCTCAGGCTGCACGCCAAGCCGCGCTCATTTGGCGAAAATTTCCCGTCAGACCAAGGAAATCCGTAGCTTGCGAGCCGTTCGTTCGAGCGCTAGCCTGAAAATTGGATGAACCAATAAGCCAGTGAGATTGCCATGAGCGCGCTTTCGACCTCTCCACACAGCAGCGACGACTTGGTTGCGCTGCGAGCTACTTCCCCTTCGCCGACGAAAACTGTCCTACGCAGCGACGAACGAATCATTGCACTTCAGCTCGCGCGGGCGCTGTTGCCTACCGTCGAGGGTCTGCCTGAAGTTTCGATCGATACCGTCTTTCGCGCCGAGCACTGGCTGTCCGACGTTCCGGCGGTCGCTGCGGGCTATCGCAGTCTCTTGCGAGCGTTCAACCTGTATGCGCGTGCGACGCTGGGAAAGCCGGTGGCTGATCTGTTGCCCGAGCAAGTGGCGCGCATCTGTCAGCGCTTTTCCGAAGGCGATGTCGGTCGTCGCTACTTCCTCTACTCGCTGTCGGCGCCGATCAAAGGTGCGTACTTCGACAATCCGGCGATTTATCAGCAGTTTGGCCTGCCGTACAAAGCGGCTCCGACGGGACCGCTGCCGCGTCGCAAAGTTCCGGTCGAGCTGCCTCGCTGGGCCGTCGAGCGAACCACCGAAGCGTGGGATCTCGGACGCGGGGAAGTTCTCGAGTGCGACGCAGTGGTGATTGGCTCTGGAGCAGGTGGTGCCGTCGCTGCGTATGAGCTAGCCAAAGCCGGTCACGCGGTCGTTGTCCTCGAAGAAGGCCAGTATTTTGGTCGCAGTGACTTTGCCCACAGCTCGTTCCATATGCAGAAGCAGCTGTATCGAGAGCTGGGCGTCACGCTCGCGCTGGGCAACAGCTTCATTCCAATTCCACTCGGTCGCACCGTCGGTGGCAGTACAACCGTCAACTCGGGAACTTGCTATCGCATGCCGAGTCGCGTCTTTGGCGAGTGGCATCGCGATCACGGCCTGCGTGCGTTTACGCCCGAGAGCATGGACCCGTTTTATTCGTCGGTGGAAGAAGTGCTCGGTGTGACGCGCGCGCCCAAGTCGCTGCTGCAAGGCAACCAGCCGATTGCCGACGGATGTGAAAAGCTGGGAATTACGCAGCACGGACCGCTGGCTCGCAATGCACCGGACTGCGACGGACAAGGTCTGTGCTGCTTCGGTTGTCCGACGGATGCAAAGCGCTCTACCAACGTGTCCTTTGTTCCGATGGCGCTCAAAGCCGGGGCGCAGCTTGTCGTCGGTGCCACTGCGCAGCGTCTGATCATTGAGCACGGTCGTGCCGTCGGTGTCGAAGCGGTTGCGACGCGAAGTGCTCAGCCCGGACAGCCGCCGCCGCGCTTTTCGGTGCGCGCCAAAGCCGTCGTGGTGGCGGGTGGTGCGCTGTTGTCGCCGGTTTTGCTTTTGCAAGATGCAGCGACGAAGCGAGCGCTGGGACGCTCGGGCGCGCTCGGACGCAACCTGACGATTCATCCGGCGCTGGGGCTGCGCGCGGTGATGCCGCATCGGCTCAACAGCTACTTCGGGGTTCCGCAAGGCTACGCCGTCGAGGAATTTCACGACGAAGGCCTGCTGATGGAGAGCGCGTTTTTGCCACCAGAGCTGACGGCGGGCTCGATCACGCTCGTCGGAAAGCCGCTGATGGAGATCATGGCCGCCTACGACCGTCACAGCTGCTTCGGCTTCATGGTCGAAGACAAAGGAAACGGCAGCGTGCGGCCCGGTCCCGGCGGACGACCGCTCGTTCACTACAACTTGGCGGATCGTGATGTGGCGCGCATTCGTCGAGGCGCAGCGCTCGTATCACGGATGTTTTTGGCGGCTGGTGCGCAGAAGGTTCTGACGGCGGTGGCTCCGATGCCGATGGTCAGCAGCTCGTCGGACGTCGATAGGCTAGAACAGCTGCCGCTGCGGGCGCGAGACTTTGAGCTGACCGCGTATCATCCGCTCGGGACGGTGCGCATGGGGCTCGATCGGGGAAGCAGCGTCGTAGACACCGACTTGCAAGCACACGATCTGCCCGGTCTGTATGTCTGCGACGGGAGCGTGATGCCCAGCTCTCCGGCGGTGAACCCGCAGCTGACGATCATGGCGCTGGCCACGCGCGCAAGCCGTCGGCTGGCTGAAACGCTGTAGCTCGTTACGACTTCTTGGCCGCAGGAGCCGTCGTCGCTGGCGTGGTTGCATCGGGGGTTGTCGCCGACGCTTCGGCGGCTTTGCGTGCGGCCTCGGCAGCTTCGGCGGCTTTGCGCGCGGCTTCGGCAACTTGCTGCTTCGCGCGCTCGTCCTGCTTCGCTTGCTCTTGTTTCGCCGCTTCACTCAGCTTGCGCAGCCCCTTTTCGAAGTCGCTGCCGACCATCTTGTCCATGTCCATCCACAGCGTCATCGCCTTTTCGACGAAGCCGTTGTGGCCAGCCATCGTCCACGTCACCTTGGTCTGATTTCCCACCGCGTCGAACGAAAACGTCGTCTGACAGTTCGATTCCCAGGGCTCAATGAACGCCAGCTTGATCTCGATCTTCGACGGAGCCTGCACGCTTTCAACCGTCATCCGTCCCGAGCCCACGTCCTTGTTGCCTTTCCACTCGTAGCTGGAGCCAGGCTGGCCGGGCTGTCCGGTGTAGGTCTTTTGCATGTTTGGATCGAGCGCTTCCCACGGCGACCAGGCTGCCCAGGCTTTGAAGTCGCTTACCTGGCTGTAGACAATGGCTGGCTGGGCATCGACGGTGGTGCTGCGCTCGACGCGATAGTCGCTGGGACGAGAAGCAATGACTGCTGCGAGCGCGCCCACTGCGAGCAAGCCTGCGAGTGCGATTTTCCGAAACATGTCGATCTCCTTGCGATGTGCCTTGGAACGGGAAAGATGGCCGGACCATACCCGCGCAGGCACCTGGCTGCAAAGGCTTCGCAGTGGGTAAACGTGGATAAAAGTGGGGCAGGGTGCGGATGACGACCGGCTGTCGCTTCCGATCAAGCGAACGGGAGAGCGCGCTTAGAACGTGACTTTGTAGCCGGCAGCGATGCAGCGAGAGCGAACGAACTCTTTCGAGGCGGGATCAAGGTGCGGAACGACGTACTCGAGGATCTCGGCGCTTTTGAGGTGACATGCCGACACCCCGACGATGCGCCACGCGGGCAAGCTGCGAATCGGCACCGACGTCGCGGTATGCGCCAGCGCCACCGCTTTCATGAACTCGCCGTGCTGATGCGCAATCTGGGCGTCACGCAGCGAGCGATCGATCTCGGCGAAGTTGTTGTGCGCTTTGTCGTGATCCCCGGCCAGCCCGAGCGGCTTGTCGGACAGATCGCGCAGCGGCGGATAGCCAGCCAGCTTCTTGACGCCCGGCGGATGCCCGGTGATGAGCGCACAGGGACGCCAGCGTGCCGTCAGTGCATCGACGTGATCGGGCACCAGCTCCAAGATCTTGGCGACGTGCGGTTCAATCTTGTCGCACTTGCCGAGAGAGCGCTCGGCTTCGGCTTGCTGAAGGTGATAGGCAATGACGAGCTGCTGAAGCAGATCGTAGTGCTGCTGCGC
Organism: uncultured Myxococcales bacterium; assembly: GCA_937868485.1. Taxonomy (GTDB): domain Bacteria; phylum Myxococcota_A; class Polyangia; order Palsa-1104; family JAEUJZ01; genus JAEUKA01. The sequence continues at coordinate 12,647 of CALMML010000032.1, read as the reverse complement.
CGTGATGCGGAAGCTTGTCCGAGGCGGAAGGTCACGATTTCGACTGAGCGCGCCGTCGTAGTCCTTGTTCGCCAGCGACTGCATGATCTGCTGCGCTTCCGCAGAGATCTGCTGACCTTTTTCGACGCGACGCTTGATGTTTTCCGCCGCTGTCGCCACGTACGGAGCCTGCCCTGGCACCGTCAGAACCTGACTCGACAGCTTGATCGCTTCGTCCCAGCGCTCGTCCATCAGCGCTTCGTCGGCTTGCACCAGAAGCTGCGCGACCTGTCCGCTGCGCTTTTTGCCCTGAAGCTCGCGAAACAAAAGCGGCATCACGATGAGCCCAGCCAGCGTCGCACCGAGCAGCCCAAACGTCAGGCTTCGCTTCCACGAAAACGGCGGCGCGGCAGGCGGCGGCTCCAGCGCGTGAAGGAAGTCGAGCATCGTCCCATATCGATCTTCCTTCTTCTTCGACAGCGACCGCTTGATGGCTGCGGCTACATACGGCGGAACCGTCGGGACCAGCTGCTCGATCGGCGTCGGCTGCTCGTTTATGACCTGCTTGAACAGATCGATCACGTTTTCGTGATCAAACGGCAGCTTCCCCGACAGCATTCGATACAAGATGACGCCGACGGACCACTGATCGGATCGTCCGTCGATCTGCGAGTTTTGCCCCATCGCTCCTTCGGGAGCCATGTAGCGCGGCGTTCCGAGCACCAGCAGATCGCGCGTCGCTTTGTCGGCGGGCCTTGGCACTTTTGACACACCGAAGTCGATCACTTTGGCGGTCTGCGTCAGCACGCCGTTTTCTTCGTGACGAGCCAAGAAGATGTTGCGCGGCTTGAGATCGCGATGGATGACCCCGCGCAGGTGCGCTGCGTGCAGGGCCGACGACACTTGCCGGGTGATTTGCAGCGCTTCATCGAGAGGAACGCTGCCGGTGCGCTCGATCCGATCTTGCAGATCTTCGCCTTCGAGCAGCTCCATCACGATGAACGCCATGCCCGACTTGTCGCGGTCGAGATCGCTCACCTGAACAATGTTGGGATGACGCAGTCCCGCGATGATGCGGGCTTCGTCTTGAAAGCGCTCGCTCAGGTCGCCCTGCATTGCGGCCCGCTGATGCAGCACCTTGATGGCACAGACGCCGCCGGTGCGGACGTGGCGGGCTCGAAACACTGCGCCCATTCCACCCGTCACCAGGAGCTGCTCCAGTCGGTAGGTACCGTTTAACACCTGACCGATGAGCTTTTCGGCTTCCTTCTGCTCTTGGGACATCGCCTACTCGGAGTCTCGCTGAATTTACTTAGGTCTAGAGGCTATCAAAGTCGCCATCACCACGGAAGGCTTTGCATCAGTCTGCTTCTGGTTCGGCCATCGCTGCCTGTCCAGCGGGTGCGGTCGGTTCTGCGCTCACAGGTCGGGCGCTGTCGTCACTGGACCCACGGACCGGAAGCTTGTCTGCGCGCGGCACAAAGCGCCACACAATCAGCAGCGTCAGCATGGGCAGGACGGCGAGGTATGGCATCACCGACGACCAGCCTTGCTGTTCTGACAGCGTCGAAACCAAAAGCGGCGACAGCACAAAGCCAAAGCGTCCGAGCAGGCTGTTTGACCAGCCCATCGCATCGCCGCGCTGCTCGGTGGGAAAGCTCTCGGTGGTGATGGTGCTGACAATCACGAGCGCGCCGCTGGCTCCGCCAAACATCATCATCAGCGACAGCGCCATCAGCGTTCCCGGCGGTAGCGTATACGAGCCGAGCAGTCCCAGCGTCAGCACGACATACACCAGCACGCTGGCTCCAAGCCGTCCCAGCTGATTGAGAATCGGACCGACGGTGGCTGACAGCGGAATGGCCACGATCGCAGCCAGCGCAATGTACTGTCCCGTCAGTTTTGGCTCGATGGCAAGGTCGGTGAGCGCGTGCTCTTTCCAAAACGTCACGGCGCTCTGATTGACCGAATACGTCAAGATCCACAGCGACGCACAGACCAGCAGCATCGGTCCGTGACCGCCCTTCCAAATGCTCGTCAGCGACGGTGTCACTCGCTCGCTGAGCGCGCGAAAGCTGCGGGTTTCACGCACGCAAAACAGGCCATATGGCAGCCCAATCAGCGCGAGCGCACCAAACAGATAGACCTTTCGCCAGCCCTGTTCCATCGCCACAAACGACGGAGCCAGGACCGCACACAAGACGCCGCCCAGGCTCGCCGCGGACAACAGCAGGGCCACGGCTTGACGACGATGGCGCGTCGGATATTCCTCGGTGACATACAGCAAGGCCGAAGCCAGCGCGCTCACGATGAAGATGCGCGTGCCAAACTGTCCAATCAGAAACCACAGCACCGACGGAGCCAGCGCCGAAGCGAGCGAAGTCAGCGAGTAGCCAAGCACCGACCACAGCAGCACCGGACGCCGACCCACGCTATCGGACAGCCTCAGCACGAAGTAGCCGAAGATGGTTCCGACGTTGGCGCACGCAACCAGCTTGCCACCTTCGCTTACCGATAGACCAAATGCCGCGCGAAGCTCTGGCAGCGTCTGTGATAGCGCAACCAGCACGTAGCCATCCCACAGCGCAACCAAGAGCAGAAATGCACCAAGTCCGAAAAGACCCGACCCTGCTCGATTGCCAGCTGCGGGCGTAGACACGGCCAGGACAGCATAGCCGGTTTTGTTGATAATGAGCGCTATGGACGAGATCTTGCTTTCTGCTGTCGTCGGAAATTCGCAGCGCCTAGACGGAGGAGCGATGTTTGGCAATGCTCCAAAAGCGCTGTGGTCCCGCTATTTTTCACCCGACGCTGAAAACCGAATCAGCCTGGCTTGTCGTGCGCTGCTCATCGAGACAGGCGACCGCAAGATTCTGCTGGAAACCGGCATCGGTGTCTTTTTTGCCAAAGAGCTACGCAGTCGCTTTGGTGTCGTCGAAGAAGATCACGTTCTGCTGGCTTCGCTCTGTCAGCTTGGCGTCGATCCTGATGAGATCACCGACGTGATCTTGTCGCATCTGCACTTCGATCATGCCGGTGGCCTGCTGACGCCGTTTGTCGAAGGTGAGCCGCTGCGGCTGCTGTTTCAGAAGGCTCGCTATGTCGTCAGTCAGGGCGCGCTCGCTCGGTCTGAAAAGCCGCACGTTCGGGATCGCGCCAGCTTCATTCCCGAGCTGCCGGGGCTGCTGCGTCAAAGTGGGCGACTGCATGTGCTTCCCGATGGAACCGAGCGCGATCCGACGCTGCCAGGACTGCGGTTTCACTATTCGAGCGGGCACACGCCGGGACTTTTGCTGACGGAAGTCTGTGGTCCGTCACCCGATCGCGCGGTGGTCTTCGCTGGAGACTTGGTGCCAGGCACTGCGTGGGTCCATCTGCCGATGACGATGGGCTACGATCGCTATCCCGAGCTGCTCATCGACGAAAAAACGGCGCTGCTTTCGGACTTGTGCCAGCGCGGCGCGTACCTGTTTTACACGCACGATCCCAAGGTCGCGATGAGCAAGCTTCGGCGCGGTGAAGGCGGTCGTCTGACGGCGCACGAGAGCGAAGAACATCCGGTCCGGCGCAAGCTGTAGCGACGTAATCAGCCTCGAAAGAGCGCGCTTTTTGCCAAAGAGCCCCGCTACAATACGCGGGCAGGGCGGCTTTCCCTACATGCCCTGGCGCTCGATGTGGAGCCTGCAACCGCTCGATCAGAAAGGACAGCCATGACCACCGCGATCGGCTTTGGCCTCGGAGTGACGCTGGCAGCAAGCTATGTGCTGCTGCTGCGCTGGAACACGCGGCTGTATACCTCGACGACGCAGACCGGCTGGGCGGTGGTGCTGCATGTCGCTCGGCTGGTGATGCTCGGGCTTACGATGGCGCTGCTGGGCTATCTGGGCAAGCAAGCGCTGCTCTACGGGCTGCTTGGGTTTATGCCGACGCACCTTGCGCTGTATGTTTGGCTTCGGAGACAGCCTGATGACCTCGCCCCTCCATGAAGCGACGCTGTGGCAGCTGGGTCCGGTTCCCGTCACAGGATCGATGCTGACAAGCTGCGGAATCACGCTGGTGCTCGGGACGGGCAGCTTCATCCTGCGTCGCCGGTTGCGCAGTGAGCCCGGCAAGTGGCAAGCGATCGTCGAAGTCATCGTTACGACGCTGCTCGAACAGATTGAAGAAGTGACCCGCAGAGACGGACGACGGTATCTGCCGCTGCTTGGGTCGCTGTTTCTGTTTTTGCTGCTGGCGAACTCGCTGTCACTGTTTCCGGGCTTGGTTCCACCGACGGAACGACTAGAAACCGTGATCGCGCTCGGTCTGACGGTGTTTGTGTCGGTGTATTACTTCGGCATCCGTCGCCACGGACTGCGGTCGTACCTGAAACACTTCGTCGAGCCGACGCCGCTGCTGCTGCCGATACACATGCTCTCGGAAGTGACGCGGACGTTTTCGCTGATGATGCGGCTGTTTGGAAACATCATGAGCCACGGGCTGATCCTGAGCGTGATTGTCTCGGTGGCGGGACTGCTGGTTCCCATTCCGATCATCTTGTTTGGACTTCTCACGGGGACCGTTCAGGCCTATATCTTTACCATCTTGGCGACGGTGTACGTTGCGGCTGCCGTCGAAGATCATCCGCAGACATCATCCGGTCCCGACCACAAGGAGACGGTAGCGACATGAGCATTCAGGTGGTGAGCATCCTCGGCGCAGTGATCGCGGTCAGCTTCGGTTCGATCGGTCCGGCGCTGGCAGAAGGAAAAGCTATCGTCGCTGCGATGGAAGCGATTGCACGACAGCCCGAGGCAGGTCCGACGATCTCTCGATCGCTCTTCGTCGGTCTGGCGATGATTGAAGCGATGGCGATCTACTGTCTCGTCGTCGCGCTGGTTCTTCTGTTCGCCAACCCCTTCGTCAAGTAAGCGATGCAGATCTCGCTGTGGAACCTCGGGTTCCAGACGGTGAACTTTCTTTTGCTGGTGTTTCTGCTGCGGCGCTTTTTGTACCAGCCGATTTTGGCCATCATCGACGAGCGCAAGCAGAAGGTCGCGCGCGAGCTGCAAGTGGCGGATCAAGCCAACGCAGAGGCGGCGGCGCTGCGTCAGCAGTATCAAGACAAGCTCGCGTCGCTGGAGGCCGAAAAGCAGCAGATCCTTCGTGCGGCGCAGCAGCAAGCGGAATCCGACGCGGCGAGCCTGCGCAAGGCGACGGAGTCTCAGCTCGATGAGCTACGCAGTCGTCAGTCGTCGCTGCTCATTCGAGAGCGAGAAGAGGCCGAGCGAGCGCTGACGAGTCATGCGCTACACATCGGACTGAAGCTGGCGGAAAAGCTGCTTCTCGACGAGGCAATCGCGCGCGATCCGCTGCCAGCGCTTCAGACGGTGCTTCGTCGGCTGGATGCGCTGCCTGCGTCAGAGCGAGAGCGGCTGTTGTCATCGCTGATTCAGCAGGGCGCAGAGCTTGTTTCCGTCGGTGAAGTCAGCGAGGCCGAGCGAGTCGCGCTTCAGGCGACGCTGTCGAGCTGGGCTGGGCAGTCGATCGCGCTGGCGATTCGTGTCGATCCAAGTCTTGTCGTCGGTGTCGAGTGGCGAGTCGGGCACTTGTCCTTTGCGCTGCATCTGCGCGCGAGCTTGGAAAAAGTCCGTGCGGAGACGCTGCCGCGATGAGCAAGCTCGCTGAGACGCTGTCGGACTTTGCGGCGCGGACGTCTTCTCGTCTGGCGCACTTGGATCTGTCGCCGCAGCCTGAGTCGCTGGGTCGAGTGCTTGCGCTGGCCGACGGTGTGGTTCAGGTCGAAGGACTGCCGCAGGCGCAGCTTGGTGAAGTGCTCTCCTTTGCCTCGGGCGTGCTCGGAATGGTCGTCGTTTTGGACGAAGCACAGATCGGCTGTGTGCTGCTCGGGCGTCAAGATGGCATCGTCGCTGGCTCGGCGGTGCGTGGCAGTGGTCAAGTCATGGAAGTTCCCGTCGGAGACGCGCTGCTTGGACGCGTCCTTGATCCACTGGGACAGCCGCTCGACGGAGAGCCTGCGCCAAAGACCGAGCTTCGTCTGCCGATCGAGAGAGCTGCGCCGGGCATTACCGAGCGACAGCCCGTGACGGAGCCGCTTCACACCGGCGTGACGGCGATCGACGCGATGCTACCGCTTGGACGAGGCCAGCGTGAGCTGATCATCGGCGATCGATTCACGGGAAAGACCGCAATTGCCGTCGATGCGATCATCAGCCAAGCGCACAGCGACGTGATCTGTGTCTATGCGGCAATCGGTCAGCGCTCTTCGTCGGTGGCACAAGCTGTCGATGCGATTCGTAGTCGCGGACCCAAGGATCGAACGCTCTGTGTCGTCGCCACGTCCGACGCGGCGGCTGGATTGCAGTGGCTGGCTCCGTATGCTGCGTGCTCGATGGCGGAGTTTTACTGTGAGCGCGGTCAGCATGTGCTGCTCATCCTCGATGACTTGACCAAGCACGCGCAGATTCACCGTCAGGTTGCGCTGCTGCTGCGTCAGCCACCGGGACGAGAAGCGTATCCCGGCGACGTGTTTTATCTGCACTCGCGACTGCTTGAGCGAGCGGCGAAGCTGAGCACGCAGCGAGGCGGTGGTTCGCTGACGACGCTGCCGATTGCCGAGACGCTGGCTGGCAACCTGTCTTCGTACATTCCGACGAACCTGATCTCGATTACCGACGGACAGATCTTTTTGGAGCCGCGCCTGTTCAACGAAGGCCAAAAGCCCGCGATCGATGTCGGAAAGAGCGTGTCTCGCGTCGGTGGAAAGACTCAGCTTCCGGTGCTGCGCAAGGTGTCAGAGAGCCTGCGACTCGGATACGCGCAGTTTTTGGAGCTGGAAGTCTTCACGCGCTTCGGCGGTGCGATCGACGATCGAACCCAGAAGCTGATTGATCGAGGGCGACGTGTTCGGGCGGCGCTGCTTCAGCCTCAGTTTCAGCCGCTGTCGACGGCGCATCAGGTTGCGCTGCTGCATGCGCTGGACGCGGGACTTCTCGACGCTCTGCCCGTCGCTGCGGTGTCGTGGTGTCGAGAAGAGCTGCGCGCGCTTCTATCGGGAGAGCTGTCGGCGCTGGCGCTGCGAATCGAGCAAGGTTCGACGCTGAGCGATGAAGAAAAGAAGCAGCTTCTTGGCGCGCTGGCCGCGCTGGTTCGTCGCTATCCGGCAGGCGAGGGCGGTGATGCTCGGAGCTGATCTTGCGGCGCACATGCGGACGGTGCAGCAGCTTCGCGATCTGACGCAGGCGATGCGCTCGCTGGCAGCGGCTCGGCAGCGACAAGCGCAGGAAAACTTCGTCGGGCTGCGACGGTATGCCGAAGCGACGCTGGCGGCGCTTCAGCAGGGCTTGGCGCTGCTGCCTCGCTCGACGCAGCCCAGTGTGCAGGCGAAAACGGGACGACGCAGGCTGGTGCTCTGTCTGTCGGAACATGGCTTTGTTGGCTCGCTCAATGACGTGCTGCTGACCAAGGCGCTCGACGCAGTGGCGGAAGGTTCGGTGGACTTGCATGTGCTTGGGCGACGTGGGCTTCGTCGCTGTGAAGAGCGCGGACTGACGGTGATCGAATCGGATGCGATGCCGACGACGCTGGTGGCGGTGGCTCAGACGGCAAGTCGCTTGGTGGAGTCGCTGTTTTCGGCAGTCTCGACGGATGCAGTCTCGGAAATCGAGGTCGTGTTTGCGCGTCCGCTCGGGCTGTCGGGCTACGAGCCGTTTCGTCAGCGTCTGTTTCCGCCGCAGGTTGCTCCGTCGCAGCTCCACGGCGAGGCACCGTTTCACACGCTACCCGTCGAAGAACTGACGGCACATCTTCTGCAAGAGTACGTCTTTGCGCAGGTGACGTGGATGATTGGCTCGGCGTTCGCGTGTGAGCAGTCGGCGCGCTTTGCGGCGATGGATGCGTCGCATCGCAACCTGCAAGAGCTGCTCGGTGAGCTGGAAAAGCAAGAGCGCGCCGAGCGTCAGGACTCGATCACCAGCGAGATCTTGGAAGTGGCGACGGCGAGCTTGCTACTTCCCGAGGCGAAACCATGAGCAGTCCAGGTTCCATTGTTCGTGTTCGTGGTTCCGTCGTCGATGTTCACTTTTCCGACGGACAGCTTCCCGCGATTGGCGAAGCGCTGCAGGCTGCGCATGGCTCGCGACGGATCGTCCTCGAAGTGCAGCAGCATGTCGCGCCAGGGCTGGTGCGGACGGTGGCGCTCGATTACACCGAAGGTCTGCGTCGCGGCCAAGTTGTCGATCGCAGCGGTCAGTGCATTCATGTTCCCGTTGGTGAGCAGATGCTTGGTCGGCTGTGTAACGTGCTCGGGCAGCCGATTGACAACCTGCCGCCGCCTCCGTCCGATACGCCGCGACGACCGATCTTTCGATCTGCGCCACCGCTTGCGACGCAAGGTCACGCGCCAGAGGTCTTTTCGACGGGAATCAAGGTCATTGATCTGCTGCTTCCGCTGCCGCGTGGTGGCAAAGCCGGGCTGTTTGGTGGGGCTGGCGTCGGCAAGACCGTGCTGCTGATGGAGCTGATTCGTGCAACGGTTCAGACGCACGGCGGTGTGTCGGTGTTTGCGGGGATTGGCGAGCGCTCTCGCGAGGGCAACGAGCTGTGGCTGGACATGCAGCAGTCGGGTGTACTGAAGAACACGACGCTGGTGTTCGGACAGATGAACGAGCCGCCCGGTGCGCGCTGGCGCGTGGGTCTGACGGCGCTGACGATCTCGGAGTTCTTTCGCGACGAGCGAAAGCGCGATGTCCTGCTGCTCATCGACAACGTGTTTCGCTTCATTCAAGCCGGTGGTGAGGTGTCGGGCCTGCTTGGGCGCTTGCCGTCGCGCGTGGGCTATCAACCGACGATGGCCACCGAAGTCGCAGAGTTTGAGGAGCGCATCACATCCGTCGAAGGTGCGGCGGTGACGTCGATTCAAGCGGTTTATGTTCCCGCTGACGATCTGACCGATCCGGCGGTGGCGCAGCTGTTTTCACACCTTGATGCGAGCCTGGTTCTGTCGAGAAAGCTCGCTTCAGAAGGCATCTATCCGGCGGTGGACCCGCTGGCGTCGTCGTCGAACTTGCTCGATCCGCGTATCGTCGGTGCGCATCATCACTCGATCGCGGAACAGGTGCGAAAGACGCTGGCGCAGTATCGAGAACTGCAAGACATCATCGCGATGCTCGGGCTGGAAGAGCTGTCGCAAGATGATCGTCGGACGGTGGCGCGTGCGCGTCGGCTGCAGCGCTTTTTGACCCAGCCTTTTTTGGTGACGGAAGCGTTTACGGGACGGAGCGGACGAACGGTGAAGCTGGCGGATACGCTGGCTGGCTGTGCGGCGATTCTGGCCGGAGACTGCGATGCGTGGCCCGAGAGCGCGTTCTACATGGTCGGAACGCTCGACGAAGCACGTCAGCGCGTGTAGGTCGGTTGGGCTGCGGCTGCGACGTGTCGTCTAGGTCGCGAGCAGTCGGTGCAGTCGTCGCTCGCCCATGACCCACTGCGGCACGGCCACGGCCAGCAAGATGATCGCAGACAGGCAGTAGCTGATGCCTCTTTCCGTCGAGTCGATGCCTGCGCCTAGCTCTTCGGCCTGTTGCTGCATTGCGGCAAGGAGAAAGTGCGCCATGCCCATCAGAAACACCACCCAAGCGACCGCACTGATGAAGATCCCTGAATATTTTTGCAGGGTGCCGGAGCGGTATCCAAGCGACAAAGCGCGTACATCATTACGCACTGCGAAGTCAGTTATGCGGTTACTGCGTACTCCGGTTTGCGCTGTCAGTCCGTGCGGCTCTGGTTGCATATCGGGCTCCGTGTTCCGCTGCCTGCGCCGATTGTGAGTTCGTGAGGACCGCATCTTTGGCGATCCGCGAGGCGATGTCACGCAGAAGAAAATGCAAGTGTGGGGCCAGCCGAATGTGACAACTCAGCGACGGAAAGGTAGGTAGGAAAAGCTACAAAAACGAGCGGGCGCAATCTCAACGCGCTGCGTCACAGGCCGGTGCGGGTGGCGGGCTGGAAGATTTCCGATACGGGACGACCCGAGATGCGGGTCAGCGGTGCAAGTCCCAGCGCTGCGAGTGCGGTGGCGGCGGTGTCCATCGTCGAGACTGCCGAGCGAATGTGATAGCCGCGACGGACGCCGGGACCGGATGCGATCCAAGGAATCTCGCGATCGCTTGGAATCGCGCCCGTGTGGCCTCGTGCGTGTCCGCCATGATCGGCTGAGACAATCACCAGCGTCTCGTCGATCATGTGCGCTTGCTGAAGGGCTCGATAGATCGTTCCCAGGCACGCATCCGACGCCAGCGCGGCTTTGCGATAGCTCGCGGTCATCCAGCCGTCCGAGTGTCCCGCTTCGTCGGGATCGGAAAAGTGAACGAACAGCAGCTCGGGCTTTTCGCGCTCAATGTAGCGGGCTGCTTCGTCGCTGACCTTCTTGCAGTAGTAGCCTGGACGCGCAAACGTACCGACGGTGCCTTCCGGCATGATGTGACGAAGCTTGGGCTTGCCGACAAACGCGGCGGTCTTCAGACCGTTTTCTTCCGCCGCTTGAAAGATCGTCGGAACACGAATGAAGCCGCGCGTCTTGAGCCAGGTATTCCAGGTGAGCCCGTGCTGATCGACATCGACGCCCGACAGCATTGATGCGTGCGATGGCAGCGTCGATGCGGTGCGAATCGTTCGGGCTTTCCACGAAAACGATCCGTTGCGATAGAGCTGCTCGTGCCAGACCATGTTCTGCTGTCCGTAGATCAGATCGGGACGCATCCCGTCTTCACTGATGATCACCACATGGCGCACCTGCGACGGCTGATCGGACAGCGACAGCTTGGGCTGCGGCGCTACGGCGGGACGGCCAAGTGGCGGTACGGATACCGGGCTTGGCGCGGCTCGTGCCGTTGCTGAATCGCTTGGAAGCGGAAACACGGACGATGACAGCAGTAAGCCGAGAGCACTGATGGTAGCAAGTCGGTATACGCCATGCCTTCTGCGCATGATTTTAGGGTACCGTCAAGGACACTGCTTTTTCAACCACCAGCGCACACTGAAAGAGCGCGAAAAAGCTCTGGCTTTTGAGGTAGCTGCGCACAATCGCGGGGCACACGGCTTCGGGGCGCCGATTCCAGCGCGGATCGGCTGAGCTGAGATGGGATCGATGGACAGCATGGATGGACAAACGGGGAGCGAGCAGATCGGCAGACGCTTGCCTCGGCCTCCGGTGGGCGGAAGTTACTGGGGCCTGCTGGTTCGCAATGGCGACTTTCGACGTGTGTATCTGGCGACGCTGATTAGCCTGGCCGGCGACTGGTTCATGATGGTCGCGCTGTACGATTTGGTGTTGTCTCAGACGGGGAGTGCGACGCTGACCTCGCTGATTAGCGTCTGTCTGGGACTGCCAGCGCTGCTGGTGACGCCGTGGGCGGGCACGCTGATTGATCGCACCGATCGGCGTCGGCTGATGGTGATCGTCGATCTGCTGCGAGCGGGACTGGCGCTGCTGCCGATCTTGGTGGTGAGTCCGTCGCTGCTTCCGCTCGCCTATCTGTCGGTGGCCGGGCTGTCGGCGGGGTCGGGCTTCTTTGATCCCGCGTCGGAGGCTGCGGCGCCGAACTTGGTTGCACCTGAAGATCTCGGACGAGCCAACGCGCTGCTCGGATCGGCGTGGGGCACGATGCTGATGGTCGGATCGGCGCTGGGCGGCTTGGTTGCGACGCACTTTGGACGAAACACCGCGTTTGTCGTCAACGCGCTCAGCTTCCTTTTGTCGGCGCTGCTGCTCATTGGCATCAAGACCCCGTTTTCCGAACAAGCGCCCCACAGCGAGTCGCCGGAGCCGCTTCTTTCGTCGCTGGATGAAGCGTTTCAGTTCATGCGCAAGCAGCCGCAAGTGCTGGCGCTGTTGTGTGGCAAAGGGCTGCTCGGGCTGATGATGGGACTGACGACGCTTCTGTCGGTGTTCGCCGAAAAGGTGTTTCTGCGCGGCTCCGAGGGAATTTCGATGATGTTTGTCGCGCGGGGACTCGGCGCGCTCATCGGTCCGTTTGTGCTGTTTGGGCTCGTCTCAAGCCCGGTGCGGCGCTCGCAGCTGATCGCGCCCTGCATGCTGATCTACGCGCTGGGCTACGTCGTGCTGTCGAGGAGCCCGAGCCTGGAGCTTGGCATGATTCCGGTGGTGATTGGCCACATGGGCGGCGGAGCGATGTGGCAAGCGACGACCTTTGCGCTGCAAAAAGCGATACCGGACGTGCTGCGCGGTCGGCTGTTTTCCTTCGATCAAGCGATCTTGGCGGTGATGTACAGCGGATCGGCGGTCTGCGTCGGTCTGCTGGTCGACAGCTATGGCGCGCGGACGGTTTTTTTGACGCTGGCGATTCTGTTTTCGACGCTGGCGCTGCTGCTTGGGTTCTTGACCCGACGGCTGTGGAATGAGCCTGCCCCGACCGATCAAACCTAAGGCAGCCCGGTCAATGTCAGACATGGAGTACAGAGTGCGACCATGTAGGACAACGTAAGATTTTTGACTTCCTTGTCACACCGAAGTAGGGTCGTCTTCATGAAGCCCTCCCTGCCGCAGTCTTCTGCCCAGTCTGTTTCGACCCAGCCAGCGCGTCCGCAAAGTGGTCGTCCGCAAAGTGGTCGTCCGCAAAGTGGTCGTCCGCAAAGTGGTCGTCCGCAAA
>CALMML010000031.1 GCA_937868485.1 uncultured Myxococcales bacterium | reverse complement strand
AACGTCGAGGCGTACTGCCTGGCTCTGTCGAAGGTCTACACGTTCGGACCGACGTTTCGGGCGGAAAACTCGAACACGACGCGGCACTTGGCTGAGTTTTGGATGATCGAGCCGGAGATTGCGTTTGCCAACCTGGCCGACGACGCGGATCTGGCCGAAGCGTTTCTGAAGTACGTGTTCCGTGCGGTGCTGAGCGAGCGCTCGGACGACATGAAGTTTTGTGCCGAGCGGATCGAAAAGACGGCGCTGTCGCGACTGGAAGCGCTGGTCAATCAGCCGTTTGAGCGCATCGACTACGGCGAAGCGATCAAGCTGCTTCAGTCGAGCGGCAAGAAGTTCGAGTATCCGATTGCGTGGGGCAGCGATCTTCAGACGGAACACGAGCGCTATCTGACGGAAGAAAAGGTAGGTCGTCCGGTCATCGTGATGAACTATCCGGCAGAGATCAAAGCGTTCTACATGCGGATGAACGACGACGGAAAGACGGTCGCCGCGATGGACGTGCTCGCGCCTGGCATCGGCGAGATCATCGGTGGCTCGCAGCGTGAAGAGCGCCTGTCGGTGCTGGAAGATCGGATGCGACACCACAAGCTCGATCTCAGCTCGTATCAGTGGTATCTCGACTTCCGTCGCTACGGAACGGTTCCACACGCGGGCTTTGGCCTGGGCTTTGAGCGGCTCATCGTCTACATCACCGGCCTTGGCAACATCCGCGACGCGATTCCGTATCCGCGCGCACCGCACCTGGCTGCGTTCTAAGCGGCGACTCGTCGAGCAGGCAAGCGACTTCCGACGTTACGGATTCGCTTGCAGCGACAGCTTTTCAATGGGCGCTTCCAGCGTCGCACCGTCCACCGTCACATACAGGGTTCCGTCGCTGCGCAAGACATCGAGCTTGGTGTGACGACTGACTTTTTGCTCAAGCTCGTCGAAGAAGCTCGGTGCGATCCGAAAGACTTCGATCTGTTCGATCTTGTGAATCGGACGCTCGCGAGCCTGACGCTGAAGCTGGCCTTCTTCGACGGTCGTAAACAGGCTGACGCGCTGGGCGGCTTTGGCTGCTTTGTGCAGTCGATCCGCAGACGGAAGCCCGACATCGATCCACGCAACGAGCAGCCCAGTGGCATCGCGAATGGAAATCGGTGGCTCGTCGGTGGAAGACAGTCCTCCTTTGCTAAAGGAAATGCCGTCTTCATACGACAGACAGTAGGCGACAAGCCGCGTCAGCAGATAGCGCATCGTCTCAGACGGATGCCGCGCGAGACGAAGATCGAGGCTTTCATAGACGCTGCGATCGACATCCGAGAGTGAAACGGGAAGGTGATAGACGGTCGCGGTGAGCGCCATGGGCTGCGAGACTACTCGGCCTCGTGCGTTTTGCCCACGCGTTAGAAGCGGTGGTGGTGATGATGGTGATGGCCTCGAAAACCGGGCGTGCGGACGATGCAGCCGGTTCCAAACGACAGCGCAATTGACGCAAGCAGCGAAGCAACGACGAAGCGAGACACCGTAGCGCGTACGCGGTTCATGGGGACTCCTTGCTGAGGCTGGGCGACGCCTCGTTGGTTTCAGCGACTGAAACACCGCAGGGCTGCGCTTCTGTCACCGCATGCGACCGTTTTTCTGCGCGACGTGGAGAAACGGGAAAAAGTTGCTTCTTGGTGCGCGGCGGGAACACTACGCATCCAACTGTCGCTGACCGAGGCTGTCAGCAACACAAAGGAACAGGACCATGGCTGGAAAGAAATCGGAAGAGAGCGGGCTCGATGTAAACGCGCTGTTTGAGCAAGAGCTTCAGTCGCGAGCGGATGATCTGTATCGCGAGGCAGCGATTGCGATGCTGAGCAAGCTGCGTCCCTCAAACCACATCACGGTGGCGGAGTTTTTGGATGGGCTGACTCCGCATCCCGATGTCTGGTCGGTGGTTTCGACGATGGGCGTTGGTGAGTTTGCGGCAGCGCTGCTCGGTCGATCCGTCGGTGATTCGACGGGTTCAAGCAAGCGCTCGTAAGCGCGGCGAGACGTGGAGCGCAGGACTTCGTTAGTGAAGCTGCGCGCTGTCTTGATACGGACCCGAGAGCGGCAGACCCAGCACCAGCTCGTTGGCCAGCCGCAGCGAGTCGTGGGTGCCCGCGTCGGTCCAGTATCCTTCCAGGATGTCAAAGCCCAGCTCGCCGCGACGAATGTAGGCGTTGTTCACGTCGGTGATTTCCAGCTCTCCGCGTACGGACGGTCGAAGCTGCGACACGATGTCAAAGACGCGATCGTCGTACATGTAAATGCCGGTGACGGCGTACGGGCTGCGCGGCTGCTGCGGCTTTTCTTCGATGCCGATGATGCTGTCGCCTTGGATTTCAGCGACGCCGTAGCGCTGCGGATCGGGCACTTGCTTGAGCAAGATGCGTGCGCCGCGTCCCTGACGGGCGAAGCGCTCACAGTGCATGCCCAGCTCGTCTTGGAAGATGTTGTCGCCGAGCAGCACCACCATCTTGTCGCCGCGTGCGAAGTCTTTTCCGAGCGCCAGCGCTTGGGCAATGCCGCCCGCGCGATCTTGAACGCGATAGGTGAACTCGCAGTCGAAGTCGCGTCCCGATCCGAGCAGTCCGACGACATCGCCCATGTGTTCGCAGCCAGTGACCACCAAGATGTCGCGAATGCCTGCGCGAGTGAGCTTGCGAACCGGATGCACGATCATCGGCTCTCGTCCCACGGGCAGCAGGTGTTTGTTGGTGATCTTGGTGAGCGGAAGCAGGCGCGTGCCCGAGCCGCCGGCCAAAATGATCCCCTTCATGGTAAGCCTTTCTGTGTCGGCTTTCGTCGCTGATTGCGCAGCAACTACAGCTCTCCGCTAATGAGTAGTTCGGTTAAGTACGCGCGCAGGGCTTCGCGCCAGGGTGGAAGCTGATACAGCCCGCGCAGCCGCAGCATTCGACAGTCGAGCAGCGACGAGCGCGGACGCTGCGCCGGAGAAGCCAGCTCACTTGTCGAGACACCAACAAAGCGTCGGGGCAGCTCTCGACCAAGGGCTGCTGCTTCGTCGCACAGCGCTTGCGCAAAGTCATACCACGTCGTCTCGCCTTGGCTCGTGGCGTGATACAGCCCGTGCTCGCCGCGCTCACACAGCGTGATGATCTGCCGAGCGAGCAAGCGATTCCACGTCGGTGCGGTCAGCCTGTCTTGATCGAGCTTGAGGCTCTGACCGGCGCGCAGCCGAGACAAAAGCGACGATACAAAGTTGCGACCGCGTCGTCCGTAGAGTCCACCGACGCGAACGATGAAGCTCCGAGACGATGCGCTCGCGACCAGCTTTTCCCCGGCGAGCTTGCTTCGGGCATAGGCCGATAGTGGGTTTGGCGCATCAAACTCGTCATACGGTCGCGCTTGCGCGCCATCAAACACAAAGTCCGTCGACAGATGACAGATCGCCGCACCTGCTTCATCGGCAGCGCGCGCGACCAGCTCTGCCCCGAGCGCATTTACCAAGAACGCTTCGTCGGTCTTTTGTTCGGCTCCGTCGACATCGGTAAACGCCGCCGTGTTGACGACGAGCTGACAGTCGGTTCCCGACAGACGATCGCGCAGGCGATACAGGCTCTCTCGGTCGGGCGACGACAGATCACAGACCGAGCGATCGATCGGATCGACATCGTGACCGCGCAGGCGCAGCTCTTCGCACAGGTGAATCCCGAGGCTGCCTTGCGGACCGAGCACCGCTACCCGCATTGCGCAACCTCTTTCAGGCTGTCGGGTCGCATGGTGTAGTTGCGCTCGTAGAAGGTTCGGTATTCGCCCGAGCGGACGCTCTCACACCACGCGGGATGCTCGCGATACCAGCGAACCGTCTCGCGAAGTCCGTCGGACAGCGTCCAGCGTGCGCGCCAGCCCAGCTCGCGCTCGGCTTTTTCACAATCGACGGCATAGCGACGATCATGACCAGGACGATCCGCGACGAAGCGAATCAGCGAGCGTGGCTTTTGCACCAGATCGAGGACGGAATAGACCATCTCGAGGTTCGGACGCTCGGCGTGACCGCCGAAGTTGTAGACCTCACCGGGCGTGCCTCGTCGCAGGGCCGCATCAATTCCAGCGCAGTGATCGTCGACATAGATCCAGTCACGCACCTGCATTCCGTCGCCGTAGACCGGCAGCGGCTTGTCTTCCATCGCCGACAAGATCATCAGCGGCAGCAGCTTTTCGGGAAACTGATACGGCCCGTAGTTGTTCGAGCAGCGCGTCACCACCACCGGCATTCCGTAGGTGTGCGCATACGCGAGCGCGAGATGATCCGACGCTGCTTTGCTCGCTGCATACGGAGATCGCGGGGACAGTGGCGTCTGTTCGGTAAAGGCCGGATCGGTCGGGCTCAGCGTTCCGTATACCTCGTCGGTGGAGACATGAATAAACTTCGCCGTCTGGGCTTTGCGCGCCGCCTCGAGCAGCGTCGTGGTTCCGATGACATTGGTTCGCACAAACGGCATCGGTCCCAAGATCGAGCGATCGACGTGACTTTCCGCCGCAAAGTGAACGACTGCATCGAAGTGCTCGTCTCGAAACAGCTGCGCGACCAGCTCCGCGTCACAGATGTCTCCACGAACAAACGACAGCCCCGGATCTTGGGTCAGCCCTTCCAGGTTGGCGAGGTTTCCGCAGTACGTCAGCGCGTCGAGAATCACCAGCCGATCGGTCGGATAAAGCCGCCGCTGCTGATGGACGAAGTTCGCGCCGATGAAGCCGCAGCCCCCAGTGACGAGCACGTTCATGGTCGGGATAGTCGGGCAAAAATTCGCTCGTCCCAAGAGGTATTTTTGCGGGCTCAAGCCATCAGCAGCCGGGGTCTTGACTTCCCATCGTGCGCGCAATCGGTCCGGTCGTTTTCGAATCGTTTCCGTCGCTGAACTCCGCTTGTGCGGGCTGGTATGTCAGTTGCGGATGGGACTGTCCTTTTTCGTTCTCAGCCCACGTTTGGGTTGGGCAAGGAGGTTCACGATGAAGCGTTCGATCTATCTGGGCGTGCTGTCCGCAATGATGATGCCTGCGCTGGCACTCGCGGCGGATCCGAGCAAGCTGTCGGGCATTGGCGACAGCATCTCGCAAGGCTGGGGCGCCAACAACCTGCCGGGCGAGCATCCCGAGTTTGGCTTTGGTCAAGGAACGGATGCGGGGGTGAACTCGCTGTTTCTGCGCTACAAGGCCAAAAACGCGGCGATGACCAAAGAGTTCGTGTCGGTGAGCGGCGCGGAGATGGTCGGTGGTCGCAACAACGGTCCCGGCCAAGCGGCGCGCATCTGTGCGATGGCGGTGAAGCCCGATCGCGTGGTGATTGAACTGGGTGGCAACGATGTCTGCTCTCGCGACAAAGGATCGTCGTCGGATGCGACCTCGAACCTGTATTCGGTGACGACGTATCGCAATGCGCTCAAGACGACGCTGGATACGCTGGCGGGCTGTCTTCCGACGGGCGCACAGGTTCAGGTGCTGTCGATGCCGCGCGTCGATTACCTGTTTAACGCGGGCAATGCCAAAAACGTCATCACCTGCAATTTGGTGTGGTCGGTCGCGTCGGTGTGTCGCGTCGTCACGGGCGAAACCAACGCCACTCGTCGTCAAAGCATCGGAGATCGCATCGATCAGTACAACGACGGTCTGCGCGCCGAAGTCGAGTCTGCGGCCAGCCGTCACGCCGGCAAGATCACCGTCATCACCGACTGGCGAGGCAAAGACATGAGCAACTCGTCCGTCGGAACGTATCGCTTTGGCAAGGACGACATCGACGGCTTCGACTGCTTCCATCCGCACAAAGACACCGGTCAGCGCAAGATCGCGTGTGCTGCGTGGGAAGCCGCTGAGTACGGCTCGCTGTCCAATGTTCCTTCGTGCCTCAAGTAAAGGAGACCCACCATGAAGACGCAGCTTGTTTCACTTGCTCTTGTGGCCCTGCCGTGGGTCGCTTCGTGTACTGGTGCTGACAGCGCTTCACCGACGGTAACAAAGCAAGAAGTGGCCGCGCTGGCGGTGCCCGAAGAAGGCGCTCCTGCTTCCGAATATGTCGCGCACCCGACGACGTTTCGTCTGTTTGGAACGCAAGGTGAAGGCGCGACGGCGTTTGCGACGCTGGCCGATACATCGAGCTGGGACACCAGCAACATCCGTGTCGGTGAAACCATCGGTCGCAGCCTTCAGCTTGTCTCGGTCAGCGACGCGGGCATCGAACTACTGGACACCACCACCCGTGAGCGCCGCATGGTTCGTTCCGGCGAAGACATCAGCGTCCGCGTCATCGAGCACGAGTTCGATCGCGCCGCCGTCGAGTCGAGCGAGCATGTCTTCCACACCCACGCGCGCAGCCTCGCACGAATCGAAGCTCGCTACGGAATCGGCACCAGCTGTGAGACCGTTTCGTTCGCAGGTCAGAGCCCGTGCAAAGTGGGCGTCGTGGCGAAAAACAGCGTGGCTGCGCGGCTTGGACTTCAGCCTGGCGACCTGCTGCTTGGAGCCGATGGATCGCCGGTGACGCCGAGCAACCTGGCCTCGCAGCTGCATCGCCTGGGCGAACAGCAGAGCCAGTCTCTTCAGCTTTCGATGGCGCGCGGCGGTGTGGTGATCGATCGAATGTACGTCGCAGAGTAGCGGCTGTCGGCGGGGCAGGGCGGTCAGGTGCGGTTAGTGTTCGTGAACCAGGACTTCGCGAACGCCCTTGGCTCCGTCGGCGGGACCGACAATTCCGTCGCGTTCCATCTTTTCGATCATCCGAGCGGAGCGGTTGTAGCCAATCCGCATCTTGCGCTGCAGCATCGAGATCGAGATCTGACGACCTTCCGACACGATGCGAATCGCTTGATCGTATAACTCGTCGACCACTTCGTCTTCGCCGCCTTCTTCTTCGTCATCCCCGCGCGGCTTCAAGATGTCCATGTCGTAGATCGGCTTGCCAAGCTGCTTGAGGTGCTCGACCACGCGATGGACTTCTCCATCGGTGATGAGCGCGCCGTGAATGCGTCGCAGCGCCTGTCCGCGATCCGTGAACAGCATGTCGCCCATGCCGAGCAGGTTTTCCGCTCCCTGTGCATCCAGAATCGTCCGTGAGTCGACGCGACTGGCCACTTGGAACGCGATCCGCGACGGAAAGTTCGCTTTGATAAGTCCGGTGATGACATCCACCGACGGTCGCTGCGTTGCCAAGATCAAGTGAATGCCTGCCGCTCGCGCTTTTTGAGCAATGCGCGCGACGCAGATCTCCACTTCCTTGCCCGCCACCATCATCAGGTCGGCAAACTCGTCGATCAGCACCACGATGTACGGCAGCTTCTGCATGGGCTCGCCGGGATTGGGACGACTGATGTCATCCACATCGACGCCGAGCGACAGCTGTTCCGCCGGAGACATCAGCTCCAGCGACTTTTCGACCTTCTTGTTAAAGCCACCGATGTCGCGCACGCCCGCTTTGCTGATGAGATCGTAGCGACGATCCATTTCCTCGACGGCCCAGCGCAGCGCCAGCGCCGCTTTTTTCGGATCCGTCACAACAGGCAGCAGCAGGTGCGGAATGCCTTCGTAAATCGAAAGCTCCAGCATCTTCGGGTCGATCATGATGATCTTCACCTCGTCGGGCGAAGCGTTCATGAGCAGCGAGCAGACCATCGTGTTGACGCTGACGCTCTTGCCCGATCCGGTCGTTCCCGCGACAAGAAGGTGCGGCATCTTCGCCAGATCCACCGACACCGGAAGTCCCGCGATGTCTTTGCCGATCGCCATCGTCAGCTTGCTCTTCGCGGTGCGGAACGAGTCGTCGGCCAGCACTTCCTTGAGATAGACCGTCTCTCGCGTGCGGTTCGGAACTTCAATACCGACGGCAGCCTTGCCTGGAATCGGCGCGACGATGCGCACCCGCAGCGCTTCCAGTGCCATCGCGAGATCGCTCGACAGCGACGTGATCCGCGCCAGCTTGATGCCCGGCGCCGGAACGAACTCATACATCGTGACGACCGGACCGGGATGAATCGCCGTCACCCGACCTTTCACCAGATAGTCACCGAGCGTTCCTTCCAGTCGCTGCGCCAGATCGAGCATCGCTTTGCGATCCAGCTCATGCTGCGGATGCTCGGCGAAGTCGAACAGATCAATCGGCGGCGGCTCATACGGACGCAGCTTGATGTAGTTCGCTTGCTCGCCGGGACGACGCTCACTGCGACGAGGAACCACCGAAGCCGGTGCTTGGCTGGAATCTTCCGCCACTGCTGTCTCGATGATGCTCGGTGAATCACTGATTGCTGCGTCGCTGAGTGCCACTTCATCGTCGGGCAGCGGCATGTGCGCAGGCGGTCCGTCCATCTTTTCCGTCGCATCCACACGCGGAGCCGTCTGCGCTGCAACCGTCACAACCGAGCCTGCATTCGACGGCTGGGTCGGATCCTGTCGCAGAAGCTGTGTCGGCTCATTGTGCAGGCCATTTTTCGGCGCTGGCTCGTCACCTGGCTTGGCCGCTGGCCGTCGCGCAATGATCACCGGAGCCGCTTCGCTGGCCCCCGCATCCTTGGCTGCATCGGCCTGCGCGGACTTTTGCGGCAGCGTCGTCGGATCTTTGGCATCTCGATCGTCGCCATAATCACGTACCAGACGCGGCACACCCGAGCTTGGCTTTCCCGAGCCTGGCATCGCAATCGGCGGACCCAGATCCACGGGCTTTTTGGGCACAAGCGCACGCAGCGTGTCACGGATGCGATGCATCAGCGGAACCGTCAGCGACAGGAACTTGCTGCCTAGCTCGCGCATCGTCAGCGGCGTCAGCATCGTCAGCGACAGCAAAAGACCCATTAGCAGGAGCAGCACCGTTCCAGCCGTTCCCAGCATGGCCAGCAGCGCTTCTGCCGCGTATTCACCGAGAGAGCCTCCCGGCGGCATTCCCGCGATGCGAAAGCGTCCCGCGAGCAGGTGCGCCAGCATCATCGACACAAGCCACACGGCAAGACCTCCGCCGAGCAGCTTCGGCGCGATCTTGAGCGACTGCGCACGCAGCAGCCGAATCGACAGCACAAACAGCAGCAGCGACGGACCACTTGTGCCAATGCCGAGCAGCGCATACACCGTTGCCGCGACCGCATTGCCAACGGGACCCATCAGGTTTCCGTCGCCAAATACCAGTGAAAGCGTGGCCAAAGATACAAACAGCGCCAGCGAAAGCAGGGCAATGCCAATCGCTTCTCGTCGCCTGGATGTCAGCGCGGTGGGCGCGGCGCTGGCTGGCTGGGCTCGGGCTGCCGCTCGACGAGGCGCACGATCGGCTGGCTCGCGGACTGCACTCGAACGCACGGGCGCTGCTGATTCGCGCACAGGCACAGACGCCGGTTCCTTTTTGGGCAGGACAATCGGTCCTCGGATCGGCGCTGGCAGCGATTCTTCGACGGAAAACGCTTCGCTGACTGACAGAGGGGAAGCTGGCTCTACAGCCGCAGGCTCTCGTCGGACCGGGCGCTCGATCAGCTTGGGCGCAGGTGCGGCACTGGCGGCGCTGGGAAGTCGCGCGGGCCGAGGGCGTGGCTTGGGAATGGGCACTTCACGACGCTGCCGAGAGTCCAACAGCTCCGACGGTGGTTCCGTAAATGCCACCGATGACGACGATTCAGCGTCGCTTTCCATTCCGGTCACCATCGGTCGACGCACCGCCCCTCGCAGAGGTCGCGAAGGCAGTGGACCCGATTCGCCGTCAAACTCGCTGGAATCAAGTGGCGCGCTATGCATGGTGCTGTCCATCCGACATGTAGGACATGAGGTTACCCTCGCGTACCCTACGGTCAAGTTTCGAAGCCAAGGCTTGAACGTCGAATCGTAGGAGGCATCGCGTCACCTGGCAAAAACCGCGACCGTTTGCGAGCGGTGCTATCGTGCCCGCCATGCCGCTTGCGCCGGGCCCAACCGAGTTTCAGAACATGCTGCTCGCTCCCAAGATCTTGTCCGACCCGCGCGGACCGATCATGGAGCTGACCGCTCGCTACGGTCGGATGTGGCGGTCGCGGACGCTGACGCGGCACGGACTGCGCGACATGGTGTGGCTGCTCGGCGTCGAGCACAACGAGCGCGTGCTCGGGCCCGCGTACAAAGACGATTTTTCCTGGTACGAGGGCTACAGCTTTTCGATGGAGCCCTTGTTCGGACGCGACATCTTGTTTCTGTCCGACGATCAGCCAGAGCTTGGACGCGAAGGTGCGCATCGGCGACGGCATCGGCTGCTGATTCCGGCGTTTTCGACGAAGCTCGACGGTCAGTATCTGCCCGCGATGGCGCAGATTGTGGCGCGCTATCTGGATGCGCTGCCGCTCGGTCAGCCGGTGGATCTGGCGCAGACGGTGAAGCAAGTCACGTTTCATGTCGTCGCGCAGCTTTTGTTTGGCGCAGAGCCCGAGGTGTTACCGACGCTGCTTCATCAGTTTGAACAGATTGGGCTCGGGCTGTTTTCGCTGGTTCATCTGCGGATTCCCGGTCTGCCGTTTTATCGAGCGAGTCGCGCGCGCAAGCAGCTTGCGAAGTACATCGACGGACGAATCAGCCTCTATCGCAGTGGGCAGGCGGACAGTCCGACGTTTTTGGCGCAGCTTCTGTCGGCGGAAGGCGAAGACGGAGAGCGGCTTGGCAATGAGACGCTGGTGTCGGAGATGCTGGCGTTTTTGTTTGCGGGCTACGATACGACCGCGAGCATGCTGACGTCGGTGCTGCTTGCGCTGTCGGAAAACCCGGTGGTGATGATGCAGCTTCGCGAGGAGCTTTCGTCGCTGGATGTCGAAGGCGTGCTGCGTGGACAGCTTCCAGAGACGCCTTATCTCGACGCGGTGCTATCGGAAACTGAGCGCTTGTATCCGCCGCTGACGTTTGCGCTGCGAGGCGCGATGCGCGATCTCGAAGTCTCGGGATATTCGATTCGCAAAGGCGACTGCGTTACGTACAGCCCGTACTTCACAGGCCGCGATCCCGAGCTGTATTCCGACCCGCTGCGCTTCGATCCGCAGCGCTTTTATCAGAAGAAGCCGCGTCCGTATTCGCTGCTTGGCTTCGGGGGCGGACATCGTCCGTGTATCGGCAAGCGCTTTGCATTGTGGGAAATGCGTCTGTTTGTGGCGACGCTGCTGTTGCGCTTCGATGTGCAGTTTGGTCCACAACCGTCCGATGCGGTCTATTTCAATCCGACGATGCAGCGTCGAGATGGCTTTTGGGGATCACTTTCTTTGAACCGCGCGGCGACGTAGCCAGCATCCAAGCTGCCTGACATGACCACTTCGCTTGCAAAACGATCTTCCGGTCCGTCTGTGCTGGTGATTGGCGCTGGAATTGGTGGGCTCAGCGTCGCGATTCGACTGCTTGCGCAAGGGCACGACGTGACGGTGCTGGAGCGTGCGCCGCATCCCGGTGGCAAGATGCGTCAGGTCTTCGTCGGAGGACTGCCGTTTGATGCCGGTCCCAGCGTGATGACGCTGCCGTGGGTTCTCGACGAGCTGTGCGAGACAGCCGGTGTCCGTCGTGCGGACTTGATTCGACTGACGCCGCTGGATCCGCTGTGCCGACATTTCTTTGCGGATGGCTCGCAGCTGGATCTGTTTAACGACGATCCTCCCGACGGACGAAGGCCGAGCGATGCGGCTTGGGAACGGTCCGCCGAAGAGATCCGTCGCGTCTGTGGCAGCCGTTCCGCCGAGCAGTACCGTCGCTTTCGCTGGCATGCTGCGCGCATCTATCAAGCCGTCGAGCGTCCGTTTATGAAGAGCCCGATCCCGCGCAATCCGCTCGGGCTGGTGCTGCAAAACCGCTTTCGCGACGCGTTGGGACTGTGGCGAATCGACGCGTGGCGAACGCTGTGGAAGGCGCTGGGAAGCTTCTTTTCCGACGAGCGGCTGCGTATGTTGTTTGCTCGATATGCGACGTATTCCGGGGCTGATCCGTTTGTTGCGCCGGGGACGCTGGCGGTGATTCCTCATGTCGAGCAAGGCTTTGGCGTCTATGCCGTCGATGGCGGAATGTTTCGCGTCGCAGAAGCGCTGGCCGAGCTGGTTCATCGTCTTGGCGGACAGATTCGCTATGGCGCGTCCGTTGACCGCTTGCTGCTCGACGCTGCGGGTCGTCGTGTGGAATCCGTCGAGGTGTCCGGTGAGCGTCTGTCCGCTGATCTGATCGTCGCCAACTGTGATGTACAGCAGCTCTATGAGCGAATGCTCGACGGAACACGCTGTGCGGACAAGCTGCGCAAGCGGTACGACGCGCTAGAGCCGTCGCTGTCAGCGTGTCTGCATCTGGCCGTCGCGACGGATGCGCAGAAGCTGCCGCTGCGTCATCACAATGTCTTTTTCACCAACGACTACCGACACGAGTTTGCGGAGCTTCAGTCGGGACCGCCATCCGACCCGACGGTGTATCTGTGCAATCCCGACTTTGCCGAAGACTCGCAGCGCTGGTTTTTTCTGACCAATTCACCGGCACTGCCGCGTCGGGAAAGTCCGAATGAATCCGCGACGCAAGCGCTGCCTTGGAACGACGAGCTCATCGAGCGCTGTCGTCAGCGTGTGAAGGCCAAGCTGGCTCGACACGGAATCGACTATTCGCAGCATGTCCGCGCCGAAGATGCCGTCACTCCACAGACCTTTGCGTCTCTGTTTCCGTCGAGTCGTGGCGCGATCTATGGCTTGGCTGCGTCGTCGAAGATGGCTGCGTTTGTGCGGCCTCCGAATGTGTTGCCGGGGCTTTCAAACCTATTTTGCGTCGGTGGTGGCACGCATCCTGGCGCGGGCGTTCCGATGGTGATGCTATCGGCGCAGATCGTCGCGGGTCTTATCGCCAAGCGCTTTCCGAGCGGTCAGCGCGTCGCAGAGTCTTTGCAAACCGCCGGTTCGCGCTAAGATGCCCGCTCTTTCGTTCGCAACCTCGGTCCTCGCTGGACCGCTTCAAGTTTTCGAGGAGAACACACATGTCGCGCATCGTTCACTGTCGCAAGCTGGGTAAAGAACTGCCGGGACTCGACTTCGTTCCGTTCGACGACGAGCTGGGAAATCGGCTCTACAACCAAGTGTCGGCGCAAGGCTGGCAGATGTGGCTGGAGCACTCGAAGATGCTGATCAACGAGTACCGGCTCGACCTGGTGACGCAGCAGGCGTACGACTTTCTGCACAAGCGCTGCGACGAGTTCTTCTTCGGGGAAGGCTCGGAGCTGCCCAAAGAGTTCGTCGCTCCGCAGCACAAGCACTAACGATGGGCTTTCGCACTTCCGTTCAGGTTCGCTTCGGCGACGTAGATCACGCGGGCATCGTCTATTACCCGCACTTTTTCATCTACTTTCACGAAGCGTTCGAGGACTTCTTCAACGACGCTGGAATCAGCTACGTGCAGCTTCTGGACGAGCGACGAATCGGCTTTCCGACGGTTCACGTCGAGACCGATTACAAAGCACCGCTGCGTTACGGTGACCGGCTCGATATCGAAGTGTCGGTGTCGAAGCTGACCAATCGATCGGTGAAGATGCGCTACGACGGATATCGTCACCGCGACGGTAAGCTGTCGGTGTCTTGCACCATCACCACCGTGTGCGTCGATATGAACACCTTTTCCTCGCGAGAGATTCCCCCGGATCTTCGCGAGCTCTTCGAGCGCTTTTTGGCATGAACGCTCCTCGAAAAGCTGGAATGGCGGCGGTGCTTCGTCCGCAGTTGTCAGACGATGGACCCGACTTTGCGGTGCTACTGGTTCGACGGAGCCAGCGTGCCAGCTTCATGGCCAACGCGTACGTCTTTCCGGGCGGTCGTGTCGATGCTGCGGATGCAGAAGTCGATCCCGAGTCGCCCAGTCGCTACGCAGCCGCTCGTGAGCTGAGCGAAGAAGCGGGTCTGTCGGTTGCTGACTTCAAAGCCTTGGTTCGCTTTGCGCACTGGATCACTCCGACGGCAGAACCGAAGCGCTTCGACGCGGACTGTTACTTGCTATCGCTGGATTGGGCGTTGGCCCGTCACGGTGGCGAGGTCAAAGTCGATGGTCGCGAGGTCTTCGATCCGCTGTGGCTGACGCCTCGGGAAGCGCTTGCGCGTTATCTGGCGGGCGAACTGAACTTGCCGCCACCGACGGTCTGCACGATGGAAGAGCTGGAAGCTGAGCGTCTGCGTGCGCTCGCAATCTTGCGATCCAAACAGCCGGACTCTTCGTCGCTGATGGACGCGTCGGCGCTTGTGGCTACGCTGCTTCAGATCTGTCAACAGCGCACGCCGTATCCGCTGTTGCCGAAGCTGATTGCCAAGCCCGAAGGCGACGGGATTGCGATCGTGATGCCGTGGGATCCGCACTTTGCGGAGCTGCCCGGCGAAGGCGCGAGCTGGCCAGGTGTTGGAACGTCGGCTCCGACGGTGATGCAGCGAATTTCGCGCTGTGTGCTGCCGCTTGCCAAGGCCGATGCAACCTACGCGGTGCGGCCCGAAGACTCGCAGTCTGTGCGCTGGCAGATCGAGCGACTTTCGCACTAGCGACGACGCGTGTCGCTGAGCCGACGCTCACAGTGACGTTTTTGTGCTGCGTTCCTCCGGCGGCCAGCTTACGATGAGAACGTCACTTCTCTTTTTGCGATGCGCATCCTGCTCCTCAACCAGTTCTATTACCCGGACATTGCGGCGACGGCGCAGCTGTGTACCGACTGGGCCGAAGATCTGGCTGCGCGCGGCTTTTCCGTGACGGTGCTGTGCGGGAGCGGACGCTATCGTCAGCCTCACCTCGGTCGAGAGCCGGAAGCGCTGACACCGCTGCCGTCAGACGAGCTGCACAACGGCGTGCGAATCGTGCGCGTTCCGGTGCGTGATGCACCGCCGCCGATCTCGGCTTCCCCATCTAAGCGCGAGCAGCTCAGTCGTCTGCTCGGACGTGCGAGTGGCTACGGTCAGTTTTTGACCCAAGCGCTGTGGACGTTGCAGCGGCTTCCGTCGCCAGATGTGGTGGTCGCGCTGACGACGCCGCCGCTCGTCGGTGCGCTGGGTCTGTGCGCGAGTCGCTTGTCGGCGGCCAAGCTGGTGCTGTGGGTTCAGGATGTGTACCCGGACTTGCTCTTGGCGATGGGTCTGGCTCGTCCCGAATCGACGCTGTATCGCGCACTCTCTTTGTTTGCGCGGACGCTCTATCGGTCTGCTGATCGCATCATTGCGCTCGATGAAGCAATGGCTGATCGACTGCTCGACGCAGGAGCTTCCGCTGCGCAGCTTGTCACGATTGATCACTTTGCATCCGCTCGAGAGCTGACACCGCAGCCTCGTCAAAACAGCCTGCGCGCAGAGCTGGGTCTGACCGATGAGTTTGTCGTCTGCTACGCCGGAAATCACGGTCGCGGACACGACTTCGATACGATCATTGAAGCAATCCGCGTGCAGTCTTCGTCGCTGAGTGTTGGTCCTCCGGTTCACTGGCTGTTCGTCGGAGACGGAGACGAAAAGGCACGGCTGCTTGCGAGTGTTCCGTCGAACATGCGCGGTCTGGTTCACTCGCTGCCACCGCAGGCTCGGGCTAGGCTTTCAGATGTGCTGTCGGCTGGTGACGTCGGACTCATCTCGGTCAAAGCGGCGATGCAGGGGCTGTTGGCGCCGAGCAAGCTGTACGGACTGCTCGCGTCGGGCCGACCGATTGCGTACATCGGACCCGCGCGCGGACGCATTCCTGCGCTGCTACGCGACGAAGAGCTGGGTCTTTCGGTCCGAAATGGCGACGGAAACGCGCTGATTTTGGGACTGCGTCAGCTGGCGCAAGACGCGACACGCTGGCATGCGATGGCAAGGCGAGCCCGCGAGCTGGCCGAGACGCGCTTTGACAGGCCGCTGGCGATGGCTGCGCACGCACAAGTGTTAGAAAGTCTGCGACGGGAGAAGCGATGAGAGCCGTCGGACTTGGGCTGCTGTTGTCGCTGCTGTTGTCGCTCTTGCTGACGCCGATTGCGGGTCGTGTGGCGCTGTGGCTCAAAGCGCTGGATCCATTTTCGGCGCGCAAGCTGCTTCGTCCGTCGCAGGTTCCTCGGCTGGGTGGCGTTGCGATTGCGATTGCGTTCTATCTGACGGTGGCGCTTCTGTGGTCGTCGGGAAGCGTGGTCGCGCGTGCAACGCTACAGCAGGGAACGCCGGTCTTGCCGATCCTGCTCGGCGGTGTGCCGATGCTGCTGCTCGGGATTGTGGATGATCTGCGCGGCCTGCGAGCGCTGCCGAAGCTGCTCGTCGAGATTGTGGTTGCGCTCTTTTTGTATGGGCAGGGCTTGCGGGTGCTCGGTACAAGTGGTCCGACGGGCCCGATTGAGCTGTCGCAGCTATTGTCGGCGCTGGTGACGGTGGCTTGGATCGTTGGTGTCGTCAATGCCGTCAACTTGATCGATGGGCTCGACGGACTGGCTTCGGGCGTTGCGGTGATTGCGCTTGGAACGACGACGGTGGCTGCGCTGCTTCGTGGAGATCTGCTGCTGGCGTTTGTGGCGGGCTCGCTGGCGGGGGCGACGCTCGGCTTTCTTCGCTACAACTTCAATCCTGCGTCGATCTTCATGGGCGACTCGGGGAGCTTGTTCCTGGGCTATCTGCTGGCGACGATGTCGATCTGGTCCGTTCGCAAGTCAGCGACGGCAGTGCTGGTGGTTTTTCCGGTGGTTGCGCTGGGCCTGCCGCTGCTCGATACCGGGCTGACGATCTCGCGACGGTTTTTGGCGGGACGGCCCGTGATGCAAGCCGATCGCGATCATGTGCATCATCGGCTGCTGCTGATGGGCCTGCCGGTGCGACGTGCGGTGCTGTGGCTGTATGCCGCGTGCTTGGTGTTCGGCGTTCTGTCGCTGCTGATGGTGCTCGGCGGGCCGCTTGTGTCTCGCATCGGGCTGACGCTGGCGGTGGGATTTGCGCTGCTGCTTGGCTACCTGCTCGGATACCTGCGCGGGGGTCCGCAGGGGTTGTGGGCGGCGCTGTCGAGACGAAGTCGTACGCAGCAGCTTCTGCGAGCCATGGATGAGCTGTCGCTGAAGCTGCCAGGCTGTCAGACGCTGTCCGACGTGGAGTCTCAGCTTGCGCAGTTTGGGCAGCTGCTGGGGTTTTCGTTGCGGCTGAAGCTGGAGACGACCCAGATCGCGGCCATGCGCGAGCTGTCCGACGGATTTCCCGTGGTGATGCCGGGAAAGCAAGGTCGCTTGCTTGGCTATCTGTGCGTCGATGAGCCGTCGCACACGGTCAATCCCGATGAGCGCACGCTGATTGGGTTGCTCTGTGACTCGCTGGGGCCGACGCTGGGACGGGTTGTTCCCTCCGACGCACCGCGCGCGTAACGCGTGTGCTTCGGACTACGGATTGAGCAGCGACTTGCCGGTCATCTCGGCGGGAACCGGCAGTCCCATGATCTCCAGCACCGTCGGAGCTACGTCGGCAAGCCCGCCTCGGTGCAGCGTTCGCTTTTGTAGCTCATCGTCGACCAGGATAAACGGTACTGGATTGGTCGTGTGCGCGGTGTGAGGCTGTCCGGTGGTCTCGTCGACCATTTGCTCGCAGTTGCCGTGATCGGCGGTGATCAGGACGGCGGTGTTGGTCTTCGTCGCTGCTTCGACAATTTTGGCCAGGCACTGATCGATCGTCTCGACGGCAGACACTGCGGCAGGAAGAATTCCGGTGTGTCCAACCATGTCGGGATTGGCGAAGTTGATGAGGATGAACGCGTACTGCTTGCCTTCGATCGCGGCTACTGCTCCGTCGGTGACTTCACTTGCGCTCATCGCGGGAGCCAAGTCATACGTGGCAATGTCGCGACGCGATGGCACCAAGCGGCGATCCTCATGCGGATAGGACGCCTCGACGCCACCGTTAAAGAAGAACGTGACGTGCGCGTACTTTTCCGTCTCAGCGGTGCGAAACTGCTTGTAGCCGAGCCCAGACAGGTATTCGCCCAGGTTGTTTTCCAGCGACTGAGGCGCAAATGCCGTCGGTAAGCCGAGCTTTGCGTCGTACTGAGTCAGGCAGACGTAGCGCGCAAGCTTCGGGGCTTTGCCTCGATCGAATGCATCAAACTTGGCTTCGGTGAGCGCTCGACTGATTTCACGCGCGCGATCGGCCCGGAAGTTCCAGAACACCACCGCGTCGCCATCTTGGATGGTTGCGACGGCGCGTCCGTTTTCCGTAAGGACAATCGGCTGGACAAACTCGTCGGTTTCGCCTCGGGAATAGGCGGCTTCGATGGCGGCGGCGGCTCCGGCACTGGCTGGCTCGGGACGACCTTCGCCTCGGGTGAGCAAGCGATAGCCTCGAGACACGCGCTCCCAGCGGTTGTCGCGGTCCATTGAATAGAAGCGACCGGCCAGCGACGCAACACGACCCACGCCGATGGCTGCGAGCCTGGCTTCAACTTCGCGCAAATACGAAGCAGCGGACTGTGGTGGCGTGTCTCTTCCGTCGAGAAACGCATGCCAAGCCACCCGCGACAGGCCGCGCTGCTTGGCCAGTTGGGCGACGGCGTAGCCATGTTCCAGCGTCGAGTGAATCCCACCCGGTGAGTTCAGACCCAGCAGATGCAGCGTTCCTCCGCTTGCTTTGACGGCTTCGACAGCGGCGACAAGCTCGGGATTGGTGAAGAAGTCTCCGTCGGAGATCGACTTGCTGATGCGCACCAAGTCTTGGTAGACGATGCGTCCGCCGCCCAAGATGGTGTGGCCGACTTCGGAGTTTCCCATTTGTCCGTCGGGAAGTCCGACTGAAAAGCCCGAGCACTCTAGCAGCGTCGTCGGATACTGCGACAACAGACGCGGCCAGGTCTGCTTGTGGGCAAGATGGACGGCATTGGCATCGGTTTGCTCGCGATGGCCGAGGCCATCGAGCACGATCAGAACGACAGATTTCATACTGAGGATGCTACCGAAAGAGGTGGGTAGCTGACGAGAGGCTGTGTGGGCTAGCGACGAATTCCGAGCAGCTGATCCATGGTGCGCTGATCGGCATCCGGGAACTGGTACTGACCAAATTCCGAGGAAGCGACCCAGCGGAAGTCTCGGACTCGCTTGGCTCGCATCGGACGACCGGGGATGAGCTTGGCTGCGTAGAGCGCCAAAATCACTTCGTAGCCGTCGTAGATGTGGTGCTTTTCGCCGATTTTTTTGCCGATTTCAAAGTCGGCGTCGAGGCGTTCGCTCAGTTCGCGACGGAGCGCGTCTTCATCGTTTTCGCCTGCCTCGACCTTTCCGCCGGGGAACTCCCACTGCAGGGGCAGCACCGCCGACTCGCGACGCTGGGTAATGAGGTACCGTCCATCTCGCTCGAGAACGGCGGCGACAACGCGGATGACCTTTTTCATGGACCGATCGACTCCTCGCTTAAGCGGCATTCCAATCTACCAGAGATTTCAGTTGGTTGGTGATGCTCTGCGGAAGCTTGATGGCCTGATTGTGGGCCGGGTGCTGATCTGGATGAGATCGGGCGGACGACTTTCGCAGCAGGACAGAGCGTATCACGTACAGGGGCACCTTGCGAATGGTCTACTCGGTACCTATGATCGATACTCAATAGCGTTTCGTACTACACGGTCTTTACACCGTCTCGATGGCCGGGCTGCGCATGTCGCGAATCGGCTTACAGAAGGAGGAATCGATGGGCCTAATGGATTTCGTCAAGGGTGGCGTTCGTGAGCTGGCGATTGCCCGCCCTGACAGCGCGAAGGGCATGCTCGTGTACAAGCATCCCGATCCCACCATCCCGAACAAGGCGCAGCTGACGGTCGGGACCGACGAGGTGGCGCTGTTCTTCAAGGACGGTCAGTTTGTTGGCCAGATCGGCCCTGGGCGACACACGCTGGAGTCGTCCAACATCATGTTCCTCAACCAGATCGTCGATAAGTTCACCGGCGGCAATGTCTTCAAAGCCGAGGTCTGGTTCATCACGGTCCGCGAGGTCGCAGGCTTTAAGTTTGGCGGTCGCATCGGCGATGTCGAAGATCCGAAGAGCGGCCTGGCGATTGGCGTCATGGTCCACGGCGAATACTCGTTGCAAGCGACTGATCCGACGCAGGTGATTTCGTTCTTCGGGCAGCGCTCGTGGGCGCAAGACGAAGAGTTTGTGGGCTGGTTCCGTCAGCTTCTGCTCAAGACGATTCGGGATCGGATTGCCAAGCTGCTCGTCGCCAAGCAGCTTCCGCTTTTGAACATCACGTCGGGCGCGCTGACCGAAGAGATCGAAGCCGAGGTGATCGAGGGACTCAAGCCGCACATGCAGAGCTACGGCATGCGGGTGGTGCGGCTCGGTAACTTCGTTGTCTCGATCAAGGAAGAAGACGAGCAGACGCTCAAGAGCATGTACAAGGACGCCGCGCAGATTCGGATGGCGGGCGGACTCGGCGGCTATCAGCAGTTTGCGGCGGGCAAGGCAATGATGGGCGCGGGCGATGGAATGGCTCGCGGTGGTGGCAGCGGCGACGGTGGCGGAATGCTGGCTGGTGCTGGGCTCGGTGTGGGCATGGCGATGGCCAACATGTTTGCGCAGTCAACGCGTCCGGCGGCAGAAGCTCCGGCGGCTCCGGCTCAGCAGGCGGCACCAGCGGCCCCGGCGCAGCCAAGCCTTCAGGATCGGCTCAAGAAGCTGAAGATGCTGAAGGACGAAGGACTGATCGACGATCAAGAGTACGCAGCCAAGCGCGCTGAGATCCTGAAGGATCTGTAAGTCGCTTCGGTTGTGGCTTGGCTCGCGACGACTTGGTACGCAGTGACGTCCAGGTCGTCGCGCGACGTAGTTCGATGAAAACTAGCTTCCGCTCGTGAACACGCACGGCTTGCCTTTGCAGGTATCGCGCACGGTTCCGCCGTCTTTGAGAAAGTCCTGAAGCTGTTCTTTGGCTGCTTCGAGCCGACGAATCGCTTCGTGAACCGCGTTGTTCTTGGGCGGGACGTTGTCGTCACCAAGGCGCGGCAGCTGTCCGATGTCAAACTGGACATAGGCGGACGGAACTGGACCTTGCGCTTGTGTAATGCCCCACGGCGATTCCACCGACGGTGACAGCAGCGGAATTCCCATCGTTCGCACCATCATTCGGGTCGTCAGGTTGGGCACCTGCGCATCGGCGATTCCTTCTTGATACAGCACCTGCTTCGCCCCGCCAGTTCCCGGCAGCGGCGCTTTTACAACATAGGGTGCGTACGTCGCTGGATCGGTGTGATCCCACAGCGACTGGCTGAGCGCGATGAGCACCTGACGATCGAATGGATCGGAATACGAGGCAGACAGCAGCGGCAGCAGCGACTGGAAGTTTGCACTTCGCCACATCATCACGTTCCAGAATCCTCCCGGCACATTGAGCGCGCCGCGCTTCACGTCCGGCGACAGCGCAAGGAACGTGAGTCCTTGAACGCCTCCGTTGGAGATTCCGTAGTAATAGACCTGGCTTGAGTCGAGGATGACCTTGCCGCCAACCTTTAGCTCGGCCAGCTGCGCAAGCGATCCGTCTTTGATGATCCGCGCGAGCACCGCGAAGTTTGTGTGCGCCTGCTGCAGCCGATCGGTGAGCTGAACGAAGTTGTTAAAGTCGCTCATCACCTGATTGGCGGCGTACAGCGCGTCCGCTTGGGTGAGCCCAATCCAGTCCGAGCCAACCTGCACCATGCACAGGCGCTGGACGATCTCACGCTGATAGCCGGAGTCCATTTCGCCGAGCGCTCCGCCAAACAGTCCGTGTCCGTAGATCATCACCGGCACGGGCGCGGTCGCGTTTTGCACGCACTTGGGAATGTGAACAACGAGCGGAAAGCGTCCGTAGCCGCGCAGCTTGGGCTGACCGCTGGCATCTTTCAAAAGTCGTCCGTTTGTATCGTCGCTGAGAAACGATGGCGCGCGAAACGTTCCAATCACTTGTCGCAGCAGCGGATCTTTGGGCGCGGACTCGACCTTGTCGATCGTCAGCAGCGGCGACGCATCCATCGGATCGGTCGGACGCAGCGCTTTGATCGCAGCGTCTCGCATCGCAACCAGCTGTCCGGTGAGCTGCGCATCGTCGCCGGTTGTAAAGTCCCACGCGAGCTGGAGCGACTGTTGCGCGATTCCTTTTTGCGCCAAAAACGAAAACAGCGCGTTGTACTGGTTCGAGAGCTGGCCTCGGATGCTGGTCTTTTCGACATCGCCATCGCGAATCGCCAAAAAGCCCGCGAGCGGTGGAACGTCTTGTCCCGACGGAGACTTCAGCCCGGATATCGCGACAGCGTAGCGGGTCTTGGGCGCGAGCCGAAGCTGCGGATGAATGATCAGCGCTTGTCGCTCACCCGGACCTGCGTTGCGATCCAGCTCGGCAAACAGCGGAATGCGCGTCCCTGTGTCCATCGCAATCAGCTGAATCGGCGACGAGACTTGCAGCGACGCTTCCGGCTGACTGGGCTGGGGCAGGTTCTGTCCGTCGATTGGCGTCGGAAAATAGACCAAGATCGGGGTCGCTGGACTGAAGCCATCGCGGCTCGCAAACAGCGCAGGATCGAGCGGAACTCCCTTGCGCGAAGTCGGCAGCACACCGGGCGGAAACGTTACGCGACGAACGTTCTGTGCATCGGTTCGCAGATAGTAGTTCGACGGAAACGGGGACAGACAGTCTTCGCCTGGTCCGCCGCCGAGCGGATTGCAGCCCTCGACGAGCGGAGGCTCTGGAAGCGGCGTCGGATCGACGTGAACGGTACACGCCGAAAGAAGCGGCAACCCACACACAAGCAGCCGAGTGAGCGACGAAAGACGCGACGACGAGTTCGACAAAGCGGTCCGCATGCGCGGCAGCATATGCCAAAACCGGATCGAATTAGGAAGCGGTGTCTGCGACGCGAGAGAGGATGTCGAGCGCCTGTTTCTTTCGGACCGCTTCAGAGTGAAGCGCTTCGTCGCTGATGACCTGATATTTGGTCAGCTGCGACAGATAATCGAGGTGCAGCTCGGACGAGGGTCGAACGAACACGGCCTGGATGAGCGCCAGCTTGCGCAGTGCTGTCACCGTCGGAACAGGAATGTGACACTCGGCGTGCGTGATGAGGTACAGCGTGACGCGCGTCTTGCGGTTTGCGCACAGCGTCAGTAGCTCTTTGTGCAGATCGCGAAAGACCCGGGAATAGTTTCGTCCGCGCGTGCTGCGAAAGCCGAGCACATACGGCAAGACCTTGCGAGGTGCGTAATCGGCGCGCACAGCTTCATGCAGCCTTCCGTCGAAAAAGCGAATCATCACCGGCAAGTTGGCGCGCAGCAGCTTCTGGCTCAGCGACAGGGCCAGCCCGCGTGCGAAGACCTGACGGAGCCCTCGCATCGACGGAGAACCATCAATCAAGATGTAGTGAAGCGGATGCGGCGCTTCGATCTGACGTTCGCGACCGAGATAGAGCAGCTCGGACTGTGCGAAGCGCGCGTAGAACAGCTCTTCGTCGCTGGCAAGCTCACTGGGAAGCAGTGCATCAAGCGATCCGCGACTGAGCAGCCCGGCATATCCGCCGGTTGGATAGCTCTGTGCGCCGCTGATATGTTGGGCTTCAAGCACCGACGGCAGCAGATCGAGCGAAAAGCGCACCGTATCGCGCAGATCGTCTGCCTCGAACATCGTCAGAAGCTCTAGCAGATCGATGCGATCGTCGCTGATTCGAGACAGCACACTCGCACTTCCGTCGTACATCGCCAGCAGTCGCACCGCTTGCGCATTGAGCAGCTCGGCGCGAAGCAGAAGCACACTCGCGTGCTGCTGAAGCTCATGCAAAAAGGCCAAGTGACGCTGCGTTTCTTGCTGCTGCTCGACGGGATTCAAGCCCTGATCGGCGCTTGGTAGCTCTCCCTGAGGCAGCTCGGTCGTCGCCAGATGATGCGAAGGCAGCGTCGGGGCCAGCGTTCCCAGCAGCTTGAAGATCAGCACTGCAATCAGCTTGTCGGGCGGTCGCAGGCTGGCGATCTGCTCGATTGACTCGATCTCCGCAAGCTCCGCAAGCAGCGTCTGATGTCGTTCGAGTACGCCTCGATGCGCAGGCAGCAGCGCGAGATCTTGTCCGATTCGAAGCTGCGCACGCGGGACCGACACAATCCGTCCGATGTCGTGAACCAGTCCGAGCGGCAGCGACAGACCCAATCGCCGAAGCTGATTGAACCACTCGATCGCAGCGGCTGTGCTCTGCGCATCCGTCGTCCCGCGCACCTGAGACAGCGACAGAGAAATCCGCTGGGAGGCCAGAAACGCTTTCGCGGACATGGATACGCTTCACCTTAACAAAAATGAAGCGGCTGCGTCGTCGTGATGTACAAACGGACAATGCCGATACGAAAGATCGCTCAGATTGGTCATCCGGTGCTTCGTCAGGCTGCGCGTCCCGTAACCAAGGAAGAGCTGCTGTCTGCGCAAGGTCAGCAGCTTATCGATGATCTGATCCTGACGATGCGAGATGCCGACGGTGCGGGACTGGCTGCGCCGCAGATCTACGAAAGCGTTCAGGTCTGTGTCATCGAAGTCGGACAGAACGCGCGTTATCCCTACAAGCCCAAGATTCCGCTGACGGTGCTGGTCAATCCGGTGCTGACTCCGCTTTCGGATCGGACGTTTGGCAACTACGAAGGGTGTCTGTCGGTTCCGAACCTGCGCGGACGTGTGCAGCGATTCTGTGAAGTGCGTGTCCAGGCGTGGGACCGTCACGGAAATGATCTCGACTTTGTCGCCAAAGGAATCACTGCGGGAACGTATCAGCACGAAGTCGATCACCTGCATGCAACGATCTTTGTCGATCGCGTAACGGATTCCCGAACGCTGTGTACGTGGCAGGAATTCGAGCGACAGCAGCGCGAAGGATTCATCAAAGAAGTGCAAGCCATCGTCGCTGAGTTTGGCTCCTAACGGACTCCTTTGCGGCGGAAGGCGCGCGTGATGGGGAGCCCGCTCACGTTTCCGTGCAAGCGGTGCTATGCTGCCCGGCCATGAACCTCACCGTGAATCCGTGGCTGTCTGTGGGTGCGATTTCTGGCTTTGTCTCTGTTGCAACCGGAGCCTTCGGAGCGCACGCGCTCAAGCAGCGGCTTGCCCCTGATCTGCAAGCCATCTTCGAAGTCGGAGTGCGCTATCAGATGTATCACGCGCTGCTCCTGTGTCTGATTGGACTGCTTCCGCTGTCTTCGCCAGTGCGCTGGGCTGCGACGCTGTGTGTGGCAGGAACGGTGCTGTTTTCGGGCTCTCTGTACGTGCTGGCGCTGTCAGGAATCCGCTGGCTGGGAGCGATCACTCCGCTTGGCGGACTGTGCTTTCTGGGGGCCTGGATTGCCGTCGCTGTCGCTGGCTATCGACTGGCCTATCCGCAGTGATGCTCAGACTTCTGCCCGCGCGAGCACTTCCAGCTTCTGTTCCGCTTCCTCTTTGGGAATTCCTTTGCTGACCAGCAGTGCAACACCTGGCTCAAGCGCGGCACGGATCTGACGTTCCTTGACTTCATCATCATCCACTTCAGAGGACTCTGCGCTGGTGCTCTTTTCCGTCGCTGAATCCGTACTCTGCTGCTGCGCGATCTGCTT
>CALMML010000030.1 GCA_937868485.1 uncultured Myxococcales bacterium | reverse complement strand
CGAAGAAATCAACTTCGGCGACGAAGAAATCAACTTCGACGACGAAGAAATCAACGTCGACGACGAAGAAATCAACTTCGGCGACGAAGAAACCGACTTCGGCGATGAAGAAATCAACTTCGGCGACGAAGAAACCGACTTCGCGAGCGAAAAAATAGCGCGGGCTACTTGGCGCTGATCACGGCGCAGCCGATGCGACTGCCGGAGTTGCCGGTTGGCTGCGTGTTGCAGTCGTCGGTACCGCCGTGCAAGATGATCGCTTTTCCGACGACAGAACGCGCACCAGCGGTCACGGTGAGATCTTTGCTGGTGAAGGTCAAGACACCTTTGCCGCCCGAGATGACGATGTTTCCCAAGTCGCCCGCGTGATGAGGCGTTGCCGTCGGGCAGCCGTGATTGACGCCATCGGGATTGAAGTGTCCGCCCGCTGCACCGTGATGGGTTCCACCGTCGCCCACGGTGTCTGAACAGTCGCCGGTTGCGTGGATGTGCATGCCGAGCATTCCGTCGCTGGGCACCGATGACAGATTGACCGTGATCTTGACGCCGTCGGCAGTCTCTTCAAAGGTTGCCGTTCCTTGCGCGCCACTTGGCTCATTGAT
Organism: uncultured Myxococcales bacterium; assembly: GCA_937868485.1. Classification (GTDB taxonomy): domain Bacteria; phylum Myxococcota_A; class Polyangia; order Palsa-1104; family JAEUJZ01; genus JAEUKA01. The sequence goes on along the minus strand of CALMML010000030.1, from coordinate 5,491 downwards.
GGTCGCCGTCGCTTGTGGCGTCGGCATGTCCGTCGGTGTCTGCGTGTTGTCTTGGCAACCCAGCCACCCGAGCGTCGCAAGCATCAGCACCGATCCGCACGTCCGAGAGATTGACTTCATCGATTCCGCCTCCTTGGTGCGCCAAAACGTAGCGCACTCGCCGAAGCAGCGAACGAACTTTTCCTGGTGATGGACGGGATGAGAACAGAAATCAGCAGAGCCCGTCACAGAGACGCGAAGGAACGCGCACGGGCTCTAGGCGAGAGACAGAGAAACGGAAAGACCGGACCGATTAGGGCGCGGGCTCGACGAAGCTGGTGTCCACCGAGGTCGGGTGCGCAACGTGCAGCGTGTGCGAGGCCTCGACGACGCCGGACTTCACATCGCTCAGACGATAGTGAATGGTCAGCTTCTTCGCTTCCATGCTGATGATGTGGTAGGTCAGGACCTTGTCGGCGCTGCGCTTCTTGGCCTCGTCGAGCAAGCACAGGTCTTCGCACGACATACCCGAAGCCAGGGCCTTGCCGTCGATCACCGTGTCGATCTTCTTGCGCGTCTCGACGCGGGTATCGGTCGAGTAGTTGTGACGGTGGCTCTCGATGACCTTCATCTTCTGATTCTGGGTCAGGAAGTTGGTGATGACCTCGTACGCGAGGCGATCACTGCCGCCGCCACCGCCGCCGAAGCCACCAAACAGTCCCTTGGCGCTGATTGCGCCCGACTTGCCGCCGCACGAAGTGGGCGACTGGCAGCCACTGTCACAGGCATTGCTGTCCGCGATGCTAGCAACCCAAACCTTCTCATTGTGGGTCTGCGCCTTCGAAGTGAACGTCTTGATCGACTCGGCGAGCATGTTGGTATGGAAGTGAGTACATCCAGAAGCCGCCGACGCGAGAACTAGGCACAGAGCCGAAAACGAACGCATTGTGATCTCCTTACAGGTTTTTCAGGTAATCCGATGTCGGACAAGTGGGTCACTACCACGCCTTTTCTTACCTGGGCAAGCCTGTTTGCGGTTTTTTGCGTCAAAAATTTGACAGAAACCAAACTCATGCATGGGAAGAGCGGGAGCCAGCCGACGCGACCCGATGGAACACCAGGCCGCGTGGAAAGAAGCGAGTCAGGAAGCAGCGAACGGAGCAGCGAACGAAGCAGCGAGCGGAGCTACCAGCCGCACTTTTGCGACTTGGTCTGATCCTTGAGGAAGGAAATCAGCGGCGCGTAGTAGTCGAGCATCGCGGCGCCATCCATCTTCTGCGTCCCGGCAATCGCTTCCAGCGCTTCGGGCCACGGCTTTGACGAACCCAGCTGGAGCATCGCCTTCATCTTGTCTCCCGCCGCTTGGTTTCCGTAGATCGAGCACTTGTGCAGCGGTCCGTTATAGCCCGCCGCCTGACACAGCGCGCGATGGAACTGGAACTCCAGAATCCGCGCCAGGAAGTAGCGAGCGTAGGGAACATTGCTCGGGATGTGATACTTCGCGCCGGGATCGAAGTCCGCTTCCGTCCGCGCAACCGGAGGCGCAACGCCCTGATACTTGGTCCGCAGATCCCACCAGCGCTTGTTGTAGTCCTCGGGACGAACCTTTCCTGAGAACACTTCCCAGCGCCACTGATCGAGCACTTTGCCAAACGGAAGGAACGCGACGTGTTCCAGCGCGTCGTGCAGAAGGAACGTGGTGTCATCGACCTGCGTGCTCGCGTCTACGAGTCCGATCTTTTGCAGATAGGAAGGCGTAATCGACAGCGCGATCGCATCGCCAATCGCTTCGTGGAAGCCGTCGTTTGCTCCCTGCTGAAACAGAATCGGCAGATCGCGGTAGTACCAGTAGTAGTAGTTGTGTCCCAGCTCGTGATGGACGGTGCGGAAGTTGTCGTCGTCCAGCTCGATACACATCTTGATGCGCAGATCCCCGCGCGAGGTGATGTCCCACGCGCTCGCGTGACAGACGACTTCGCGATCTTTGGGACGCACAAACATCGATCGCTTCCAGAACGTATCCGGGAGCGGATCGAAGCCGACGGACTTGAAGAAGGACTCGCCCATCTTGACCAGCTCAATCGGCGTCGTCTTCTTCTGCTGGAACTTGGCTTTCAGGCTGATGCCCGCGCCTTTTCCTGGCACCGCCACGAGCGGATAGATGTTGCCCCACTCTTGCGCCCACATGTTGCCGAGCAGATGCGCAGGAATCGGACCGTTTTCCGGCACGCGATTGCCGTAGGTCTGTCGCAGCTTCATGCGGGTGTAGCAGTGCAGCATCTCGTAGAGCGGACGGACCTGCTCCCACAGACGCTCGACCTCGGCGGCAAACGCATCTTCCGACATGTCATAACGCGAGCGCCACATCGCGCCCACGTCGGCATATCCCGCATTCTGAGCGCCCTTGTTCGCCAAGAGCACGTAGCGCGCATACGAGCCACGCAGCGTCTTGGCGAGATCGTGCCAGCCCGTCCAGGCTTCCTGAAGCTCGTCGTAGTTGCGGCTGGTCGACAGGGTTCGGCTCAGATCATCGATCGTCAGACAGGAACCCTTGAGCCGAGGCGGACAATACTTCGCTTTTCCGTACGACGTCTCCATCCCGGCTGCGAGCTGCGCCAGCTCGGCCCGCTCGTTTGCATCCGCCGGAGCCGGTAGATCCTGTGCCAGCTTGAGCAGATCAAACTTCCGTCGCAGATCCGAAGGCAGCTGCACCGCATCAAAGCGCGCCGCGTCCTTGATCTTTTTGCTGACCAGCTCCATCACCTGCTCTTGCGCTTGCGCGTTGAGCTGCTCGGTATCGGTGGTGATGTTGGTGTTCTGCGCGAACTGGACACGCTGCGCGTAGCTCCACATGGCACGAAGCTGCGTCTCGGTGTCGGCCATAAACGAGCGCGCATCTGCTTCCGTCGGCCCCGCAGGCTTGGGCGGTGGCGGCGGCGGTGTGACGGTCGGCGGCGGATCGGCTTTGAGCGGCCCGACCGGCTCACAGGGCGTACAGCTTGTCAGCGAAGCGGTCAGCCACAGCGATGAAGCAATTGCGAGGGTGGGCTTGAGCAAGCGAGCCCGACTTGATCGAAAACTTGACATACAACCTCCAGAGGCGAAGGCCGGGCTATACCACACGGTCCAGGTAGCGCCAAGCCAGACGCTGTATCATCACAAGCAGCGCATGCCCGGACGGTCTTCACTCCATTTTTTGCGGCTCCTGTTCGCCAGTGGGCTGATGCTTGCTTCCACGGCGACGGCACAGCCGACCTTGCACGAGCCGGTTCAAGTGCCGCGTCTGCGCTGTCACGACGGAGTCTGTCGTCCCGATGGTGCGCAGCCCGATGCAATGCCCGATGCGGTGATGAGCAGCGACGGTCTGATTGCGTCTCCGTCGGGAGGCCGCTCGCCCATTGGTCAAGAGCAGATCTTCGCGAGCGGAGCGACGACAAACAACCTGGCGAACACGCTGTGGCCCAAGCCGGGCAGCGATCCACCGCCGCTGCGACGATCACGAATCATGCCGGACTCAGCGACGGGCGCAGAGACGGGCGGCGAGCGTCTGTATCACGAGGTGTTCCAGCCTGCGGTGTATCCGTATAAGCGCATGAGCGTGCTCGATGCCGTCGACGATGATGGTGCGCTCAAGCTGCGATCAGCGGATCTACGCAGCAGCGAACCGACGCACAGTCCCGTCGGTGCCGGTCGCGATCCATTCTACGCCTCGGTGGTGATTGACTTTGTCGCAGGACAGCCCGCGCCACTTCCGACGCCGGGCGCTGGCTTTCGAGTGCTGTCGTATCGTTCAACACCGACGCGAGCGCTTCAGTTTTCCGTCGATAGCGCTGACAACCTGTACGCCTCGTCGCCCACGGGAGGCCGCCATCGCTTGGTCTATCTGATGGATGTGCCACCTCGCTACTTTGCCGGGTCGCTTTTGCCGCCGGGAAGTCCTGCGCCGCTGCTGGCCGATGTTCCCGACGAGCTACTGTCCCCGCTGCCGCGCCGACTTCAGCGCGAGGCCACGTCGGTGCTGCGTCACATCGGGGTGCGAACAGCGTCGGGTGCAGACTATCTGGCGGTCTTGTCGCAGCTGGTGAACTACTTTCGCGGCTTCACCGTCGGAGAGCTTCCCGATGAAGGCGCTGGCGATCTGTACCTCAAGCTGGCGATGTCTCGTCGCGGCGCGTGTCGTCATCGATCGTATGCGTTTGTGATCACGGCGATCCAAGCGGGCATTCCAGCGCGCTACGTCGAAAACGAGCTGCATGCCTTCGTCGAGGTCTTCATTCCCGATGCGCGCGGTCGCGGCGGTTATTTCCGTCGCATCAACTTAGGTGGCGCGCCCCTTCAGCAGCGTGTTCTCGACGGAGAAAACAAAGCGCCGTATCACGAAAAAGGCGGCGATCCGTTCCCGGCTCCGCCCAGCTTCATCAGTGGCGTTCCGCAGAGCGTCCAGGGCCAGCCCAAGCGACGAGATCGCAGCGACGGTGGCAGCGGCGGATCAGGCAGCGATACCGGAAGCCGCGACAGCAACCAGGGACCATCGACGACCGCTGCCCGAACATCCACAAGCGGAGACGGAACCGACAAGCTCGGAACGAGCGACAGAGCCTCATCGAGCGACAAAGTCGGGACGAGCGACAGAGCTTCATCGAGCGACAAAGCTTCATCGAGCGACAAAGTCGGAAAGACCGATCGGGGTGGAATCGGTAGCATCTTGGCAGCAACCAGCGACGATCTGGACACACCCAGTGATGACGATCCCAGTCAGTCCGAAGATCGCCGCAGTGAACAAGGAAAGAGCCTGGCCGCCACGCAGGTCTCGATCATCGCAGCGTCGCAAGCCTATCGCGGCAGTCAGCTTTCGGTGCGCGGAACGGTCCGATCAACCAGTGGCAACGCGGGAGCGCTGGAAGTGCAGATCATCTTGGCGATCTCCGGTGGATCGCGGGTGCTGGGACGCGCGGTGACGCAGCCCGATGGTCGCTTTTCTGTCGATCTGGATCTGCCGGGGGACTTGCAGCTTGGAAACTATCGCTTGGTCGCGCGCGTCCGAGGAGACGACACCCGACGCGGCTGCGCGAGCGGACGATACGACGCCGTGGTGAGTCCCTAGCGATCCTTCCGACTCGGCTGCGAGCTTCGATCCGAAGAGGTTCCCGATCGATACAGCTTCATCATCCGCGAAGACGATCGACGACGAACGGCTCTCTGTTCGGTGATGTCTGCTGCGGCGCGCTGCCACACCACAAAGAACAGCGTCACGCAGAGCAGATAGGCGAGGACTCCGATGCGGGTAGGAATCCAGCCTCGCTCGATCAGAAACGCTGTGGAGAGCGGTATGAGCGCGATCCACATTCCTCTGCGCAGCAGTGCCAGCGTTCCGAACAGAATCGCTCCGGTGATGACAGCCAGCTCAAACGGAACCATCTGCACGCGTGAAACATCGGACATCCAACCGAGCACGCGCAGCAAAAAGTTCTGTCCTAGCGTCGTCGTCATCAGCAGCCAGACTGTGCGATGA
>CALMML010000029.1 GCA_937868485.1 uncultured Myxococcales bacterium | reverse complement strand
GCCGGCACGAACCCCACCACCGCGCGCGGCAGCCAGAGGTCCTTTCGCAGATGGTGGAAGTACAGCGCGTGGACGCTCGGCTGACGAGTCGCAAGATAGCGCAAAAGGCACCCCGGATCGTCGAAGTTCAGCACCGCGCCTTCTTTGGTCTGAAGCTGTGCCGCGAAGCGCGGCTCACCAACGTGCATGTGGCACTCGGCGCATGCCTCGCGATCCCACACGATGGGGACCAGGCCGCTGGGCAGCCGCTGCGTGAAGCGCACGACCAAAACGATCGCTATAAGGACCGCGATCGCGCAGATGGACGGGAGCAGCCATTTGAAGCGTCGCGCTTCAGCCATGAACGCCTCCTGCTGGCTGGCTTTGCGGAACGTCGATTGTCTCGAGCTCGCGGACGTTCAAGTCGCGAAGACGGTCGCCGAGTCGTTCGCGCAGCCCCGCCAGCGCCTGCATCTTGTCGGTGCGACTGACCGTGCGCAGCCAGCGGTCGGTGTCGCCCTTTACTCCCTGGCGAAAGCCCTGCTCGACGAGCCACTCGGCTTCGGCGCCAGCATCCAGGCTGATCTCGATGATCGATAAAGCGCGCTGCGACAGAAATTCCCCGGCGGCGCCGTCGTACACCACCTTCCCGTCCTGCATCGCCACGACGTGATCGACCAGGTGCCGGACTTCTTCCAGCCGGTGCGAGCAGAGGATGAGCGTGGTGTCCTCTGGCACATCCTGAAACAATCGAAAGAAGCGATCGCGCGCCCAGGCATCCAGGCTGGCTGTCGGTTCGTCGAGGATGAGCAGGGTCGCGCGCGACGCGAGGGCCAGCGCGATGAGGAACTTCTGCTTCATCCCGCCCGACAGATTGCGAAATGGACGTGCGGCGAGCGCATCGATGTCGAAGCCGAGCCCGTCGGCTGTCTCCTTGACGCGGGCGCGGGGCAAGCTGCGTAGCTCGCACACCGCGCGCAAGACCTCGCCGATCGGCGCGAAAAGCTGGGGCGCGATCTGGGGCACATAAGCCATGCGGGACTGGAGGGCACTGCCCGGCGCGGACGGATCCTTCCCATCGAGACGCACCACGCCTGCACAGGACAGCATGCCCATGATCACGCGGGTCAGCGTCGACTTGCCGGAGCCGTTGGGACCGATGAGGCCGATGCGACGGCCGCGCGGAACCTCGAGCCCGATGCCGCGCAAGACATGGTTCGCGCCGAACCGCTTATCTACATCGCGAAGCTCAATTCGCACGAGGAACCTCCACGTCGATGCGGCTCAGGGTGGGCCGCTTGTCGATGAGCACTGGCCGTGGCTTGAACAGGGGAAAAAGATGCGTCACCGCGTCGACGAGGCTGAGGGCGAGGCTGCCGCGAAAGAAGGCCAGATCGGGAAAGCGGTTTTGCAGATCGCCCGAGAGACTATAGATTTCGTAGGGGACATCTCCCTGGCCATCGCCATCAAAGTCGAAGCCGGCGTAGTCGTCGAAGTCGTTGCCTTCCCAGTGGGTGCCCAGCGCATCGCCGCCGCCTTCGACGCGCACCTGTTCCAGGTTGTCGCGAAAGCTGTTCTCCGAAAACGTATTGCCGCGCTGGCTGCTGTGAAAGATGACGCCGGAGTTGCAAAGCCGGAAGGCGTTATGGCGGAAGCTGTTGCTGTCGCCGAGCTGCAGCGGCGAGGTATCGAGATAGAGCCCAATGTTATTGCGCAAAGAGACGTTGCCCTGGACGAACACGTTGCCCGATTCCTTCATGCCGAGCCCGATGCCCGCGGCGCCCGAAGACGCGGCGATCAGGTTGCGCAGGTAGCGCACATCGCGGCTGTACATGATGAAGGTGCCGACGACATTGCCAAGCGAGCGGTTGTCCTCGAGCGTCACGTCGGAGCTGTACATGAGATGCAGTCCATAGCGACCGCGAGTGACCGTGTTGCCGGCGATCCGCGTGTGCTTGGTATAGCGAATCACCAGATCGCGGCTGCCGGTGACGAAGTTCTGCTCGATACGCGCGCCGGTAACCTCCCAGAAACGGATACCATCGCCGCGCAGGCCGAGCGCCGCGTCACCAGTACCCAGAATGACGTTGCCGCGCATGAGCACGTCGCGCGATCGTTCGACATTGACGCCAAAGACGGCGCGGCGGATAAGCAGCCCTTGCGCCTCGATTTCCTCGCCCTGGATGTGCAGTCCGGAGTCCATCTTGTCATAGCGACTGCCGCTGCCCTCGATAGTAAATCCGAGGAGTCTAGTACCCCGTCCGGCGGCGCGCACGGTGGTGCCGGTGCCATCGGAGCGGATGACCGCATCGCGCGGCCCCCACAAGGTGAGGCCGCGATCGACGCGGATGTGCTCAGGGTAGACGCCGGGGCGCAGACAGACTGCGCTGCCGTCCGGAGCCCGCTCGATCAGCGCCTGCAAGGACTGTCCCGGCGAAGCCTCCTCGCAGGTCTCGGGGCGCGCGACCGGCAGCGGCTCGCGCGACTCGGGAGCGGGCAGGCCCGCCGCGCCGCGGCAGCTCGCCATCAGGCAGAGCAGCAGGCAAACGCGGGCGCCGCTACTTCTTGGCTGGCTTGGTAGCCGCTGCCGCGGTTTCCGTGGGTTCAACAAGGAAGTACCCCGCCATCTCCAGGTGGAGCGCCGAGCAGAACTCCGTGCAGTACATCGGGAACACGCCGGCCTTGTCCGCGACCATGCTGACGTTGGCGTGCTTGCCTGGCTCCAGGCTCAGGTTGAAGCTGTGCGAGCCGACGGTGAAGCCGTGCGTGGCGTCTTTGGCCTGCTCGATGTTGGTGATGTGAAAGTGGACGGTCTCGCCCTGCTTGACGCGGATGATGTCGGGTGTGAAGTGGCTGCGCACCGCGGTCATGTAGACGTGGACACCATCGTCCCTGCGCTCGATGCGTTCCTTGCCACCCTCGACCGCGAAGGGATCGTGCTCGTGCGTGATGGCGTTCATGCCCATGGGCTTGTAGATCTCGATGGACTTGATCTTGTCCGCCTTGATCATCTGCGCGTAGTGCGGCTCGCCAAGCGGCAGCGGCATGTCGTAAAGCATCTGCTGCTTCTCGCCGCTGATGTCGACCAGCTGGAAGTTCTGCGGTAGAAGCGGCCCGACATCGGCGAAGCGATCGATGGCCCACTTGTTCATCGCGACCAGGTATTTTCCATCGGGACTGACGGTGTCTCCTTCCGCGGCGGCGAGATGACCGATGTTGTAGTGGGTCGGGATCTTGTCCACGACCTTCAGATCCTTGAGCGACCACTTGGCCACCTTGGTCTCGATAAAGACAGACGTGTACGCAAAGCCCTGGTTGTCGAACTGCGTGTGCAGCGGGCCGAGTCCGATCTCGCACTGCCCGCGAATTGACTCCTTGAAGTTGAGGATCGGCACGCCGTAGGGATCCTTGCCGTCGAACTTCTTCTGGCCGATCAGGGCCTTGATCTTCTCCATGCTGTAGACGGTGGCGTGCGTGTCGAGCTTGCCGCCGACGACGATTTCCTTGCCGTCGGGGGTCACATCGACGCCGTGCGGGCTCTTCGGCTCGGGGATGAAGTACAAGAGGCCTTCATCGATGGCCGTCTGTAGCGAGATGACCTTCATGCCGGCGATGGGCTGCGTCTTGCCGGCCTTGACTACCTCCTCGGCCTTGCGCCAGTTGAAGACATGCAGGTAATCCATGTCATTCTGCGAGGCGCCCGATTCGAGCGGCGGCTTGCCTTCGGCATTGCCGCCGTAGGCGCGCTCCGTGTCGAATGAATTGAAGAAGGCCCAGCCGTCGCTGTCGAGCTTTCCGGCGTCCGCGAGATCCTGCATATAAGGCGGCAGCTCGACCGCCCACGACTGCTCGGGATCGATGCGCCCCTTCTGGCGATCGAACTTCCAGAAGATGGCGGCGCCGCGATACTCCTCGTTGAACTTGCTGATGTCCGCGTACCTGCCGCCGAGCGGCGCCGGATACTGGCTGGCCTCGATGACGTACTCGGTGTTGGGGGTGACGAAGGTCGAGCCGTGCTCGCTTTGAATGAGCTCACTCGTCGCGATCTGCACCGTGCTGAAGTCCTTCAGGCTGACCACGGCGATGCGCGGGTTGGCTTTGTCGTTGACGAAGATGAAGTCGCCGTCGTAGTCGCCCTTGGTCTCGCTGAGCGCGGGGTGGTGCATGTCGCCCCAATTCATATCGCGGCCGGCGCGGCGGCCACCCTTTAGGACCTTCTTCGATTCTTCATCGAAGCCGTAGCCCTGCCAGGGCTCGGGCGTGAACACACCGACGTATTTGAGGATGCGCATGCTCGGCACGCCAATGACGATGAGGTTGCCGCCATGTCCGCCGGACGCGAACAAATAGTACTCATCCTTCTTGCCGCTCGGCATGTACGTCTTCAGCGCCGCGGTGACATCGGCTTCAGTCAGTCCGCGCGCCTTCATGAGCTCGGCGAGATTCGCCCCGCCAGCCTGCTGTCCGCCCGGTGGATTGTCGCAAGACGCAATCGCTCCGCTCAAGCACAGCGAGGCCAGACCCCATCCAAGTGTTCGACCGTGTAGGTATCTCATGGCTCATTTCCCCAGATTTCGGATGTACGCGCGCAGGCCCTTGACCACCGCGGGCTTGGGTAAAAGGTCGGGGTTGGGCGGCATGGCGGGGCTCTTGCCGACGGCCATTCCACCATTGAGGATGATGTTCTCGATGTGCGCGTTGGTGACGGTGGCCTGCCACGTCTTGTCGCTGAAGTTGCGCGGCTTGGGTGTCAGCCCCGCCGACGCCGGTCCGTCGCCGTGTCCCTGCGGGCCGTGACAGGTCATGCAGCGCGTGGAGAACAGCTCTTCCGCTTCCTTCTTGGCTTCGGGGGAGATGACGTCGTCAGCCGTCGCGGAAGATTTGTTGCAGCCTGCACCGCAGAGGAGCGGGATCACAAGCAGAGCCGAGACCGTGAACCGAGAAAACCGAGCCAACATGGAAGCCTCCGCGAAGTCCTTTTTCTAAGGGAATTACAGCAATCACAATGCCAGTCAAGAACCCTCTGCCCGTCGCAGAGATCTCGGAAAAAATTGCGCGCGCGGGAAAGTTGGGCGCAATTTTTGCGGCTCCGCTGCCGATGCTTGAGTAACTCCAGCTGGTTCAAGCCTTGCAATGGCAAACAGTAAGGAAGGACTTCCTATGCAGCCGAATCATGTATCCGTCCCGGCCGGTGCAATTGCTCCGAGGTGGCTCGAGAGTCCGCTCTCGCAAATCCTGGATCATATCCTGCACACCTATCACGCACCGCTGCGTGAAGACCTCGCGCGAATCCACTTGCTCATCTCCCAAGCGCGCGCGACACCCCGCGGCTGCTCGGTCGAGCGGCAAGCGATTCTGGAAGAGATCTGGCAGTGCTTTTCGACGCTGCGCGAGGAGCTCGAGCTGCACATGGAGAAGGAAGAGCAGGTGCTTTTCCCCTGGATTCGAGCTGGGCGCAGCGCGTCGGCCAAAGCGCCGATCAAAGTGATGCAGCACGATCACAAGCAGACCGAAGAGCTGCTCGCTCGGTTGGGCAAGCTCCGTGAGCGATACATTCCGCTGATGGATGGTGCGCAGGCGACGCAGTCGATCGTGCAGGGTCTGGCCGCGATCGATGATTCTTTGCGGGAGCACATTCGCCTCGAAGAATTGGTTTTTCATCGCGCGCTGGCTTCCTGATGTAAGCGCGCTTTTCGAGATGGGAGTCTGTCCATGGCGGCTCATTCCTCACCGCGTTCGCTCATGCCGAGAGAGCACGGCGCTTATGGGCAGCTAGCACTGCCACTGCTCACGGCGCTGTTCTCGGGGCGACCTACCGCAGCGGCATTCCTCTATGCCGCGGCAGCGGTGTTCGCATTCTTCGCGCATGAACCGCTGCTCGTATTGCTGGGTCAGCGCGGCTCGCGTGCGTTTCGCGAGCTGGGTGCTCGCGCGCGCCTCCGGTTGACTCTGCTCGCCGTCGGCACGCTGCTCTGCGCCGGGCTCGCGCTGATGCTGTCGAGTCAGACTGCTCGCCTGGCGTCTGTCGCACCGCTCGGCGGGGCGCTGGCGCTCTCGCTTCTCATCTTTCGCAAAGAGGAGCGAACGGATTGGGGCGAGATCGTCGCGGCGTTTGCGCTGTCCGCTGCCGGGCTCCCGGTTGCCGTCGCAGGCGGCGTTCCGGTGCGACTCGCTCTTTGCGCCTGGGGCATTTTTTCGCTGGGCTTTGGACTCGTCACGCTGTCATTGCGCCGAGCGATTTACGGTCAAAAGCAGACCTTGCGCTGTACGCGTGCCCCGGTCGCGATTCCGTTGCTCTCGCTTTCCGGCTGCTGGCTCGTTACACAAACCTCCGCAGCGGTCGCGGTCGCCGCGGCACCGGTGGTCGGGATGGCTTGCACACTCTTGATTTTCCCGCCGTCGCCGAAGCAGCTGCACCGAATCGGCTGGCTGCTCGTGCTCAGCACCATGGCAACTGGCCTGTTGCTCGTGCGGGCTGCGCATGGCTAATGAACTAAAAAAGGACTCCCATGGATACGAAAACTGAAAGGGCTCTTGATGTTCTTGTCGTCGGTGCTGGTCCGACGGGAATGCTCCTGGCATGCGCGCTCGTTCATCACGGGCTCCACGTTCGCATCATTGACGCGGGCAAGGGGCCGACACTGGCCTCGAAAGCGCAGGTGCTCCAGACGCGGACGCTCGAGATTCTGGAGCAGCTCGGATTCGTCACCCGTTTCCTCGAGCGCGGCCAACCGCTGCACCTGCTCAGCATGTACAACCAGGAGATGAAGCGACTCTTCCACATTATCGTCGGAGAGCTCGACTCGCGGTACCCGTTCATGCTGAGCCTGCCGCAGCGCGAGACCGAGCAGCTGCTCAGCGACCGTCTCGCCGAGCTGGGCGTCTCGATCGAGCGTCAGGTGCATCTCGCTGAGCTGCGGCAAGATGCGAAGCAGGTAATCGCCAGTGTCAAGCGCGCCGGCTGCGATGAGCGGGAAGAGATTCGGGCCGCATGGCTCGTCGGTTGCGACGGTGCGCACAGCGCCGTGCGGGGGATCCTGGGGCTGGAATTTTCAGGCACCACCTACGCGCAGCGGGTGTTGCAGGCGGACGTGAAAATCGATTGGCCGCTGCGTCATGCTGATGACGAGATGATCGGCTTTGTCTCGGAGCACGGCCCGCTGGCCGCGTTTCCCCTTCCGGGCCAGCACCGCTATCGCCTGCTCGCTTTCGACGCCGGCCTCGGTCCGAGCCTGGAGAATTTCCAGTGGCTGCTCGACACCCGCGGTCCCAAGGGGGCGCGCATCAGCGACCCCGCGTGGATGAACGAGTACACGATCCACTGCCGCATGGTGGAGGAGTTTCGCGTCGGCCGGGTGTTCCTGGCCGGCGACGCCGCGCACACCTTCAGCCCGGCGACGGGACAGGGAATGAACTGCGGCATGCAGGACGCCTATAACCTCGCGTGGAAGCTGGCGCTCTGCCATAAGGAACAAGGGAGCCCGCTCCTCCTCGATTCCTACACCGCCGAGCGAGCGCCGGTGGCGCGTGCGCTGCTCCAGGTCACGGACGCGGCGACACGCGGCATGCAGGATCTCTTCACCATCTATAATCCCGCCGCGCAGAGCTTGCGTGACGCGATGCTGCGCTTCGTCACGTCGGTGGGGCTGGTACAAAGACGCGTCTCGCGCAACTTGTCGATGCTCGACGTCGGATACCGCAAAAGCCCGATCGTCGGGCAGAACCACAGCACGCGCCTCTCGACGGATCATGAGCCCGGCGACTCCATCAGCCTGCGCGATTGGCTGGACTTCGGCCACGGACCCAGGCCCGGGGAGCGAGCATTTGATGGGGCGCTCGTCGACGAAACCGGCCAGGATGCGACGCGGCTTTTCCAGCTCTTCAGCGGACGCCAGCACACCCTGCTGCTATTCGGCGGCCTGATGAACAGCGACGAAAGCTACGCGCGGCTGGCTGCGATCGAAGCCTGGGCGCTCGCCCGGTACCCCGACTTAATGCGTTCTTACTTCGTGCAGATTGTGCCGCGCCCCGGCGATCCACCGAGCATCCTGCGCGATGGCCCGATGCTCTTCGACAAAGACGCGCTCTTACACCAGGCCTACGGCGCGCGCGGTGAGTGCCTGTATCTGATTCGCCCCGACGGCTATGTGGGTTATCGTGGGCAGCCCGCGGATCAGCTCAAGTTCGCCGACTACCTGTCCCGGATCTTCATCTAAACCGAATTCGCGAATTTTTTTCGCTTTGGCGTACAAACGCAGAAAATTGTGCGCATAGTATGCGATGCAGCGACGGGGAAAGGCTGGTACGCGGGTTGCGATGGTTATTTACGAAGCGAGGGAACCGTGGGCAACACACTCTCCAGCTACCTGCTCGAAGATCATGCGCGGTTGGATGCGCTCCTCCTAAAGAGCGTTGCCGATCCCGCGCACTTCGATCATGAAGCATTCGAAAGCTTCCGCTCCGGTCTGCTCCGACATATCGGAATTGAAGAGAAGCTCCTCCTGCCCGCCGCGCGAAAGCAGAACGGCGGCAAGCCGCTGGCTCTGGCGCATGCGCTGCATGTGGAGCATGCGGCTCTAGCGTCGCTGATGGTGCCGACGCCAGATGCGGCGCTGGTCGATGAAATTCGCCGGCTGCTCACCCGCCACAATCCTCGAGAGGAAGGGCCGGAGGGCCTGTACGCCATCTGTGAATCGCTGCTCGGCAGCGAAACCGTGACGCTGCTCGAACGCGCGAAGGCCATGCCCGCGGTGCGAACAGCCCCCCACTTCGATGGACCCGCCGCCCATCGTACTGCCGAATCGGCCCTGCGATCCGCAGAGCGCGCTTTCGGGCAGAAGGAAATCTCCCAGGAAGGGAAGCAGGGTTAGTGATAAATGTAGTTGATGCTCGGTCAGCCGAAACTGGTCCTCATCATCCTCGCCGTGCGTGATCTGGCGAGGGCAGTCGCCTTCTATCGGGAGGTCTTTGGCTGGCCGGTGCTCGTCGAGGTTCCGGTTTACGTAGAGATGGAGATGCCCGGCGGTCAGCGCGTCGGGCTCTATGATCATGAAGGCTTCGCCCGCAACACCGGACGGCGCGCAGCGTGTGCTCCGGAGGACCATACCGCTGCCACGGAGCTCTATTTCCACGCGGACGACCCGGCTCCGCTCATGGAGCGGTTGGGGCGAGCGGGCGCGCGGCTGCTAAGCCCACTTGGTCCGCGACCGTGGGGCGATGAAGCAGCGTATTTCGCCGACCCGGAGGGAAATGTCCTCGTGGTGGCTCGGCCGGCGGGTTCCAATCCTTCCGCTGAGAGGCGCATCGCAGGGAACTTGCCAACGCCCGGAAATCCGACTAGAGGCTAATCAGATGGTGGCTAGATCACACGCGTTGCGGGCGTCCTTGTGGGCGAGCATTTTTACGCTCGCCCTCGCCGTCCTGATCATCGTCGGCTCGCGTCGCCTCGCAAACTTCGACGCCGCGCTGGTCGGATACACGTTCGCGACGCTGTTCGCGACGTTCGGCATCACCTATCGGTACGCGATGTGGCTGCAGCGTCCGCCGACGCGAATGTACTGGAAGCGGGGCTGGCAGGCGTTCGTGTCGCCGCGGTTTCTCGCCGGCAACCTCGGGCGCTTCGTGCAGCGCGCGGTCGTCGAGGTCGCGGGCAATCGCTTCATCTTTCGGCGCAGCGCGCTGCGCGGCCTGACGCATTGGCTCCTCATGTGGGGCTGCATCATCGCCGCCGCGATTACCTTCCCGCTGGTGTTCGGCTGGATCCATTTCGAGACGGTACCGGGCCACCTCGACACCTACCGCACCTACGTGTTCGGCTTCGCAGCGGGTGATTTTCCGGTCGCCTCCTGGCTCGCCTTCATGGTGTTCCATGGGCTCGTCTGGGCGTCGTTCCTGGTGCTGGCCGGCGTGATGCTCGCGTTTCGGCGGCGCATGATCGACCACGGCGCCATGGCGGCGCAGCAGTTCGGTGAGGACATCCTGCCGCTCGTTCTGCTCGGCGCCATCAGCATGACCGGGCTGATGCTAACCGTGAGCTACACCTGGCTGCGAGGTTATGCGTACGACTTCCTGGCGATCCTGCATGCGGTCACCGTGATCGTGACGCTCCTCTGGCTGCCCTTCGGGAAGTTCTTCCACATCTTCCAGCGACCGGCGCAGCTCGGAGTCGGCTTTTATAAAGATGTGGGCGCACGCAGCGAGCAGGCGCGGTGCGCACGGTGCGACCGCGAGTTTGCGTCCGCCGCGATGATCCGCGACCTGATCGACGTCGAGCGCGAGCTCGGCTTCAAATACGAAACATCTGGCGGTACCGGTCATTATCAGCGGATCTGCCCAGCGTGCCGGCGCGCGATGTTCGGGCTTGCACAAGGCGCGCTGTGGCGGGGAGAGAATCATGGCGACACTGCCCGTTGATGATTTGGCGATCACGCGAGCGTTCGGTCCGCATCTATCGCCGCGCACCCTGAGCCGTGCTTCCGACGAGCCGGAGCGGCTGGTCAAGACGCACTGCTGCTTCTGCGGCCAGCAGTGCGGGATACAGCTCAAAGTGAAGAACGACGCGGTGATCGGGTTCGAGCCGTGGGAGGACTTCCCATTCAACCGCGGCATGCTCTGCCCGAAGGGCGTCAAGCGCTACCTGCAAGGCTCGCATCCTGACCGGCTCCTGACCGCGCTCGCGCGCGATCCGTCAGTCGAGAACGGATTCCGGTCGATGCCATACGATGCTGCGATCGAGCGCGCCGCGCGTGAGATTCGGCGCATCCAAGATCTGCACGGGCCGGCCGCAGTTGGTGTGCTTGGCGGCGCCAGCCTTACGACCGAGAAAACCTACCTGCTCGGCAAGTTCGCGCGGGTCTGCTTGAAGACACCGTACATCGACTACAACGGCCGGCTGTGCATGGTGAGCGCCGGTGCCGCGAACAAGAAGGCGTTCGGCATCGATCGCACGACGAGCCCATGGTCCGATATGGTCGGCACCGACGTCATCTGGGTGGCCGGATCCAATGTTGCCGAGTGCTCGCCGATCACGACCAACTACATCTGGCAGGCGCGTGAGCTCGGCGCGAAGGTGATCGTCCAGGACCCGCGCATCACGCCGGTCGCGCGCACCTGCGACCTGTATCTGCCTGTCCGGCCAGGGCGCGATGCGGCCCTGTTCGCGGGCGTGCTCCAGCTTATGATCGAGAACGGCTGGATCGATCGCGACTTCATCGAGCGGGAAACGGTGGGCTTCGAGGCAGTGGCCGCGTACTGCGCGACGTGGCCGGTAGCGCGGGTCGCCGAGGTCACGGGTGTCCCCGAGCGCTCGATCCGCAAGGCGGCGGAGCTGTGGGGGATAGCGAAGTCGAGCTTCCTCTTTCACGCGCGCGGCATCGAGCACCACTCGAACGGCGTGCAAAACGCGCTTGGCACGATCAATCTTGTGCTGGCGTCCGGCCGCATCGGCAAGCCCAAGAGCGGCTACGGCACGATCGTGGGTCAGGCGAATGGGCAGGGCGGTCGCGAGCACGGGCAGAAGTGCGATCAGTTGCCGGGCTGGCGCGACATCTCGAACCCGGACCATCGGAAGTACATCGCTTCGGTTTGGAACATCAAAGAGGCGGATCTGCCGGGGCCGGGCGTCGATGCGTACGAGCTGTTCCGCAAGATCGACGCGGGCGAGATCAAGGGGCTCATCTCGATCTGCTTCAACCCCAAGGTCTCGCTGCCGGACAACCAGTTCGTGACGCGTGCGCTCGAGAAGCTTGAGTTCTACGTCGCGATCGACTTCTTCCTCAACGACACGGCGCGCCACGCCGATCTCGTGCTTCCGGGGAGCTTGCAGGAAGAGGACGAGGGTACGGTGACGCAGGTCGAGGGTCGCGTCATCAAGATCAACAAGGCAGTCGACTGTCCCGGCGAGGCGCGACAGGACTGGCGCATCATCCAGGACCTCGCGAAGGCGCTCGGGCGACCGCACGGGTTCACGTTCGACAGCCCGCGGGCCATCTTCGACGAGCTCCGCGTGGCATCCAAGGGCGGCGTCGCGGATTACTCCGGCATCAGCTATGAAAAGATCGAGCGGCAGATGGGGGTGTTCTGGCCGTGCCCGAGCGACGACCACCCGGGGACGCCGCGCCTGTTCGAGCCCGGCAGCGACAACCCGGTCGCCAAGGGGAAGGGGCGCTTTTACTTCCCAGATGGCAAGGCGCGGTTCAATGTCGCCGAGTACCGGCCCGCGGTCGACGATGTGTCCGAGGAATATCCGCTGTTCCTCACCACCGGGCGCGTCGTGAGCCAGTTTCTATCTGGGACGCAGACGCGTCGTATCGGTCCGCTGGTCAAGCACTACCCCGAGCCGCGGATCGAGCTGCATCCGCGTCTTGCCGAGAAGCTTGGGATCGCCGATGGCGCCTGGGCGACGGCTGAGACCCGCCGCGGCGCGATCACGCTGCGCGCGATGGTGGTGACGACCATCCGGCCCGATACGATCTTCATTCCCTACCACTGGCCTGGCGACAAGAGCGCAAATCGCCTGACGGTGGCGGCGCAGGATCCGATCAGCAAGATCCCTCAATATAAGGTCTGCGGCTGCCGGCTGCGGCCCGCCGATGGCCCGCCCGCCTACGCCAAGGAAAGGGAGGCCCAGCAATGAGCGTCCCGCAGCACCTCGAGTTCTTCGTCGACCCGAGCCGTTGCATCGGGTGCCGCGCCTGCGTGGAGGCATGCACCGAATGCGACACGCACCGGGGCGAGCCGATGATCCACCTCGAGTACATCGATCGCGGCGCGTCGGTCCAAACGGTTCCCGTCGTGTGCATGCACTGCGAGCAGCCGACGTGCGCCGAGGTCTGCCCGGCCGACGCGATCAAGCGCACGGGGGATGGTGTGGTGCAGAGCGCGCGCAAGCCACGCTGTATCGCGTGCGGCAACTGCGTGGTGGCGTGTCCCTTCGGAGTCCCCGAGCTGTACATCGATCGCGCGATCATGATGAAGTGCGACATGTGCTACGACCGGACTTCGGTCGGCAAGAAGCCGATGTGCGCGACGGTCTGTCCGAGCCAGGCGCTGTACTTCGGCACGCGCGAGCAGATCTCGGCGCTGCGCCCGCAGTCGATGCCGACGAATACGTTTCGGTTCGGCGACCAGGTGATCCGCACGCGGGTCAACGTGATGGTGCCGCGCCGGCCGGCCGCGCCCGCGCAGATCGACGTGACCGCGGCGATGGACGAGCGTCCGCCGAGCCGCGCGGTGCGGCTGCCGGTGGTGGGCGACGACCCTGATCCCTTCGCCGAGGTGGAGGTCTGACATGGCGGACGATCCGCAGAGGCGCTTCGAGGAGGATCTCGCGCTCGACGCGCGACTTACCGCCGAGGCCCGGCAGGGGCTCACCGGAACCGCGCGCGCCGAAGTGTATGGGCCGGCGTACGACCGCGACGACGTTACGGTGCCGCCCGACGGCCGATCCATGGCGGAGCAGCCGCGCTGGCGGCGCGACTTCGCGATCGATTGGCCGCAGGATCACCACGTCGCGCGCCGCGACTTCACGAAGTTCCTCGTCCTGACCAGCGGCGCGTTCGCTGCGGGTCAGGGGTGGATCGCGGCGCAGAGCCTGGTCCGGCATCGTCGCCCGCCGCCGCCGCGCAAGCGGATCGCCGCCATGACCGACGTGCCCGTCGGAGAATCGCTGATGTTCGACTACCCCGGCGAGCACGATCCCTGTTTGCTGATCCGCCTCGCCGAAGACAAGCTGGTCGCGTTCAGCCAGAAGTGCACGCACCTCGCGTGCGCGGTGATCCCGCGGTTCAAGGACGGTGTGCTTGACTGCGCGTGCCACAACGGCTCCTTCGATCTCGCGACCGGCCGGAATCTCTCGGGTCCGCCGCCGCGACCGCTGCCGCAGATCGAGCTCGAGGTCGTGGATGGCGAGGTGTTTGCCGTCGACGTGACCGCGAGGACCAGCTGATGTCGCGCCTGTCCCGCCAGTTGACGCGCGAGCAGCGGACCACGGTCGTCAACGGCGTCCTGTGCTTCGTCCTGCTCCTCGTCGTCCTACAGCTGTGGCTCTTCACCGCGACGATGAACGCGTTCCTCGGGGGGGACGACGGCGCGGTCTGGCCGGCCTTTGGGGCCAGCGTCGCGTGCCTGGCCTTAAACCTCGGTCTTTTGCGCTATCTCGGACGGCGATGACGAGCCCTCCTACGCGACTTGCCGCGATGCATCCGGCGTATTTCGCGCTGGTCATGGCGACCGGGATCGTCTCGCTGGCCTGCCACACGATGGGGTTGCCCTTGCCCGCCAAGGGGCTCTTCGCGTGTAACCTCGCGTTCTACCCCGCGCTTTGGATCCTCACCCTCGTGCGCTTCGTGCGCCATCGCGCGCAGGTGGTGGCCGACCTGCGCAATCACAGCCGCTCGGTCGGGTTCTTCACAACTGTGGCGGCCACCTGCGTTCTTGGCACGCAGTGCTTCCTTATCGGCGGAGCGTATCAGGCTGCGCTCGCGTTTTGGGTATCCGGAATCGCGCTCTGGGCGCTGCTCACGTACGCGGTGTTCACGATCATCATCGTCAAGCCGGAGAAGCCCGCGCTGGCCGAGGGCCTCAACGGCGGCTGGCTGGTCTCCGTCGTCGCCGCGCAATCGGTGTGCGTGCTCGGCGCGCAGCTCGCGCCCGGCATGGGCCAGCATGCTCCGCCGGTGCTCACTTTCTGTTTGGCGATGTGGCTCGGGGGCGGGATGCTCTATCTGTGGATCATCGCGCTCATCTTCTACCGCTACGCGTTCTTC
>CALMML010000028.1 GCA_937868485.1 uncultured Myxococcales bacterium | reverse complement strand
AGCCGACGGTGGCCGAGAATCCGCGCGACTCCGTAGCCGGAAGCAGAATCACATCCGCGATGTGAAAGTGCGCGGTGAAGTAGTCGATGCGATTGCAGGGAATCGGGGACTTGACGCAGCGGGAACCGAAGGCGGTACGGAGTGGCGGCGATGGGAGCGATGACGGTTCTGCATAGCAGGGCGAGGAGGACAGGACAAGAGCGACGATGAACAGAAGGCGGGCGAAGATCGACACACGGGAACGGTAGGATAGATGTGGTCGGACCGCAAGTCGACCTACCCATTGTGCTTGCCGAAGCGTGATTGCGGCGGCGCTTGATAAGATTGTCCGACGCAATGCGGCAGAGGAGTCCGTGCTTCGACGTGACCTAGACCGTTAGCCGCACGTTCCTTAAATTCCATGTTGAACCGTTCCCAATCGAAGGCATCTGCACGCACCAGATCCGGGATTGCAAGCAGTATGGGGGATGGGCTCAACTCGGAGAGACGCGCGGTCAGTTGCACCAGCTGCTCCATCACACGCAGGAGCGGAGCACCATCGCCAGCATCGGCACCAACGATGAATCGTTTCCGTCGCGCTCGCCAGCTTTTGTCGTCACGCCTTCCCATGACGCCGTCTGTCACGCTCGCCAAGACATCTTGCGAAGTCAGCGCTGAGCAACGTACCCAGTGCAGGCGACCTCGCGTTCGCATTTGGAACGGCAGCCAGCGCAGTGCCTGCCTGTACTGCATCACGCGAAACAAAACGGATGGCCTGCCGATACCTGCGGCATGAAGTGTGTTGCTTGTCGGAAGCGAACGGTGCCGCCCCATGCTCGGCTGGGGACAAAGTATTGCAGCGCGGCGTGTCGGGCGATGGCGTTCCGCGCACGCCACAAGACCCAGCAAGGGACGCTTCCTCTGGAGCCGGCAAGCGCAGCGGAAAACGAGGGAACCGCACCGACGCCAAGCGTCATGCCAGAGCGAACGCCAATCGAACGCAAGCGACGAACGCGAACGGCAACCAGTTCAGACGAGAAACTGCCTTCAAATGTCGTGCCGCGTCTGCCTCGCCTCGCGTTCGTGGATCAGTTGCGCAAGCAGCAGCCCGAAAGCGCGATGGGCTATCGGCTGGTGCTCCCGGCGCGAAGCCCGGTGGACACGCCAAAGATCGTTCCAGTGCCAGACTCGCAAGGCGAGATTCGCTATTGGCGTCTCTCGCCGTTTGAGCTTCCCGACGACATCCGACTTCAGGACGGACTTTCCTATCGGGTCTTGTGGGTGGATGCGGCGGGACAGCCGCTTGCGCCTACGACACCGTATCTGCCGAGGCTGTACTTTTTTCTTGGACCACCCGACTCTGAACAGGATGAGCGGAACGCGGCGTATGACGCGATTTGGCGTGATGTTCGCGATCCAGCGGTGCGCCAGTCCATCGAGGCAGAAGTTGAGCGCTCACGACTCGCACGGCAGCGGGAACGCGAAGCGATACGCCAGCAGCAGACCGAGCGAGAGGAAGTTCTCTACCGAATCCACACCCAACAGATAGAGGATGATCGCCTGCGGCGACGCGAAGACCGAAGCAAGCAAGAGCGCCAGCTCGACAAAGAAAAGGCTGAGCTGAAACGCCAGCAGGCAGAGCAAGAAGCGAAAAACGAGCGCGAGATGTGGACGGCATTCAAGGTCATCGGCGGAATCGCAGCGGCAGCGGCCCTCGGCTGGGGACCGTTTACGAAGTGGCTGGATTCGTTGCCGAAGCAACCGGATGCCGGACAGGAGCTTGGGCTGCTGCTGCAAAAAGTCGAAACATTGCTCTCAGCGCAGCAGCTTGCGGCCTCACAGACGCAAACTGGACCACACAACGACGGGGGAACAAGCGAGCAGACGGCCCAACCCACCGCGAGTCCGGCAGCGAACGACCCTTCGGCAGATTTAAGGTCCGCAGCGATGCCGACTGTCTCACCAGCCGCCGAGCATCGGCCAGTGGACACGGCCAGCGCTGTCGCAGAGGTACAGCATACACAGCAGGCAGAGACGGCGGCGACCCCAAACCCTGTCGCTTCGCCGTCTCCGCAGCAGTCCGCGAGCGCCCCTGTCGCTTCGTCCTTGCCGCGCCAGACATCGAGTGAGCCACCCGCCCTTGATGAATCGCTGAGCGAGGCGCAGATCCAGACCGTGTGTGGCATCGTCCTCGACCCGGAGCGGATGGCTCTGGCGGTGTATGAGAACGAGTGCGTGAAGGCGCGTTTGCGTGGAACCCCACCCCCGACAGAACCCTCTCTGGATCTGTCGCCCACAGAGCGGAAAGAGGTTCGAGCGGTGTTGTCATCGCCAATCCTGCTCGATGCGCTGCTGACGCTTCACGCGCGGTTTCAAGCAACAGCGGTGGGAGGTGGCGAGGCGATGTTTGCGCTGCCCTCGCCGTTTCAATCGCTTGAGCCGCAGGACCGAGAGCGAATCCAGCACACCCTTGAGACGCCCGAGCAGCGAGACTACTTCCTGTTTCAGATTCAGCGTCGAGAAGCCCGATTGAAAGGACTCCCGATGCCCCCGGCGCGACCGACGCAAGTGCCGGACAAAGAACAGAAGGCAATCCGTCGCCTGTTTCGAGACGAGCGAGTGATGCGTTATCTTTGTACAAGTGGCGTGCTGTCGTCGCTAGGGATGAAGTAGCGCGGTTCGGGTGCGCGCCGACAGGGTGTGATGCCCCCTACTTCATCCATAACGAGCCCGGCTCCCCGGCCAGCCAGCAGCCGAGCGCTGGAGCTGTCGATGGCGCGGTCGCAGGCAACCACAGCCTGACCACGCGCGCAGACGTACCGGGCAGCGCAAGCCGGGTTCAGAGAGTTGTCCTGAAACGTGAGCGAAGAAACGGGTACGGACGAAATGCGCTCAGATCTTGTCTACGTGCTCATCGTCCGCCAGGGCCCGACGGATCGGACGAGATGCCAGCGCCAGGACGAGGACGGCAACAAGCGCCAGCGCGGCAAGCACCGCGAAGAGAGTCGCGTGTGACCACATCGCCCAACGCGAGGCGACTTCTCCCGCGAGCCAGTGACCTCCCGCGAGCGATACGAGCCACAGTGCCATCGCAACGGCGGTCGAAGTCTGCGGAGCAAGTCGTGTCACCAAAGACATTCCGAGTGGATAGACCAGCAGCTCGGCCACCGTCAGCGCGGCGAAACACACGATGAGCCACGCTGGGCTGACCAGTCCCTGCGACCGTTCTTGCCATAGCGCGGCAATGACCATGATCAGGTAGGCGACGACTCCGAACAGAAGTCCGATGCCAATCCGCGAGATCGGAGACGGATGATGACCTCGACGGGATAACGCCGATTGAGTGCGACTGAGCAGCGGCTGGATTCCGAGCACGAGCAGTCCTGGCAAACCCAGCAAGCTCGATGGCGGAAAGGAAAATCCAAGCAGAGAATGCCGTGTGCAGTCGCGCGCCCAGAGAAGAAGCGACTGCCCAGACTGCTCATAGACCGCTGTGAACAGAAGGCCCGAGCCGAGGACGCCGAGCAGTGCGGCGGTGGGCCACGTCGCCTGATTGCG
>CALMML010000027.1 GCA_937868485.1 uncultured Myxococcales bacterium | reverse complement strand
GGATGGTCAGGGGCCTGCACTGGGACCAGTCCGACATGCACCATCATGAGCCTGCGTGATGGGCAGTCTGTCTCAGCGATGTTTGCACCCGCAAAGCGATGCAGTACGGCAGGTTTTTGTTGGCAAAATCCACTCCCTGCTGGCGATGCCCTGGTCAAGGTTCATGGCGTCGGGCCAAACGAAGCCTGGAGTGTCGGGGCAAGCGGCGCGATTTTGCGCTGGAACGGAACCTTTTGGATTCCTCAATTGAGTCCGGTTTCATCGAAGCTACGCGGAGTGTTTGGCACGGGTCCAAACGACTTTTGGTTTGTGGGAGACAGCGGTGCGATCGTGCGCTGGGATGGCAAGCAGCTTCGGGCGATGTCTGGCCAGTCGCAAAACCTCAATGCAGTCTGGGGCTCCTCTGCAAGTGATGTGTTCATCGTGGGGGCTGCGGGTACGATCCTACATTTCAACGGAACAGACCTGACGCTGCTCCCTTCTGGAACGACAGAGACCCTGCTAGGTGTCTCTGGAACGTCTGCAAGTGATGTCTGGATCGTAGGACACAAAGGAACGCGTCTCCACTGGGATGGGCAGAAGCTATCGGCTCAGTCCATGACAACGACCGATCGGTTCGCTTCGGTATGGGCGCGCGCAAAGAACGATGTCTGGGTCGTTGGTGGCGCGCAGGCAGACCTCGTTGGATCCATTCCGCATGGTGTGGTGCTGCACTACGATGGAAGTACGTGGTCAAAGTCGATGCCGGACACCGTCGACCTTCTGCGCGATGTGGTTGGGACTCCATCGGGAGACGTCTGGGCTGTCGGGCTGCGCGGTCAGATTTGGCGCTATCACAACCAGCAGTGGATTCCCTACGAAGGAAGCACGGGCACCGCGCTGGGGGGTGTCGGGGGCATCGGGCGCGACGATGTCTGGGTGGTCGGCGAAGGGGGAACGATCGTGCATTGGAACGGTGTGATCTTCTCTCCCTTCACCACGGCTGTTGGCGGAACCCAAGACCTTCTATCAATCTGGGGGACTGGTCCCAGTGACATCTGGGCGGTGGGCAACGGAACTCCCCTGCTTCACTTCGATGGCTCCTCGTGGTCGACGCCTGCTGGTGGGCAACCGCAGCGACTCCGCAGTATCTTTGGTTTTGGCGCGGGCGATGTATGGGTGGTTGGGGACAATGGAAAAATACTGCGGTATAACGGCACGAGCTGGACCAGCTTGCAGATCATAGGTCTTATCAATACGCACCTGCTGGCCGTGTGGGGAAGCGCTGCCGATGATGTGTGGATCACCTGTGAGGATGGGCGCATTCTGCACGCAAACGCGAGCACGATCGCGCTGGCAAAGACCTTGCCCACTGCGATGCGTGCGGTGTGGGGTTCGAGCAAGAACGACGTCTGGTTTGCTGGGGACGGACTCTCAATCGCACATACGGACGGAACCACTTTTGCGACGGGTTCATTTGGTGGGAGCGCACAGTTTTTGTCGCTGTGGGGGTCTGGTGCAAACGATGTCTGGGCCGTTGGAACCGGAGGCGTCGTTGCTCGCTTTCAGGGCACTGGGTTTACGCTGCAGAGCAATGGTCCCAAAACCGTGAGTCCCGATCTGGATCTCTTGTCTGGAGTCTGGGGAAGCGGTCCAGCTGATATCTGGGCGGTTGGACAGGGAACCGACAAAGTCTTCCACTATGATGGCCAGTCCTGGAAAGCGATCGATCGCATCACCGACGGACTTTTCAGCGTCTGGGGCTTTGGCGCATCGCAGGTCTGGGCTGCGGGCTTGAGCGGTGCGATCGTCACATTGAAGAGGTAATCCGTGAACCACCGAAGCAGCATCTGGGCGTCACTGATTGTTCTGCTGTTGTTCGCCGCTGGGTGTGGCCGAAGCGGAATCGAAGTCACGGTGATTGGACTGACACCGGACACCAAGTCGCTCTTGGTGCTCGCATCGCTTCGGAATCACCCAACGGCGCAGCTGATCCAGCCAGTGAACGGTCGGCTGGATTCGTTCTGGATTCAGGTTCCAGCTGACGATGATGTACTGATGCTCAACGTGGGCGCAATCGGAGAGACCGGCTGCAGAGTTGCGGAAGGAACAGTCGCCGATGTGAGTGTTCCGACGGATCGAATCGAGGTCGTTCTCACATCACTGGCTGCGCCGGGTTGCAGTGTGCGGGTGGCTCTGGTGGGAGACGGGCAAGGAAAGGTTGTTTCAGAACCAGCGGGAATCGACTGTCCGGGAACCTGCACTGCAACGTTTGAGCCCGGCGCGATGATCACGCTGCGTGGGATTCCCTCGTCAGACGTTGCGTTCTTTGCTGGCTGGGCGCAGGCCTGTAGCGGAATTGGAGAATGTCGGCTGCGAGTCACAGACTCCCAGACGGTGGTCCAGGCCGGATTCCTTCCCAGCAAGGTCTGTCGTGGTGCCTTCTGTTGGGAGTCTCCGCTGCCGCAAGGGAACGCACTGCGGGCGCTGTATGTTCGGTCTGAACAGGATGCCTGGGCTGTCGGTGGCGGCGGAACGATACTGCACTGGATTGGTTCCACCTGGGCTCCAGTTCGCAGCGGAACCTCGGTCGAGCTATGGGGCATCTATGGGCGTGATGACAAGCTGTGGGTCGTCGGAGATGGCGGCACCATCTTGTACTATGATGGCGCATCGTTTTCGTCGCTCAAGAGTCCGACGACTGCCAATTTGACCGCGATAAGCGGAAACGCCACAGAGATCTTCATCGCCGGAGAAAAGGGTACGTTTCTGAAAGGAACTGGCAGTGTCTTTGGCCAGGTTGGCGCTGCTCCATCTGTCACGCTGCATGGCCTGTCGGTGTCTGACTCCGAGGTCTGGGCGGTTGGGGACACCGGCACCGCGCTGCGATATCGCAGTGGGCGGCTAGACGAGATTCCTACTGGTACAAGTGAATCGCTTGCCAGCGTGACCGAGAGAGCGAGCGGAGAAGTCTGGGCGGCTGGAGGGAATGGCGTTGTTCTCAAGTGGAATGGTGCTGCCTTTTCAAAGCAGATCTTGGGATCGAAACAGAGCCTGCGCGCGCTGTGGCGAACACCGAAAGGAGAGCTCTTCTGTGTTGGCGATGTGGGGACTCTGTTCCGCTTTGACGGATCGTCTTGGACCTCGGTCGGAACCGGAACTGTTGCGAACCTCTTCGCCGTCCATGGAAGCGCTGCGGGTGATGCGTGGGCGGCAGGGGATGCTGGAACGCTGCTTCGCTGGAATGGAGTCAGTTGGACCTCGCTCCAGAGTCTTTTGCTGGAGCCGCTGTTGTCGGTCGGAAGCATGGATGGAACGACGCTGCTTAGCATGGGGTCGTCGGGGCGCATTCGCCAGCGGATCGCGGGAGTTTGGCATCTGCTAGACGGCGGTCCTGGCTTTTCCATAGAAAATGCCTGGATCGGAGCAGGAGAAGTCTGGGCGGTAAGCGGAAATCTGCTCTTTCGGTGGGCTGTGCCAGCAGGGGAAACCAAGCCCCGCTGGACGGTATACAATCTCGCGCCGTTTGTCCTGAACTCGGTGAGTCGGCGCAGCTACGATCCCACCGGAAAGCAAGTAGACGTGCAGGTGGTGAGTCGTGAGGGAGTCCATTTTACGATCACAGGGAGTCCGACCGCACCGAGCATCGTCCAGCGAACCCTGGTGAACGCTCCTCTTCATTCCGTCACGAGCCTCAGCGCCACAGAGGGCTGGACTGTAGGGGATGCAGGTATCGCACTGCACTTGATTGGCGGCTTCGTAGTCGCCACCGCGAGCAACACGACCAATCAGCTCATCAACGTCTTCGGACTGAGCGCAGATGATGTGTGGGCGGTGGGAGAAAACGGAACCATCTTGCACTGGGACAGCATTGGCTGGTCCAAGCTTGACGGCGGGACAAACCGGACCCTACGAGGCATCTGGGCCAGCAGCCCCACGGATGTATGGATCGTCGGCGATCGCGGGACTGTGCTGTTCTACGATGGCAAGAAGTTCACCGCAGTTCCCTCTGGAGCCAGCAACGACCTTTACGCCGTCACGGGAACTCCTTCCAGTACCGTGTTTGTGGTTGGGGAGAGCAGCGCCATTCTGAGCGGTGGGCGTTCAAGCTTTCCATAGGCGAAGCGCTCCTTTGCACGGTCAGCCTGCATCGCCATGTTTCACTCGCCAAAGAAGACCAAC
>CALMML010000026.1 GCA_937868485.1 uncultured Myxococcales bacterium | reverse complement strand
GCCGTTATAAATCGTAACGCCGTCTTGGTCGTAGTATGGGGTCATGGCAGATCGTTGTCTTGGCTGTAGCTGGGTGGCGGCTCTGCGAATGGGTCGGCGGGCTCGACGTACGCCAGAGCTCGTCGTAAAGGCGCTGCAGAACGACTGGGAAGTCGTTGCCGTGCTGCCCGTTGGGGTCGTGTTTCACCGCCCCAAGACGCCCTGGCGCCTCATCATCACGATCGCCATCCTCGCCGCCCTGGCCATCTACCTAGCGTAGGTGGCTGTCGAGCTTCCAGCGCAGCTTCTCCAGCGCCTCTTCGATGTTGATCACGATGTTCGCGGTCACCTGGTCGGAACCCAGGGCCCTGATCGCGGCCAGGTTCCCGGCCGAGACCCGCTGCACGAAGACCAAAAGTTCGCGTACCAGGCCCAGGCCGTCGCGCTGCCGAATCTGAAAATCGGCGTATGACTGCACGGGCGTGCCGTGCATCTGCGCGATGCGCTCGGCCAGCGTATCCGCCGCATCTTCTGCGGCGTCGGCCAGCTCTCCGAACAGGGTGTGCAGGGATTGGAAGTGCGGGCCGAGGACGACCCAGTGGGCTTGCTTGGCGGCAAGGTAAAGTCCGACGGAAGCAGACAGCAGGGGCTGGAGGGTTTCCATGCCCCGCAGTCTATCAGAATGGTTCATCGTCAGGCGCAGCAGCCGCTGCCGGCGCTCCGGCCTTCTTCTCGCTCAAGAACTTGACTTCGCGGGCCACAATCTCGGTCTGGTAACGCTTGACGCCGTCCTTGTCATCCCATTCGCGGGTCTGAAGCTTCCCCTCGACGTAGACCTTGCTGCCCTTCCCGAGGTACTTGCCGCAGACCTCCGCCAGCTTTTCCCAAGCGACGATGCGGTGCCACTCCGTCTTTTCCTGCTTTTGGCCAGCCTTGTCGGTGTAGCTCTCGCTCGTCGCAATCGAAAACTGGCAGATGGGCTGCCCCGATGGCAGGTGTTTGAGCTCGGGGTCGCGCCCCAGATTGCCGACGAGAATCACTTTGTTGACCATTGATTTCCTTCCTTTCGTGGTGTATCTTAGTTGCTATGTCTGTCAGACGCAAGAGCAAACAAGGGTTCGCATCACTTTCCGAGGAGCGCCGACGGGAGATCGCCAGCATGGGCGGCAAGGCGGCGCACGCCTCGGGCAACGCGCACGAGTTCACGCCGGAAGAGGCCAGCGCAGCGGGCAAGAAAGGGGCCTGCCACGACCGCGAGCACATGCGCCGGATCGGAAAGATCGGCGGCCAAAACAAAAAGCTCTTGCCAGCAACTAAAACAACACACATACTCAACCCATGAACGCGATCCAAGTCACCTATCCCATCACGGAAGCAGACATCCAAACCCGGTTTGGCCGCTACGTCGGCCTGACCGCTGAGACGCCGCAGCAGTACAAGGTAGTGCAAGCCGCGCTGTCGGACCTGCGCAGCGCGCGAACCGAGATCGAAAAGCGGCGCAAGGAGCTCAAAGCCGACTCGCTGGAGTACGGCAAGAAGGTCGACGCCGCGGCGAAGTTTCTGACCGCCCAGATCGAAGCGATCGAGGCTCCGCTCAAAGCATCCAAGGCGGCGGCGGACCGGAAAAAAGAAGCGATCGAAGTGGTCGCCGATGCTGCCCCGGCCGCGCCCGCCCAAGAGGAGACCGTCACCATCCCGAAGTCGCGCTATGCCGAGC
>CALMML010000025.1 GCA_937868485.1 uncultured Myxococcales bacterium | reverse complement strand
GCCCGATCACCGTCGCCGAAGTCCGCGAATACCGCGTCATCGGCGTCTCCCACGATCAAGAAGTCGGCCAGCCAAGCGACACCGTGTCCGTCCCGGTCGGCCCGTAATCGCCAGGCGTCCGTCGGACGAAAATCAAGCGGACGTTCGGTGGTTGCCGCTGCTGAATCGTTGAATCGGGGGGGGAAGGGGGGCAAAATGGGCGGCTTCTATGCCTCGACGTGCTTTGGACAAACCGGCCCTATCCCCCCGAAACCCTGTAGAACCAGCAGCCAGCAGTCGGCGCGAGCAGCTTCTCGCGGCGCGGCGGATTGTGGTGAAGATTGGTACGGGGGTGCTGACGCAGAGCGGCGGCAGGTTCGACCGCGAGCGCTTCGACAGCCTGTGCGAGGAGCTGTGTCGGGCGGCGCAGTCGCGGGAGGTGGTGGTGGTGTCCTCGGGGGCGGTGGCGCTGGGGGTCGAGCGGCTGGGGCTTGCGAAGCGTCCCAAGGACATTCGCGGCAAGCAGGCGGCGGCGGCGGTGGGGCAGTCGCGGCTGATGCGGCTGTATGACGATGCGCTCGGGCCGCAAGGCGTGACGGTGGCGCAGGTGCTGCTGACGCACGCCGACATTCAGTCGCGGACGCGCTATCTCAATGCGCGACGGGCGATTGCTGAGCTGCTCCAGCACCGGGCGCTGCCGATCATCAACGAAAACGACACGGTCAGCGTCGAAGAGCTAAAGTTTGGCGACAACGACACGCTGGCGGGCATGGCGGTCGATCTGGTCGAAGCGGAGCTGCTGGTGATCCTGACGGACATCGACGGGCTGTATACGGCGGACCCGCGCAAAGATCCGCAGGCGAGCCGGATTCCCGAGGTGTTTGGGATCGATCCGGCGACGCTCGGGCTGGCGGGGGACTCGTCGTCGGGGGTGGGGACCGGCGGGATGGCGACCAAGCTGCGGGCGGCGAGCCGGGCGGGGGAGTCGGGGGTGCCGACGCTGATCGCACCGGGCAAGCAGGTCGGGGTGCTGGATCGGGCGCTCAGCGGGGAGCCGCTGGGGACGTTTGTGCATGCTCCGGCGCAGCGCGGGACGGGCAGCCGCAAGCGCTGGCTTTTGCGCGACCTGCGACCGCTGGGCCAGGTGGTGATCGATGACGGGGCGGCGCGGGCGCTGTGTGAGCGCGGCAAGAGCCTGCTGCCGACGGGGATTCGGGACGTGCGCGGGACGTTCGAGGCGGGCGAGCCGGTGGAGATCCTGTCGCTTGCGGGGACGGCGCTGGCGCGGGGCTTTTCGAGCTATGGCTCGGATGAGCTGCGGCGGATTGTCGGGGTGAAGACGGCGGACATTCCGGTGGTGCTCGGCTTCAAGCTGGCGGACGAAGCGGTGCATCGGGATGATCTGGTGCTGCTGTCGCCAAGTGGTGCGCGCGCGGAGACGACGGGGGCACAGGTGGCGGCTGGGGCCACCAAGGAGCGCGGCTGATGACGCAGGCGAGCGAAGGACAGACGACGACGTACGCCGAGACGGCGAGGGCACTGGCAGAGCGGGCAAAGCGTGCGGCGCGACCGCTGGCGAGCGCGGCAACGGGACAAAAGAACGCGGCGCTTGTGCACCTGTCGGGACTGCTGACGGACCCGGCGCGGATGGCACAGGTGCTTTCGGACAACGCGCTCGACATGCAGGCGGGACGGGATGCGGGGCTGTCGGCGGCGATGCTCGATCGGCTGCGGCTCGACGAGCAGCGGCTGCAAGCGCTCTCTGCGGCGGTGCGCGAGATCGTGGCGCTGCCCGATCCCGTGGGCGAGGTGGTGGAGTCGTGGACGAGGCCGCGCGGCTTTCGGGTCGAAAAGGTGCGGATTCCGCTCGGGGTGCTGCTGCTTATCTATGAGTCGCGACCGAACGTGACGGTGGACGCGGCGGCGCTGGCGATAAAGAGCGGCAACGCGGTGATCCTGCGCGGCGGCAAAGAGGCTCGGCACAGCAACCTGGCGCTGGCGGCGCTGGTGCGAGAGTCGCTGGCGGCGCACGGGCTGCCGCAAGATGGCTGTCTGCCGGTGGAAGACCCGGATCGGGCGCTGATGCTGGCGCTGCTGACGCAAAACGGGCTCATCGATCTGTGCATCCCGCGCGGGGGCGAGTCGCTGATTCGCTTCGTGGTCGAGCATGCGCGGATTCCGGTGGTGCAGCACTACCAGGGCATCTGTCACCTGTTTGTCGAGCGGACGGCGGACCTGGCGATGGCGGTGGATCTGGTGGTAAACGGCAAGTGCTCGCGGCCTGGGGTGTGTAACGCGCTGGAGTGCTTGCTCATCGACGAGCCGGTGGCGGCGCAGCTTGTGCCTTTGCTGGCGGCGAAGCTGGGTCCGTATGGGGTCGAGCTGCGGCTGGAAGACGACGCGCGGGCGCTGCTGCCCAGTGAGCTGCCGACGGGCCTGCGGGTGGCGGCGGCGCAGCCGAGCGACTTTGGCAAAGAGTTTCTGGACCTGATCCTGGCGGTGCGGATCGTGCCGTCGCTCGACGCAGCGATTGAGCACATTGCGCGCTACGGCTCGCTGCACAGCGAGGTGATCGTGACGCAGGACGAAGACGCGGCGCGGCAGTTTGTGCGGCAGGTGTGCGCGAGCTTTGTCGGGTGGAACGTGTCGACGCGCTTTAACGATGGGGGCGAGCTGGGGCTCGGCGCAGAGGTGGGGATCTCGACGACGAAGCTGCATGCGTTCGGTCCGATGGGCCTGCGCGAGCTGTGCGCAACGAAGTTCGTCGTCACCGGCCAAGGCCAGACCCGCTAGCCAGCGTCGCGTCCGCTCGTTTCCGATTCGAGTACCACGTCCCTTTCCGCTTCGAGTTCCGCGTCCCTTCCTCCGCGCGTGTTCACGCTGTCGCTGCGTCGGTCGCGTAGCTTTCGGCAAAGCTGCTTACAAGGCCCGACAAATCATGTTATGCAGCGAGGAATGAGAGCCTGTGAAGCCATGTTGAAGCTGGGCAAGACGCGGCGGCTGCCGACGTTTTTGGGAACGCTGTCGATGGTGATGCTGGTGGCTGGACCGAGCGAGGCCAAGACGCCGAAGACCGACGCAGCGCAAGCGGCGGGCAAAGCGGCGGACAAGGCTGGCAAGGCGGCAGCAAAAGGGGGCAAGGCAGAAGGTGGGGCGCTGCCGGATGCGTTTGCTCAGACGGGAACGCCCGCGCCGGATGCGGCCAGTCAGAAGAGCTTCGAGGAGCTGCTCAAAGACGCGGTGCCGGTCAAAGACTTCGCGACGCTGGTCGAGCCGCTGTACGCGCGCTGCGACGATCCCGATCCGATCTACAAGCGGCA
Source organism: uncultured Myxococcales bacterium (assembly GCA_937868485.1). Classification (GTDB taxonomy): domain Bacteria; phylum Myxococcota_A; class Polyangia; order Palsa-1104; family JAEUJZ01; genus JAEUKA01. The sequence continues at coordinate 18,461 of CALMML010000025.1, read as the reverse complement.
GTGCGAGGTGTCCAAGACGTTCCTGCTTGAATACCTGCGGTCGCACACGTTTGTGGCGGAGTCGGACATGGCGCCGGATACCTCGCCGTACGACGCGGCAGCCAAGCAGGTCGACATGGAGATCTCGGGCTGTCTGGTCTGTAAAAACCCGATCATGGTGGCGGGCGAGCCGCGCTATCTGACGACGAAGCCGCCGGTGCGGGTGACGGACGGTCGGGCGCAGGTCGAGCCGATGGCCAACCACGAGATCGCGCTGGCAGACCGGGTGAAGGCGGATCGCTTTGTCGAGCGAGTGGTGCCTCGGCTGAAGGTGCAGCATGTGTTCCGCTTTACGACGCCGTATCCAGCGGATCAGCCGGTGGCGCAGACGAGCAGCAAGACCGCCGCGCAGCCAGCGCCGAGCGCGCAGCCGACGACTCCGCCGCCCAAGGGTGTGCTGGTGGCGTCGCTGGGACATCGCGTCTACGACCGCTGCACGGGTCAGGTGGCCGCTGCGCAGCCGAAAGCGACGATGGCGGTGAAGGTGGTGCCCGATCGCGGCTGCCCGCGTGATGCGTCGGAAGACATGTCGCAGGCGGAGATCAAGAAGCAGGCGGACTTTATGGCGCTGCCGGAGCGACTGACCCCGCGTGAGATCGACAAGGTGCTGGCTCCGATTCAAGCGCGCGTCCACGAGTGCTACGTCGAGTTTGGCGAGCCGTCGGGCAATGCGAAGGTGAGCCTGGTGCTCGGTCCCGAAGGCAAGCTGACGCAGGTGACGCTGCCGTCGCCGTTTGACAAAGCGGACATTGGGCTGTGCCTGCGCTCGCAGATTCGCAGCGCGGTGTTTCCGAAGTTCCGTGGCGAGCCGATGAAGCTCGACTACGTCTATCAAGTGCAGTAGCGGTCGGCGTCGGGGCTTTCCCGAGAGGATTCCATGCAGTCACTGCTGATTGGTCGTCGGGTTCGGTCGATTGGGATGCGGGTTTTGCTGGCTCCGCTTGTGGGCGGGCTGCTTCTGTCCGCGTGTAGCAAGGGCGGTGCGGGCGAGCAGGCGATGTGTCGCAAGATGGGCGACCCAGGACCGGGGATTCCGACGTCGGATCGTCCCATTACGCGGTCGCTGTACGCCGAGGTGAAGTCGCCAAGCGGCGTCTATCACACGGTGGCGCTGGAAGGCATTGGCGCGTCGTACGGCGGGACCAAGGCGCTGACCAAGTGCGATGAGCGCGGTCAGTACACCGTCGAGCGTGTCGTGCTGGTGAATGCCAAGCAGGAGCTGGTCGCGGTCGCCAATCGGATCGGCAACACGGCGAGCTTCCGCATCGACTACGCCAACGGATCGACGACCAGCATCGCGGGCGCTGCGGTGGCGAACTATTACACCGAGTATGCGACGACGGCGACGAGCGGAGCGGTGACGCTGCTGACGGTGGCTCCGAGCACGCCGCAGATTCGTCAAGGCGACCGGATGAGCGTGTCGGTGTCGCTGCAAGGTGACGAGTGCGGTCTGCGCCAGAGCCAGTGGTGGCTGGCAACGGCATCGGGCCAGGTGGTGGGAACGCCTCAGACGGTGATGGGCGGCTCGGGATCGGCGTATTTGGTGGTCCCGGCAGAGCTTGCGCCGGGGACGTACTACATCGAAGGCCGCGTCGATACCAAGAACGGGCAGTCGCTGGATGTGAAGCGACAGAACGCCGCCGACACGATTTATAAGCTGTACGATCGCAAGAGCGGTATCTACACAGCGACGACGTATCCGGTGGTGAAGGTCGAAGTGCAGGCCAACCCGGATGCGGATCGGACGGCTCCGCAGGCGGTGCAGATGGATGCGACGCCGTCGCGGGTCGAGCGCTGTCAGCAAGTGAACCTGTCGCTGAAGCTGGCCGATGAGCGGTCGCTGCCGTCGAATCAGACGGTGAAGGTGTGGCTCGGGCCGGATGGCAACATGCTGACCAGCGTCGATCTGACGGGCGGCGAGACGCTGTACGGGACGTTTTCGCTGCCGCTCGATGCGCCGGGTGGCGTGTGGTACGCGTATCCCGACAAGGTCATCGACGCGGCGGGCAACGAAGCACGGGCCACCTTCGCGGGCGGCAAGTTCACGCTGAGCGGTGTCGGCGTAGCCAGTCCGAAGCAGGTGCAAGCGGCGACGTTCATTGTCCCGACGGAGATGATCAAGCCGGGTGAGCTGCCGGATCTGGCGCAGCCGCCAGCGGATCTGATGGCGTCGTTCCCGGCGACGCTGACGGAGCTGAAGGTGACTCCGTCGGCGGTGACGCGCGATGGCGACTTCCTGACGGTGCGCGTGACGTGGATGGATCTGAGCGGAACGCTCAAGTAGTCGGCTGCGGCGGCTTGGACGACGGAAGGGCGCGCGGCGGCTTGGTCAGCGGACGGGAATGAACAGAAGTCCTCGGACCGCGACTGTGGGGAACGCGTAGCTCTCTTGGGGACCGAGGCGCGTGCGCGGGCGGAACCAGGCAGCCTGCACCATAACCAATCAGGTCGGTGCGGTGGGCTTTGCGCAGCGCTTCGCGAATCAGATCATGCTGGCTGCGATCCCAGTACAGCAGCAGCGCGCGCTGGAGCTTTTTGTCGCGCAGGCTTCGTTCGGTGAAGACCTCGCGGCTGGGATCGTTGGACAGCGGATCGCGCCCGGTGTGATACATCGCGGTTGCCAGCGACATCGGCGTAGGAATGAAGTCATCGACGGACAGCGGACGCAGGTTGCGGGCTTTTAGGTACAGCGCAAGCTCGATCATTTCGTGGATCGTCGCGCCGGGCTGACCGGAGATATACGACGGGACGATCGTCAGCTCGCCACTTGGCTGGGTACAGGACAGCCCCGAAGCAAAGCGTCCGACCTCGAGCGAGCCTGGCCTTGGCAACAGGCGCAGGACTTCAGGCGGGACATGCTCGGGGGCGACGAGCAGCTGGCTGCCGCTGTGATAGAGCGCGAGCATGCAGCTTTCGTGGTCGGGGGCGCTACAGAACGAACAGCCGCCAAAGCAGCCGCGCAGAAGCTGGAGCGTGTGCTTGACCTCTTCGTAGGCGGCAATCGGTTCGTGATAGCTGGGATGTGCGCGTCGGGAAAACGGAAGCTGAGACAGTGCATCAAGCTGCGTACGATCGAGCGGCAGCGCCGGGGGATTGAAGTACACGGCTCGACTTCCAACGCGCTGAAGCAGCGGCATGCCGTGCTGTGGGCTGGCGTGCTGGTGATGGATGCGCGACATGTCGGCAAAGCGCAGCCGGGATGGCTCGTCGCTGCCCATGACCGCTTCGTAGCTGGGAAGCTCGACGGGCGGTGCGTCGCTGTGGGCAAGCTGGGTCGCGTCTTCCAAAGAGATCAGCCGAGCAGTGCCTCGGATGTTGTGAAGCCGCTCGATCGACTCGCCGCGCGACAGGCGCTCACTGATTTCGAGGATCGGACGTTCACCCCGGCCAAACACCAGCAGATCCGCCTTGGCATCGACGAGGATGGGCCGTCGCACGGCATCGGAAAAGTAGTCGTAGTGCGCGATGCGACGCTGCGATGCTTCCATGCCTCCGAGGACAATTGGGACATCGGCAAACGCTTCTCGACAGCGATTGGCGTAGACCAGCGTGGCGCGATCGGGACGTAGACCGGGACGACCACCTGGGCTGTACGGATCGACTTTTTGACCCTGCTTCTGCGCGGTCAGGCGGTTGAGCATCGAGTCGATGTTGCCCGCCGAGACGCCAAAGAACAGCCTCGGGCGACCAAAGCGGCGAAAGTCGGTGACGCTGCGCCAGTCGGGCTGGGCCAAGATCGCGACGCGCAGACCTTGGCTGGCCAACAGGCGCGCAATCAGGACCGGACCAAACGCGGGATGATCGACGTAGGCATCGCCCGTCACCATGACCACATCGAGCGCAGACCAGCCACGCTGTATCGCTTCCGCCATCGTCGTCGGTAGAAACGACGCGGCGACGGTGGAATCGGTCCCCGGCACATGATCGGGCCGCTGGGAGATCTTCACGAGCGTCACGGCGGCGCAAGTTCTACCCCGCGACGACGAAAAGGGCAATTGACAGCACTTGGGATGTGATGATTTCCTAAAATTACCTGAGTTCTGCTTGAGCCACTTGCCCGTGTCCGACGAGTCGCCCTCTCAAGACTGTTCGCTGGACCGTGGCGCCGCTGCCTGCTTGGATCAGACCGCGATCGCGATCTTCGATTCACTGGCCGACGGTGTCGCGGTCTTTGCGCTCGATCACGCGCTGCTGTATCACAGCGCGAAGTTTGCCAAGCTGCTGCCGGATCTGACGACGGCGGTGTCGGCTGCCAAGCTGCAGGCAGAGCTGGCGACGGCGCTGAAGAAGGTCGCAGCGGGTGCCGCATCCGCGAACCTGATCGTCGAGCAGCCGATTCCTGGCATGACGTCGCGCTCGTGTGAGCTGCAAGTGCGACAGCTTCGGCTTTCGACGCTGACGCTGCTGACGGTGACGGCGCGCGATGTGACCGAGCGACTGATCCGTGAGCGAACGCAGCGTGAAAACGAGTCGCTGCTCGGCGCGATCCTGGAAACGTGCGGTGTGGGACTGTGTCTGTGGGATCACCGGCATCGCTTCGTGAGCTGCAACCGTGCGTTCTGTGAGCTGACCGGCTTTCGTCCCGAGGAGCTGGTCGGTCGTCCGCTCGCCAAGGTGCTGTCGTCGGAGGAGATCGATCGTGCGCAGTCGCTGTTTGCCGAGCTGCTCAGCGGCGGTGGCAAAGGTCACGGTGCGGTCGCCAGCAGCATCGAGCTTCGCTGTCGTCGCAAAGACGGTGGCTTGGTGGATGTCGCGATCGCGGCGAGCGTGCTTCTGCGCGACGAAGGTCGACGGTTTGTCGTCGGCTCGGTGATGGACATCTCGGAACGGAAAGAAAAGCAGCTCGAGCTGATCGAGCGAGCGATCGAAGCGCAGCGCGACGCGGAGAGCAAAAACGAGCTGAATGCGGCACTGTCGGAAAAGCTGGCGCTCATCGAAAGTCAGCATCAGCAGATCCTCGATTTGTCGGCGCCGATTCTGGATGTCTTCGACGGTGTGCTGCTGCTACCGGTGATTGGCTCGCTCGATGATTCGCGGGCGCGGACGATCACCGAGCGGCTGCTGTCGGCGGTGGTGTCGCATCGGTCCAAGCTGGTGCTGATCGATCTGACGGCGGTTGAGACGATGGATCAGACCAGTGCGACGGCGCTACGGCGGATGCTGACGGCGATCGAGATGCTCGGATCGCGTCCGATTGTGACGGGAATCAGCCCGCAGATCGCGCAGATGCTGACCCAGCTTGGCGATCGCGGAGACATCTTCCGCAAGCTCGAGACGCTGCCCGATCTAAAAGCAGGCGTTCGCTACTGTCTGTCCCGACGCTGACCCACGCTGTACGGTGGCGAGCCTTTACGGCGCCTGGCTTCGTTTTGTAATATCCATTACATGATTCCATTTGAAGAATTCGTTTCTGCCATCGAGAAGTACAAGCGTCGCAAGGAACAGGAGGCTGCTGCGGCGCCTCCTTCGGGCGGTCGTCCACGTCCCGAGCGGCCCGCTCCGCCGCGCTAACCGCGTAGGGCCCGGGCGTGCGGGATTGCCTGTTTACGTCGAAAGGACAGGCGGCTATCTTGACGATGATGAAATCCGGCGTCAGAAGTCGTTCATCCTTTGTTCGCTGGGGCGCGATCTTGCCTCTGCTGGCTGCGGGTTGTCTGGCGAGTACCAGCCCGACGCCCAGCGCGGCTCCTTCGGCGCAGCCTCGGCCTGAGCTAAGCTGCGAGCGTCAAGGTGCCGAGCGCATCGAGACAGCGAGCTATCGCGGCGGCGGCAAGCCCGATGTGCTGAAGGTGTTTCATAAGAACATCGACGGCAATCCGCCGCTGTACATGTCGTGCAAGGAAGTCGACTTAAACGGCGACGGACGCAAGGACATGCTGCTCTACCTCGACAAGTACGGGCGCAAGCTCCGCGAGGAGTTTGACCACGACAAGGACGGGGTGGCCGATCAGAAGTCGCATTACGAAGCCGGTGTGATGGTGCGCGACGAGCACGACAGTGACTCCGACGGAAAGATCGATCTCATCGAGCACTATCAAGACGGCAAGCGCGTGCGGCTCGAGCGAGTGATCGTTCCGACCGCACAGCCTGGATCGTCCGCGACGCCAAGCACGACCGCCGCGCCCGCTTCTCCCTCTCCCACTTCGTCCTCGACGGGTAAGTAGCTTCGCGCAAGAAGTCCCCGCTGGCTGGAAAAACCCAGCTAGTATCTGCGCCGCTTTGTAACCCACCCGAGGTCACGATGTCCGACACGACGACAAGCGGTATTCGCGTCCAGGTAGAGACGCGTTATGCACCGGAGCGCTCGCAGCCCGAGTCGCGGATGCACTTTTTCGTCTACACCATCACGATCAGCAACAGCGGAACGGCTCCCGCGCAGCTGCTGAGCCGTCACTGGATCATCACCGACGCGACGCAGCACGTTGAAGAGGTTCGCGGTCCCGGTGTCGTCGGTCAGCATCCGTTTTTGCGTCCCGGGGAAAGCTACACGTATTCGTCGGGCTGCATGCTGCGCACCGAGTTTGGGACGATGGAAGGCTCGTATCAGATGGTGCGACCCGACGGAACGACGTTTGATGCGCAGATCGCGCCGTTTTTGCTGGCGCTGCCTCACGCGGTGAACTGATGGCGGCAGATCGCAGTCGTCCGATCGGTGTGTTTGACTCTGGCGTCGGTGGGCTCACGGTCGTTTCGGCGGTCCTGTCGCGTCTTCCGAGCGAGCGCATCGTCTACCTGGGAGACACCGCGCGGGTGCCGTATGGAACCCGAAGTGCTCAGACGGTGCTCAGGTACTCGCGCAATGCGGCCCGGTTTCTGCTTGCGCACGATGTGAAGCTGCTGCTGATTGCGTGCAATACCGCGTCGGCGGCGGCGCTGCCAGGTCTGCGGTCAGAGCTTCCCGTCGGTGTGCTCGGTGCGGTTGAGCCCGGTGCAGAAGCGGCAGCACGGGTAACGGATTCGGGCGAAGTCGGTGTGCTCGGGACGCTGGCGACGATTCGTTCGGGCGCGTATGAGCGTGCGCTGCTGGCGCTGCGTCCGTCGCTCAAGATTCACCTGCAGCCGTGTCCGCTCTTGGTTCCGCTCGTCGAAGAAGGCTGGAATGATCCCAGTGATCCGGTCAGCGATCTGGTGGTTCGTCGCTATCTGACGGATCTACGAGCGCGCGCGCCCGGGCTTGACACGCTGGTGATGGGCTGCACGCACTATCCGCTGCTTCGTCCGACGCTGGCCAAGGTCGCAGAAGAGCTGTGGGGTCACAAGGTCAGCCTCGTGGACTCGGCGGAAGTGATGGCGCAAGCGACGGAGCGACTGCTGTCGGAACAAGGACTGCTGCTGCCGAAGTCGCCCGAGACAGAGCTGCATCCGACGGAGCGACTGCGCTGCTTTGTCACCGACGAAGCGCGGGTGGCAGATGTCGCGGCGCGGTTTCTGGGTCAGAAGCTGCCGCAAGTCGAGCTGGTCGATCTGTAATCGTCCGTCGCAGCGCGCTGTCTCAAGCCGTGGCTACAGCGCTTCTTGCGGCAGTGGCTCGCGATCCCAGACCTGCTGACAGGTCAGACAGCGCCAGCGAATCGGCGGCTTGGCATCGACGCCCACCGACGGATACACCGGCAAGCGAAAGCGACTGAGCGTCTGACGCTGCTCGATGACTTCTTTGACGATCTCGCCGTGGCAGATCTCGCCGGAAAACGCGGTGATGGAGATGTGTCGCATGATTTAGTCGAAGAACGCTTCGGTGCGGATTTGACGCTTACGCTCGACGCCGCGAGAGACGAGCGAGGCTTTGCATTCCTCGATCATCTGACCGTTGCCGCACAGATAGAACGTCGGACGCTGGAGCGACGGCAGAAGCTCGATCACGGCTGGAACGATGCGACCACGCTCACGCCAAAATCCCCGAGGCTGTGACAGATAAATGTGCGTCGAAAGGCGCGGATTTTTGATCGTCAGCGACTGAAGCTCGTTTTGCCAGAACAGATCTTCTTCGTGACGCAGACCCCAGAACAGCTCGACGCGGCCCGTCTCAGGTCGAGCCAGCGTTTCCAGCAGCATCGGCCAGATTGGCGCAATGCCTGTTCCCGTCGCGATGTAGACGACATCACCGGGATGCGACAGATCATTGACGAAGAAGCCCATTGGACCCGTGAACGTCACTTTGTCGTCGGGCTGAAGGCTGGCAAAGAAGCGCGATCCGACGCCGTCTTCCAAAATCCGCAGGACCAGACGAAGCTCGCCTCGCTGCTCGGGCGACGACGCGATGGAATAGCTGCGTAGCGCGGCATTGCCGTCTGCATCTTCTCCGACGCGCATCGACAGAAACTGACCGGGACGAAAGCTGAGGTCCGGTTCCTGATGCGCAAAGATGTATTCCACCGTCTGATTCGCGAGAGGACGACGAGACTGCAAGCGGGCGTGATGGATTCTGTTTTGCACGGGTGGTAACGTAACGGCATGTTGCGATCTCGTCGAGTGTTGGCTGCGCTGACCCTGCTGATTGCTTGGCAGGGCGGCTGTGAAAAACGTAACCGTGCGGTGCCTCCTGCTCCGCCTAGCTTGCCGCCGATGACGGCTTCGGCTGCGCGAGGTCCAGCGTCGCCACCGAGTCAGCCGCCGCCCGCGATGCCAGCGGGTCATGCCGAGATGCTTCATGGTGTGCAAGGTGTTCCGCAGGCGATTCCGACGGCAAGTTCTGCGACGGTGCTGGCGAGCGGTGTGATCAAGATTGCCGACGCGGTCAAAGACAAGGTCAAGATGGGCGCAACCATCTTTGTGTCGGGACGTGGCGTGTCGGCGAGCGGTCAGCCGGGCATGGTGCTGCTTGCGAAGAAGCTGATGGTCAATCACTCAGAGATTCCGTTTGAGCTGACCGCCGATGATCTGATGGGAATGGGCGGCGCACCGACGGGACCGATCCTGATTGCGGTGCGTGTCGATCAAGACGAAGACGCGAGCACCAAGCAGCCGGGCGATGTCGAAGGACAGCTTGGGCCGGTGACGCTGCCCGCGAAGGCGCTTCAAGTGGTGCTCAGCACGGTGCGCAAAGAAGGCTCGGGTCCGCCGATTGATACGACGTTCGGTCACGGTGGCGCGATGCCAGCGGGTCACGGCGAAATGCCAGCGGGTCACGGCGAAATGCCAGCGGGTCACGGTGAGCTTCCGCCGGGTCACATTCCAGTGCCTGGAGCCAAAGAGCAGCAGCTTCCGCCGGGTCACATCCCAGTGCCCGGAGCAAAGCCGGGATCGGCTCCAAGTGGCGCACCGCAGCCAGCGACGGCACCCAAAGCAGTCGGAACCAAGCCAGCCGGACATCCGTAGCCTCACGATCGATTGCGCGCGGGTGCAGAGTGAGCCGCCCGCGATGGCTTCCGAATGAACGGCGCTGCAGCGGCGTCGATACTGGCAAGGATTCGATCGCAGCGTTAGCTTTGTCGATAGAACGCTGCGCATCGTCAGCATCTGTTACAAGGACAGCGAAGAAGAGGAAAACCATGACGGTCACTTCATCAACTCGGATGAGCCTCGCGCTTGCAGGTCTGCTTTGGGCATCGGGTTGCGTGACGGTTCCTCGGCCTGTGCCGGTGGCGTCGCAGCCGCTTGCGTCGGTGCAGGTTGCGGGCGTGTCGGTCCATGTGCCACGGCTCGATCCGGGGGACTATCCAGGCGATGTGCTGGAGGTCATGACGCCCGTGCTGGTGGTGATCGAAAATCGCTCCAACGCCGAGATCTTGGTCAATCCCGACAGCTTTGTGCTGGTCGGTGCCGGTGGAGTGCAGTACACGCCGCTGCGGCCTGAGCAGCTTGCGCTCAAAGACACGGCGCCTGCAGCGAGTGAGCCTGTCGAAGGTCTGTCGCTGCTCGCGTGGCGTGGTGGTGGCGGCGGTCGGGTCGGTGGCGCTCCCAGCTTTTCGGGGGTTCGCAGCGCGCCGGTCTATCGTGGACCGAGCGGCGTAGGCAGCGTTCGAGTCGGCGCGCCGGCTCCTCGCTTTGGCGGGGGCAGCTATCACAGCCCGAGCACCTACGGTCACTCAGGCTATTACGGCGGCTACTACGGACGATCGGGCTACTACGGACGGCCTGGCTATTACTCGCGACCTTGGTGGGGCTGGAACTATCCGTGGCTGTGGGGCGCTGGCTGGGGCCTTAGCTGGTACGGCAGCCCGTGGTGGTGGCAAAACCAGGGCTACACGACGTGGACGCGCTCGGATGCGGCGCAGATGGCTCTTCCGGCGGGACGGCTGCCTCCGGGCGGACGCACGGGCGGATTTTTGTACTTTCCGAAGCTACCCGGTGGGGAAGGTACGTCGCTGGTCTTGGCCTGGCAGCTTCGTGACTCGAGCGGTCAGCAGGTTCTCGGCGATGTCCAGGTTCCGCTGGAGCTGACGGAGCAGCAGTAAATGCAGCGATTGCTCTCGCGGCTCGGTGCGCTGCTGCTGCTGCTATCGCTGAGCTGTCAGTCCAATACGCACAATCCGGCGGCGCTGTGGATCGACTATCTCCAGAGCGAGCTGAACCTGGTGCTGGTCGATCACGAGCCGCCCCCGTTTTGAGGACCTGGTGTGAGGGCCGGTGGCTCTCCTTCCACGCTAGAGGCGGCGTATCCGCTTCGTGAGAGCATTCCCGCTGGACGCTGGGATCTGATTGGCGACGGGCTGCTGCTTGGCAATGGCGTCAGCAAGATGCGTGTGCGCTTCGAAGTTCGGGTGCGCAAAGCACTTGCCAGCGACGACAGTGCCGATCAGATCTTGTTCGCGGTGGAAAACGTGTTTGTGCGCGATGCCGCAAATCCGCTCCAGGCCGTGACGTTTCAGACGCAGGTGGACGGGCTCGCTGGGGAGGCTGAGTCCGGCGACAAGCTGGTGCTGCGCTTCACCGGGCTGGCCGCAGACAGCGACATCGGCGCGATGTACATCCCGAATGCCGACGGAGCATTGCGCGGTGGGCGGATTCCTCGGGTACAGCTTCCGCAAGTGCCGTAGCGACACGCAGCGTCAGGCACAGTGACCGCCGGGAACGAACAGCGAGCGGCTTAGATCTCGTCGATCTGAGCGTTTCCGTCGGTTCGGCTGGATGCGGCACCCGGATCGCACTCGGCGACAATCCAGTCGAGATACGCTTGGTTGACCGACTCGACGGACAGACGGACGATCTCGGGCACGTCGTAGGGATGAAGTTCGGTCAGGCGCTCGACCAGCGCGGGATAGCGCTCGGCGGTGGACTTGAACATGCAGACCACCTCGCGGTTTGAGACCACTTCGCCTTGCCAGTGATAAATCGACGCGACCTCGCGCACTTGGTTGACGCACGCGCACAAGCGCTCGTGAAGGAGCGTGTGTGCCACCTCGCCCCACTCATTTCCAGCCGGAAACGTACACAGGACGATCGCAAGCTCGGAACCATTTGCAACGGGAAGTGTGTCAGCCATCGATCCAGTATACGGTCAGCCAGCCGAGTGACGAAAGACCCGCGCCAGCCTGCATCGAGGGACCCTCGCTCCGGTCGCAGGCATAGATCTGGGTTCACTTTTGACGTCATCAGGATCTCGAAGCGAAGTGAGTCTGTTCGCCCTATGACAAATTGCGCAAACTATCTCGGCAAAAAGCAAAAATTGGTATAATCACGAACAATGACAACCTCTGTGGTCCCAGAGCAGGTGGCCCCGTATGAGGTCTTTGCCGACTGTCCACTGATTAGCGGCACGCCGCTGGTGGCGCATCTCTTGGGGCGGAGATTCGAACAGCGGCTCAATGAACGAACGGAGCAGGTCTTCGACAGCGAGATGCAAAAAGCGCTGCTCAAGACGCTGTCTCATCTGTGCGCGGTGCTGGGTTGTAGCTTCGGATACGCCGATCGAACGGATCTGCTGCTGTTTGCGATTTCGCAAGGCAGTGATGCGCGACGGCTGCTGGCTCGCATCGCGGGGGAAGCGTCGGCGAAGCTGTCGTTGATGGTGAACGAAGTGTTCACGTTCGATGTCCGGCTGTTCGAGGTTCCCAGCGTCGAGCTTGCGCGCACGTACTTTCTGTGGCGACGGCAGCGTGCGGAATCAATGGCGATTGAGCGCTATCTTACCCATGTGCTGGAGCAAGCCAAGACCGCGCCCGCGACGATCCAAGCGATCCTGGGCGGCACCGGTTCCGAGCAGCGGATTGCGATTCTCCGTCAGCACGGCGTCGAATACATGGCGCTTCCAGCCTGGCAGCGTCACGGCTCGTCGGTCTATATGTCGCAAGAAGATGGCAAGCAGCCTCAGCTCGTGATTGATCTGCGCCTTCCCGACGCCGCCAGCTTTCCAGATTATCTCACCAAACACCTTGGCTAGCGACGCGAGCGCGTCTGGCTGTGGGCCTGCGTATCGGTGGGCTTCCTCGACGAAAAATTTTGCCTGATCCCGCGCTGGTCATAGATACTGCCGCGCATGCGCGCTCTGGCATCGTGGCGACGAATCCTGGTTGGAATTGGCACAGTGGCCGTCACGCTTTGTTTGCAAAGCCCGGCTTCTGCGGCGAGCCGAACGCATCGCAAGCCCGCGTCGGTGGCTTCAGCCAAGTCGAGTCAGCGGCTGACCAAGAAAAAGCCGGCTCGTCGACGTGTCAAAGAGCGTCCGATTCCGGTCTATACCCGCAGCGGCCAGCCGAACATTTTGGCGCGGGCGGCGGTGGTGCTGGACTTGTCGACGGGAAATCCGCTGTTTCAGAAGAATCCCGACGAGGTTCGTCCGATTGCCTCGATCTCGAAGCTGCTGGCGATGCTGGTGGTGATGGATCGCAAGCTGGATCTCGACGCAGAGACGGTGATTACGCAGGAAGATGCGCGACGGACGACGCGCGGAGCCAAGTCTCGGCTGATGGTCGGAATGAAGCTGAAGAACCGGGACCTGCTGCATGCGGCGCTGATGGCGTCGGACAATCGTGCGGTGCTGGCGCTTGGACGGGCGGCGGGACTGTCCCCGGCTGAGCACGCCGAGCTGATGACGGCGAAAGCGAAGAGCCTGGGTCTGCGCAAGACCGAGTTTCATGATCCGACGGGGCTCGACTACGGCAACGTGTCGTCTCCGCGTGAGACGGTGACGATGCTTTTGGCGGCGCTGAAAAACCCGCTGATTGCCAAGGCGTGTAAGACGCGCTCGTATGTGGCGCAGGTGCTCGGGCCGAAGAAGCGAACGATCGAGTACAGCAACACCGACGTGCTGCTCGCGTCTCGTCACGAAGTGCTGGGCGGCAAGACCGGCTATAACGATCGCGCGGGCTACTGTCTGGTCGTGGCGGCGAAGCTGTCGGAAGGCGCGGGCAAAGGTCGCGAGGTGGCGATGGCGTTCCTCGGGGAAGAAGGCAAGATGAGCCGCTTTGCCGACTTTGGACGCGCCGCGCAGTGGCTGCAAGAAAAGCACCCGACTGAGACCAAAGCGGCAGTCGAACCAGCGACGGAACAAAAGACTGCGAAGCTGAGCGACAATCGTCGAGGCTAACGGATGAAGCGGTGGCTTTTTGTAGCGACAGGGCTCTGGCTGTCCGTCGCAGGTGTGGTACGTGGGAATCCAGCGAAAGCGCCGACGCAGGATCTGACGAAGCTGCCCGGTGTTCAGACTGCGACGCAAGACGATCCGCTGGCGACGCTGCGCAAGACCGCCGATGCGCTGATGGCTGGCTTGACGAGCGATGCGCGGCTCTATCCTCGGCTTTTGCAGCTGTGTGACCGCTTTGGTCCGCGTCTGTCGGGCACTGCGAACCTCGAGCGCGCCATCGACTGGATCTTGGCCGAGCTTGTGCGCGACGGACTTTCGACGGCACACGGTGAGCCGGTGATGGTGCCGCGCTGGGTTCGTGGCACAGAAGAGCTGTGGCTGAAGTCTCCGTCGGAGCAGCGACTGGGTCTACTCGGCCTGGGAGGAAGCGTTTCGACGCCACCCGACGGAGTGTCCGGGCAAGTCCTGGTCGTTCAGCGCTTTGAGGAGCTGACCGTCGAAAATGCCCGCGACAAGATCGTGGTGTTTGCGCCGCCGTTTGTGTCGTACGAAGCGAACGTGCCGTTTCGACTGTTTGGTGCGATCAAAGCGGCGGAAGTCGGGGCTCGGGCGGCGCTGCTGCGGTCGCTGACGCCTCAGTCGCTGGGAACGCCGCACACGGGCGTGATGCTGTACAAAGACGGCGTTGCGAAGATTCCGTTTGCGGCGATTTCTCCCGAGTCAGCGGATCTCATGCTGCGTCAGCAGCGAGACGGACAGCGCATCGAAGCCAAGCTGGTCTTACACAGTCAGTCGCTGCCGCCGTCGCCCTCGCGGAACATTGTCGTCGAAGTAAAAGGGCACGAGCGTCCCGCTGAAGTGGTGCTGTTTGGCTGTCACATTGACTCGTGGGATGTCGGACAGGGCGCGCACGACGATGCGGGAAACTGCGTGGCGGCGTGGCATGCGCTGCGAGCGGTGCAGGCGCTCAAGCCGCGTCGGACAATTCGCTTGGTGATGTGGACGAACGAAGAAAACGGCAGCGCGGGTGCCAAAGCGTATGCAGCGGCGCACGGATCGGACAAGCACGTCATCGCGCTCGAAGCCGACAGCGGTGTGTTTCGACCGACGGGCTTTCTGTTTTCTGGGGATGATGCAGCGCTTGCAAAGGTGCAGAAAGTGGCGCAGCTGTTGGCTCCGCTGCGCGCGTCGATGGTGGGAACTCCCGGCGGCGGTGCGGACCTGCGACCTCTGGCGGAGCGTGGCGTGCCAGTCGTTGGCTTGCAAGTCGCCGGTGAGCGCTACTTTGTCTATCACCACTCGGCGGCGGACACCGTCGATAAGGTCGATCCCGCAGACCTGGGTCAAGTCGCAGCCGCGCTGGCGGTGTTCGTCTATGGCGCGTCGGAGCTGTGGTAAGCGCGCCCGGCGTGCTCGTTAGTCGACGCGGCGCTCGTTGATGCCGATGACCTTCTTCGGGAGCGGCAGCGGCTTGCGGCCTGGCTCGAAGCTGGTCAGCACAAACTCGGCTTTGCCCAGCTCGGTTTCGCCTTCGATGCGCAAGGGCAGTCGCGCTGCATCGTCGCTGACCCACACGGTTCCAAAGCGCGGAGGCCGACCGACTTTTTGACCGTTGTTGACGATGCGCTCGCCGCGACACTGGATCTTGATGGCTTTGCGCAGACCCGCTTCGGTCTGAAGCTCTTCGCGTCCGACGACTTCCATCGTGCCTTGATAAAACGCCGAGCCATCGAGCACGATCAGATCCAGCTTGTCACCGTCGTGAAGTCGCATCGCTCGCAGCAGCAAGAGCGCCGCCAGTGGATCGAGCGGCTCCGTCGGCATCGTCATTCTGCCGCGCTGCTCACCTTGCGGTCGCACAATCGCCAAGTCCACGGTCTTTCCATCGAGCGTGATGTCCGCCGTGCGCATCCGCCAGCCGCTCTCTTGCAAGTGAATCGTGCGCGGCAGCAGCGTCGCTCCATCGAGCACCAAGCGATATTGCTCGTGCAGCCCCGAGATCGCCTTGGCCAGACCCAGCGCTTCGGCTTCGGCAACGATGTTGATGACCGATCCTGTGCCTTGCTGAATCGGCGGAGAGATCGCCATCCGTGCGCGTCCCGCATCGACGGAACCGAGGAATCGAAGGCTGAACGTGAACGCTTCACCCTGTCGCGCAGGTCGTCCCGCTGGCGCCGCATGTCCGACGCTGGGCTGGGCCAGCAAAGCAAGTCCCGATAGCGCGAAGGCGGCTGCGATGTGGGAAACGGACGATGTCTTCATGCTCGATTCGACGATTGGAACGGCCCAGTCATTTTGTCGACCAGTGCGCGAGATCGTCAAACTTCAGGTTAGCGCTTTGCTTTGGCCAGCGTGATGCGCCAGACACCTTTGGTCTTCGCTTTGCTCGCGAGCAGCGTCTTTGGCTGAAAGCCCGGTGCGCTCACCTCGCAGCTTCCATCGTGAGGCACTTGAACCTGACAGCTTGGACTACAGCCGAGCGTTTCTCCGCCGCAGCTTACCCGCGCCAGCGCTTTTTTCGGTCCAATCGCCAGCTTCACCTGGAGCGGCGGCTTCACCTTCGGCAGCGGATCGTGCACCGAATCGGGCGAACCTGTCGGCGGGTCCGGTGTCTTGGCCAGCTGCTGCGTGGTTCCGTCCGGCTTGCCGGTGCCTGCATCCTCTGTTGGCCTGCTGATTCCCGACTCACTGTGCGGTGGCGGCTGTCCGACCGTTCCCAGATCCATCACGCTGCTCGTTCGAGGCGGATCTTTGCCATCACTGCGCGTTGCCAGATACAGCGTCGTCGCGAGCAGCAGCACAATCACGCCACCCGCCGCCATCAGCAGCAGCTTCGACGACTGATTCGCAGGCGGAGGCAGCACCACGGGCGTCTGGCTATTGCCGGTGAGCACCTGCTCAATCGCCGTCAGCGCCATTTCCAGATCCGTCATCTTTTCGAAGCGCTCGCTCGGCTTTTTGGCCATGCAGCGCGCGATGACCTGTTCGAGCGACTCTGGAATCTTGGCTTCGGGACGGACCTTGCGCGGCGGAATCGGCTGCTTGTAGACGTGCTTGTAGACCACGTCGGTGGTGGTCGCTCCGTCGAACGGCAGCTGCGACGTCAGCATTTCGTACAAGATGCAGCCGAGCGCGTACTGATCGCTGCGTGCGTCGGTGTCTCGTCCCGTCACCTGCTCGGGCGAGATGTATTCCGCCGTGCCCACGACGGTGCCGTCCTGCGTCAGCCGCTGCCCCGCGTCGAGCTTCGCCAGCCCAAAGTCGACAATCTTCACCACGTCGCGCTTCCCCTCACGCTCGAGGAGAAAGATGTTGTCCGGTTTCAAATCGCGGTGAACGATGCCCTTGTCGTGGACGGCTTGGAGTCCTTTGGCGATTTGGGCACCGATTCGACAGACGCGCAGGGGGGGAATCGGACCGCTGGCGATGGCTTCGGTCAGGGTTTCTCCATCGAGAAACTCCATGACCAGGTACGGATGCCCTTCGATCAGGCCAAAGTCCGTCAGCGCAACGACGTTGGTGTGGTTGATCATCGCGGCGGACTGCGCTTCTTGGATGAATCGCTTCCACGCCGACTCTTCTTGGGCCTTGCGCAGCACCTTGATGGCGACGGGCTTGCGCAGCGTGACGTGACGCGCTTGATAGACGACGCCCATGCCACCTTCGCCGAGCCTTCCTTCGACGGTGTAGCGGTTGTCGATGGTCGTGCCTATCAGCTTGTCTTCTGCGAGCGTCGACGGATCAACCAGTGGGCAGATATGGACCGTGCCAGTCTGGTAGCTCGCTCCGCAGCGGCTACAAGTTGTGGCATCGCCAGTATCTGGGCGTTCCGTGTTCACCGTCGTAAATGCGCCTCGTCAGCCTTGGCCTTTCGTGGCATCAGCGATGATCGACCGTCGGAAGATCTGGTCCTGTGCGGCTGCGTGCCCGCGCGGACTTCTACCGCTGTCGTCGTCGTCGATGGATAGCCATAGGAGCGCGACAATAGGCCCATAATACAACAAATCAGGATGTAATATTGGGTACGTATTTGATTGATTATTTACGCAGTCAACCACTCGATTTCGCCGCAAGCGCGGGATGTTTTCGTCTGAAGACCTACATCACGACAGAGTCCAACGAAAAGCGATTTCGATTACGAATTGCCATCGATGGGATATCATGAAGGTGGGTGGGTGATCTGCCGTCTGAGGCGCCGAGGTGATCTCGGTGGCTGCGTCGTGCTGCACACGCCAAGGCTAGTCAAACCATGATCGGCACGCGCATAGGCCCCTATCGGATCGAACGAAAGCTTGGCCAGGGCGGCATGGGCGCCGTCTACGAAGCGATCCACGAGACGATTGAGCGTCGCGTCGCCATCAAGGTGCTCAATCCGCAGCTGGCCCAAAACGCCGACGTGGCGGTGCGCTTTATCAACGAGGCGCGCGCGGTCAACTTGGTGAACCATCCGGGGCTGGTGCAGGTGTCGGACTTCGGTCAGATGCCCGACGGCACGGCCTACATCGTGATGGAGCTGCTCGAAGGCGACTCGCTGAGCAAGCGGCTGGCGCGGCTCGGCGGCAAGATGCCGCTGCTGGACATCCTGCGGCTGATTCGCCAGATCACGTCGGCGCTGCAAGCCGCCCACATGAAGGGCATCGTCCACCGAGATCTGAAACCAGACTAGCGTAGCGACCGTCTCACGCGGTCTGCGCAGGCTGCCGTTCCGCGACGCCCAAGCTGGGGAAGGGTCCAGACCCTTCGCAAGGCATGCGATGCATGGGAGTGGGAGGGTCCAGACCCTTCGCAAGGCATGTGATGCATAGGCACGGGAGGGTCCAGACCCTTCGCAAGGCATGTGCTGCATGGGTAATTGATGGTAATGACCCTTCTGCACCCATGTGATGCATAGGCACGGGAGGGTCTAGACCCTTCGCAAGGCATGCGATGCATGGGCACGGGAGGGTCTGGACCCTTGCGC
>CALMML010000024.1 GCA_937868485.1 uncultured Myxococcales bacterium | reverse complement strand
GTATCGGGCTCCGGTTGTGATGCCCGCTCCGGTGGTGTACCAGACTCCGGTAGTGTACCAGACTCCAGTGGTGTATCAGACGCCGGTGGTGTACCAGACTCCGGTTGCGTATCCGGCTCCGGTGTATGTGCCAGCGCGTCCGCTGATTCGCCCGGTGGTGTGGCATCGTCACGGGTTTTCGCGGTGGCACCACGGACACCGCTTCTAGCGTCGGACGAGGCTGATTCCTACTACGGCTTGAGTCCGAAGTACGCGAGCAGCTCCTGTTCATCGGACGAAGCGATTCGCTCGACCTTGTCTTCGCGGATGTGACGATGAAGCTGGAGCATTCCTACCTTGGTCTGGACCAAGGTTCCGATGCGATCGAAGCCACGCATCATGCGCGCACGAACTTGGGAAAACACCTCTTCAAAGGCCGGATCGTTCCGGCCAGGTGCGAGGCGCACATCCGATAACAGACAGCGTCCGCTGCGCCCAATCCGATCAAGCACTGCAATGATCGGATCGTACGCAAGCTGTACGATCTGTGGATCGGCAATGATCTTTGCGCTGCGCGTGACGCGGACCAGCTTGCCGTGATGCTCCAGACGTACGCTCAGATACTCATTCTGAAACAGGACTTCGTCGGCTGACATGATGACGGATGACCGTTTGAAGACTGTAGCACAACCGGCAGCTTGACGACGAGAGTTCGCAGCCAGACAGGTACGGAGCTGGCGCAGCGTGGGGTTGTGATTCCTACCTCATAGGCGCGCGCTGGGCGCGCTTCGGTGCGAGCGCCAACAAAGTGCAGCGGTTAGGTAAACACGTCGGAGACAAACCGTCCTTCGCGCTCTTGCGCATCGACAAAGTCCTTGGCTTCCGCATCGCTACAGTGGGTCGCTTCCTGATGAATCTGCGCGAGCGTCTGTCGTACAGCGGGGGCCATTTTTTGACCCTCTCCGCACAGAAACACGATCGCACCCTGCTGTAGCAGCGCTGTTACGCGCGCTCTTTCCTTCCACAGTCGATGCTGAACGAACTGGACATCACCGTCGGGCTGGAAGGTAAACGCGGGCAAGAGGGTGACGACTCCCTCTCGTTCCCACGCCATCAGCTCATCTTTGTACAGGAAGTCCACATCAGGATGATCGCAGCCAAAGAACAGCAGCGCTTCGCCGGTCTGTTCGCCGCTCGCTTTGCGCAGTGCGCGCTCTTGCAAAAAGCCTCGGAACGGCGCAAGTCCTGTTCCTGCGCAGATCATCACCATCGGGGTCTGATTCGACGCAGGCGGATGAAACGGCGCATTGGGAGTCCGTACCGCCACCGCAACAGAGTCCCCCGGATTCAGTCTGGCCAGATAGCTGGAGCAGGTGCCTCGGAAGTGTCCGTTTCCTGACCACGCGGGCGCACGCAGCACCGCAACCGTCAGCGTACACTGCGATGGATCCACACGCGGAGAGGACGAGATCGAGTACTGACGAACGCGCATCGCAGGAAGCATCTCCAGAAACTCACCGAGCGATAGCTCGCACGAAGGATATCGTTCGATCAGATCGAGCACGCTGACGCGCTTTTCCAAGATCTCTGTTCGATACGCTTCGCTGTCCGCTGCCAGTGCCGCAAGGTGGACGCGATGTGGGGGACAGACATTGCGAGCGGCCAGTCTTTCCACGTCCTTTTTCGTCGCGGGTGCCGACAGCTCAACGTGACGTCCCAGCAGTTCCTGAATCGAGATCGGACGATCAGTCGGAAGCGATGCAGACATCGCACCACGGGTCGATTGCAGAACCACCGCTGCATCAGGACGAACAGAGAAGCGACGCGCGGCTCGTTCGATCAGCGCAGGATCATTTTCAGGAAGCACCGCAAGGTAGTCTCCCGCTGCATAGGTAACGCCAGCAGAGAGCGCAATCGTCAGGTGTCTCTTTGATCG
Organism: uncultured Myxococcales bacterium; assembly: GCA_937868485.1. Classification (GTDB taxonomy): domain Bacteria; phylum Myxococcota_A; class Polyangia; order Palsa-1104; family JAEUJZ01; genus JAEUKA01. Next base: position 2,589 of record CALMML010000024.1, on the reverse strand, counting down.
TCCATACGGAGAGCTGAGATCGACCAGCTCGCGATTTTCGACGACAGTGGCCATTCCCAGAGCGTTTTGCTTGACCAGATCTGCGCTGGCAGAAGGAACCACTTGTACGCGATACAGCGGACCTACCTCGATCTGTTGGGAATCGACGCCCAGCGCGGTTCCTAGCGATTCCCACAGGGTTCCGTACCAGTGCTCAAAGTCACCGAAAAAGTCAGCGCGTGCATCGGCTTCACCGCGTGTAACCACTGCATTGGCTCCGGCTCTGGATAGGTTCTGATCGATGAGCTGCGGAACCGCTTGATAGGTGGTGGCCCAGTCGCGATTTCCACAGCCAAAGACTGCGTAACGGACTCCCAGCAGAGATGCGGCTGGCACGGCTTGCAGCCACAGACAGAACTTGCGTGCATTGTCCGGTGGCTGACCATTGTAGGAAGACGTCACAATCAGGACCACGCCTTCTTTGGGAAGCTTTCCTGCGTAGTCATCCAGCGGCGCAACTTTGGTGGTATATCCGCGTGCATTTCCGTCGCTGGCGATCCTTCGTGCAAACGCTTCAGAGGCTCCTGAGTTTGATCCGTACAGAAGCAGCAGCGGAACGCCATGCGCGCTGGCGGGCTCTGGCGAAGACGAGGTCTGCACAGGACGCGACACCGGACGACTGGCCAGCGGTCGCGCAACATGCTTGCGAACACGCGCACGAATCGTCAGTCCTTCTGGCTTGAGCGTGAGCGATTCCTTGATCTTGAGCTGATAGGAACTCGGCTGCCAGATCTCAAAGCGCTGAAGCACAGAGGCCAGGACCAGCGTCGATTCCTGAAGCGAAAATGCGCGTCCAATGCACGAGCGCTGACCGTTGCCAAACGGCATCCACGCTTTGGCAGGAATCTTGTCGATCGCATCCGGTGCAAAGCGATCCGGATCGAAGCGCTCTGGCTGCTTCCAGACTTCTGGATCGCGATGCAGAGACGGAAGAAGCACGATGCAGATGTCTCCCTTGCGCAGCGGATAACGTCCGTGAAGCAGTGTGTCCACTTTGGGAGTCACCGTAAACGCCGGAGCGGTTGGATACAGTCGCAGCGTCTCACGCAGGATCTGATCGATGAAGACAAGCTGTGCGATGTGTTCGTAGCGCGCAGGTCCATCTCCGAGCACGCGATCGACTTCCGCTTGCGCACGCGCCATCACATCCGGGTTCTGAAGCAGCAGATAGGTCGCAAACGAAAGGAGTCCGCTTGTTGTCTCATGTCCCGCGATCAGGAACGTCACAAGCTGGTTGCGAATGTTGTCATCATCCAGCGTCTCTCCGGTCAGGGGATCTCTGGCGTTGAGCATCCGCGACAGCAGATCCGTGGGCGTCTCTTCCTTCGCGAGCTTGCGACGCTTTTTGATAAGCTCTGCTGTGACGCTGTGCAGGTACTCAATGTCTGATTCGTACTGCCGGGTCGTGGACAGCATCAGGCGATTTTGGATCGGCAATCGACGACTGCGACGTCCCGCTTCACGCAGTGCGCGCACCATCGAATCCACAAACGGATGCATCTCGTTTTGGTAGTAGGAATTGAAGCGATAGCCGAAGCCACACAGCGCGATCGTATCGAGTGTGAGCCTCGTCATGTTGTCGGACACATCCAGCGAGACTTCGGGTCCGAGTCGTTCCCACTTGGTCAGCATCTGATCTGCGATGTCGACCATGTCATCGAAGTAGTCGCGCATCGCGCTGGGACTAAACGCAGGCATCAGCAGACGGTGTGCTTTGCCCCAGTTTGGCTCGTCGTTGCGCGCGGTAAACAGTCCGTCTCCACCCAGATCACGCAGGACATCCAGCGCTCCTTTGGTGGTCTTTTCAAAGCGCGACTCATCACAGACTTCGGCCACCAAGGAATGGCCACTCAGCGCGAGCAGAGAGTGTTTCGGAAACGTCAGGCGAAAGATCGGACCCAGCTCCTGCGCGAGTCGCATCATGCTCTGGAGCGGAACCTCTGGATCGATATCGGGTGCATTGCCAATGATCAGACGAACAGGAGGCTGCGGAATGCTCGCCACTTCAGCGCGCTTGCTCATGATGGGCTCCTTCGGACCGCGCAGACGTACGTGATCGTGATGCTTCCCCCGAAGTCACGATCTTGCTGCTTGGGAATTGCTTATGAATCTAGGAGCCATCGTGCGATGCTTCCACTGAATACATCGCATAACTTGCTATGAAGGACATTCATCGCACACCCAAGCTGACTCAGCTCGATCTGAACCTGCTGCACCTCTTCGACGTGGTGTATCGCGAGCGAAGTCTCAGTCGAGCCGCTCCGCTTCTATCGCTGACGCAGCCTGCGGTCAGTCACGCGATGGCGCGCCTGCGTGAGCAGCTTGATGATCCGCTGTTTGTTCCGCATGGTCGTGGTGTGGCGCCGACTCCGCTGGCAGATCGACTGGCTCCTTCGGTGCGCGCGGCGCTGTCGATGCTAGAGGAGTCGATCTCTCACCTGCGCGAGTTTGATCCTGCGCGCGATGTGCAGCGGCTGACGATCGCGATGCATGACGAGCTAGAGGTTCTGTTTCTGCCGCGCGCGGCGGAGCGCTTTCGATCCGTGGCTC
>CALMML010000023.1 GCA_937868485.1 uncultured Myxococcales bacterium | reverse complement strand
GCTGGGAATGCTGCTGTATGACCTGGATTATTCCGATGCTGGCAATCGTCCGCTGTTCTTCGCAGCCAGGCTCCAACATGGTGTGCTGCGTGTACCAAGCCGCGAGGAACTGTCGCAGCGTATGGGAGTCGCGCCATGATGATCCAGGCCTTGTATGAGCTAGCTCAGCGAGAGAAGTTGCTTGAAGATCCGGACTATGAAGAACAGCGTGTGGATCTCATCATCAGCATCGATGCGGATGGAAAGTACTTGGGCCTGATCGCAAATGGTGGCGCGAAACTGGGCGAAGGAAACCGGATGAAAATCCCTAGACTGCCAGGCACCCGCACGAGCGGAATGATGGCACGTCTACTTTGCGACAATGCCAAGTATGTTCTTGGGCTGGAGAAAGCCAAAGACGAGAAAGCGGCGAAGCCGGAGCGAGTTGCGGAGTGCGCAGCTCTTTTCGCGCAGGAAGTACGGAATCTTGCCAGCCAAACTGAAGATGTCGCGGTCGTAGCGGTTGAGCGTTTCCTTCGTTCTCTCGATAGTGTCCGTTCTTTGTTGATACAGGACTATCCTTTTGGCGGGGATGGATTCACGGGCAGTGAAACCATCGCCTTTCGTTTTGCACCAAGCGATGAGCTTGTCCATCGGCGCGATTCAGTTCGCAACTTCTTTTCCAGAAGCCGGGAAAAGCAGCAGGAGGGAATTCGGCAGCTACAGTGTCTGGTAACGGGTCAGCATGCTCCCGTTTCGCGATTGCATCCCTTGATCAAGGGAGTCCCTGCTGCACAGCCGACAGGCGCCGCTCTTGTGTCCTTCAATGCCGATGCTTTTGCGTCCTACGGACTCAAGGGCGGGGAAAATGCGCCGATGTCGCGTGCGGTGGCGGAAGGATACGTGACCGCTCTCAACTACTTGCTGCAGCGTGTTCAAGTTCCTACCCCAGACGGAAAAAAGACGGTGAGTCGATATCGACAAGGGGTGTCGATGGGCGATGCGGTGACAGTGTTCTGGACCAAGCAACCGCATCCCATCGAAGAAGATGTGATGAGCTGCTTTGGCGAAGGGGTGCTTGTGGGGGATGCCTCTGCGACCGATGAGTCGCGACAAAAAGCAGAGAATCGGGCGCGTCTGCTTTCGGATGCGATCTTCAATGGCCACGTACCTGGCTCGGCGACAGTGCCCTTCTATGCGGTCACGCTGTCGGGAAACGCAGCCCGAGTGGTCGTGCGTGACTGGTTGGAAACGACTGCTGAACAAGTCTACGAAAACCTGAAGCGTTACTTTCTGGCGCTCCACATCGGTCACAGACAACCTGAGCCGATACCGCTGCGGCCACTGCTTGCGGCGCTGGTGTTCAAGGAGCGGGATCTGCCGCCAAGTTGGAAGGGGGCACTTTTGCGCGCGGCGTTTTTCGGCGATCGGCTGCCCGACGCACTGCTTATCGCTGCGCTGCAGCGCCTGCGTTTGCCACCGGACAAATACGACAAAGATCAGCTTCGACTGCGATGCGGCGTCATCAAGGCTCTGCTCATCCAGCGAAAGTCCTTTC
>CALMML010000022.1 GCA_937868485.1 uncultured Myxococcales bacterium | reverse complement strand
GCTTGGCCGCAACCGCAACTGGCTTGGCCGCAACCGCAACTGGCTTGGCCGCAACAGGCGCAGGCTTCACCACAGCCACCGGCTTCACTTCCGGCTTCACCGCGGCCACCGGCTTCACTTCCGGCTTCACCGCGGCCACCACCTTCGCTTCCGGCTTCACCGCGGCCACCGGCTTCACTTCCGGCTTCACCGCAGCCACCACCTTCACTTCCGGCTTCACCGCAGCCACCACCTTCGCTTCCGGCTTCACTTCCGGCTTGGCGGCAGCAACGGGCGCGGGCTTGGCGGGTTCCACCTTGGCCAAGAGCGGCTTCGGCTCGGTATGCGCGGGCTCATCGGTCTTCGCCGCCACAGGCTTTAGCAGAGCGGGCCGCTGCGCCGGCTTTTCGAGTCCATCTTTTTCACCCGGCGTCGTCTTGGCCACCGCCGTCGGCTTTTCATCTTCCGGCTTCACCACCTTGACAGCGGCCTCCGTCGGATGAGCTTTGCCCGCATCGTGCTTGCCTTTGCTCGGCGGCGCTTCACCTGGCTTGACCGGAATGATCGGCGTCGCCACAAACGGCTCTTCGGGCCCCTCGGCTGGACGCACGGCCACCTGCGAGCCACCCGCATTATCCCGTCGAGTCGCAGGGTCGGTCGTCGCCACCGTCGGCTTGCGCGTCGCGTTCACCAGATACGTGCCCAGCCCGATTCCGCCCGCCAGCACCAGCACACCAAAGCCCACCATCAGCGGCCACTGACGCTGCGGCTGATTCGGCGGAGGCAGCGGCGCAAGCACCGGATTGGGGCTCCGCGTGTTGGTCGCTTCCGCCGTCACAGCGCGAACCCGCTCGGTGTCGATCGCGTACTCGGCCAGCTCACCCGGACTACGACCCTGCGGTGGCTGAAGTTCCTCTTCCAGGCTCGCCGGTCGATTCAGCGGAGGCGGCGAAGTCCTGGTCAGCCCCGGCATCGGAGGATTGGTGTTGCGCAGCCCAGCCGCCGGCGACGCCACGCCAGGATTGGTGGTCCGCAGTCCCGCCCCCACCTGCTGAGGCCCCGTCGTCCGCACCGGCGAAGGCTTGGCCGGAGAAGTCAGCGGCGGCGCTTGGCCTCCAAACAGGCCCGGATTCGTCCTCGTCAGCGACGGATTGATGGGTGGATTGGTTCGCGACAGCGGCGCCATCACCGGCATCTGCGGCGAGCTTTGACGCATCCCCGGCGCGATCAGCCCCGGATTGGTTCTCGTCAGGTTCGCCGGAAGGCCCGGCAGCGATCCGCGCGTCACCATGCCCGGCAGCGCAGGCGCGTCAAACTCCAGCGCACGACAGAACTCCGCCACCGACGGGAATCGATCGTTTGGATTGGGCGCAACCGCGCGCAGCAGCACGGCTTTGAGCGGCGGCGGCGCATCGAGGCTGTCAATCAGCCCCGCCCGATCCATCACCATCTGCGGCGTCAGCTCTTTGCCGTACAGCGCGTACAGCGCACACATGCCCAGCGAATACACATCCGACCGCGCATCACCGAGGTGACCGCCCGCTTGCTCCTCGGGCGCAATGTACACCGTACGGTCGACGCGGCTCTCTTGTCGAAGCGCTGCGTCCGCCGGCCACACCATCGCAAAGTCCGTCAGCCGCGCATGTCCCGCCGCGTCAAACAAGATGTTGGTCGGCTTGATGTCTCGGTGGAACACCTTGCGGTCGTGCGCATAGCTCAGCGCCGCCCCGAGTCGCTGAAGCGTCCGCATCAGCTGCATTCGCGTCAGCTTGCCGCCTTGAACCCACTGACGGAGGTTTCCACCCGCCTGTAGCTCCAGCACGACGTAGTGCGTACCGTTTTCCTCTCGCGGCTTGTTGAGCACACCGACGACCGTCGGATGCGAGAGCCCGGCCATCTGCTGCGCGCTACGCCAAAATCTCTCGACGAGCTGCGGATTGTCAGCGGCGGCACCGTGCAGGATCTTCAGCGCAACCTGCTCGTCTTTGATGCGATCGTACGCGTTCCACATCGTCGCCACCGCGCCCTGACCGATCTCGCTGGTCAGGAAGTAGCGGTTGGCCAGCACCAGCCCGATACCCACTTGCAGCGACGCGGTGCTCGCGGGTTTGAAGGCATCGACCGGATCGACCGGCTTCACTTCAGCGATGGAATCAGGCTGCTGCATCGACGCCACCAAGCTGGCCGGCACTTCGGCTTTCAGCGTCGGAGGTGGCGGTGGCAGCGGAGCCATCGCAGCTGGCGGCGGCGGCGGTGGCGGCGACGACGGAGGCAGCGCGCTCAGGTTGACAGGCAGCGGCGGCGGCGTCACGGACACGACGGGCGGCAGCGGCGGCAGCACCGGCGCAGACTGCGAAACCACAACGTCAGACGGCAGCGGCGAAATCGAATCCGTCGAGCTGTTCGAATACGCTTCCGGCCTCGTCTCTCGTCGCTTCTGCGCCCAGTCCTTGAGCCGATCCCGCAGCAGGCTTCGCTCGACGTGAGCCAGCAGCAGATCGGTCTTTTCCGCTCGCGACAGCGGACTATTAAACAGCCGCGCGACGTGCGGAAAGTACGTGCTACAGAACAGATCCAGCTCCGCAGACAGCATGATCTGGGCGTCGATCTGCAGACGAAGCTCTTGCGTCTCTGAGCGCGGAGCCACCGTCTGCATCTGCGTCGGACGATCATCAATGTCGTCGCTGACCGCTCCGCTGTTGGGCAAGCTCAGCGGTGGTGGCGCCGTCTTGGCAAGCTGCGTGGGACCACTCGCCTGGGGACCCTTCATCGAAGCAGGCCCCGACATCATCCCAGGCAGCGAGCCCGGTGACGATCCAATGCTCGGATACGTCGGCGTGCGCTGGCTCGGAACCGGCGGCGTCATCGACGGGTTGTACAGCGGCGTCTTGTTGCTCGCAGCGTCGGGAGCATCCGGAATGCTCACCGGAACAGCGGGCATGCTTCCCGTCGCCATCGGATAGCGCGGCGTGCTGCTGCTCGGCGGACTGCTCGGCATCATCATGCCGGCATACGTCGGCGTGCGCTCGCTCGGAACCTGAGAGCTCGTCGCGGTCCCCACGTAAGCGGGCGTTCGCTGACTGGGCGGCGGGGCACCTTGAGAAAGCGTCGCTGCATACGTCGGAGTCTGGGTGCTCGTCGTCGGAGCCCCAATTCCATACGTCGGGGTCTTGTTGCTCTGCGGACCCGTCGGAGCAGCAGCGGTCGCGGTGTTCGTAGCAACCACGCCATACGTCGGAGTTCGCGTGCTGGCTGGTGGAGGCTCGGCGGCGAGTGGCTGCGGCGCCGGAACCGGAGCAGGTACCGACGAAGCAGGCACAGCGCTCGGCGGGTCCACGTCAAACTGCGGTCGCACGGGCTGAGGCTTGGGCGGCGGCGGCTCGCTCAGCACCAGGAAGCCAGAGTCTTCGTCGGGATTGACCTCGATCGCGTCGGCATCCGCTTCAGCGTCGAAGTCCTGTCGGGCTGTCTTGGACGGCGCCTCGCTCGATTCTGCGCCAGAGATCACCGCCACTTGAACCGTCGGACGCTGACCCACAGGCGACGGGAACGCCAGCGGTCCACCACGTCCAAACACCCGCTCATAAATCATCGAACGGAATGGCAGATCTTCTTCACACAGGCCGGTCAGCGTCAGGTTCGTCAGCATCTCTTCGGAAACCGACTGACCTCGACAGAGCCGATTGAACGCATCCAGCAGATCTTGATCGCTACTAAAGGTTCGAAACAGGTTGGCAAAGTGCTCGATCTGCGGGGCTCGCTCGATCAGATCATCGACGGCGCGATCGACATCGGCGGTATCAATCATCGTTCCCTTGATCACCGCCTCTTCCCACAAGGAAGACAGCACCTGCTGACACAGAAACGGAAGGCCGCCGCTGTGATGGGTGAGCCGACTCCCCACATCGCTGCTGACCGTTACACCTGCCGTCGACAAATGCCAGCTGAGCGCATCTACTTGCTCTGCGTTAAACGGTCGCAGCAAGATCTCTGCACCGACTCCGAACGGAGCCTGCAGATGAATGGGAATCAGACGCCTTCCCGACACCGCACCCGCCAAGATCACCTGCAGCCGCGAAAACTCTTCGTTTTCATTGCGAATGTTGTAAAGGAGCCGCAGCTTCCCAAACACCGCATCGCTCAGCTCGGGACGGTCCAGCACTTCGCAGTTGTCGAGGAAGATCACGAGCCGCTGCGGAAACGTTCCCATCCACGCCAGGATCGAGTCCTCTGGATTGTCGGGAAGAATCTCGCGCTGATCGAAGTCACCTTCTCGCGCAATCGCGCCGAGCAGCTCGCCCATAAACTGGGTGGAATTGCCCAGTCGGAGCCTCGACAGATCGACAGACAGAACGCAAAATCCTGCCTGATCGAGTGAGTCGATGGTGTGCTTGATGAGGCTCGTCTTACCGCTCTCGGGTGGTGCGGTAAGAAGCGGGAAGCGCCGATTGTCAGATAGCTCGCGGCGCAGACGGATGTCGGCCTCGCGCTCGACGTACACACCACCCATTCCGGCGATGCGATAAGGGTTCTTCGACGTCACAGCTTGCGTCTCCTGTCCCTGGCTTCCGCCCCCGTGTTCAGACCCCCTGATGACCATGCAAAGCACCCCGTAGGGACCCCGCACGTCCAATTCACACAGAGCGGCATGGGATCAGAATATCTAGTTTTTGCCGCTAGATCAAAGGGAGTCGCGACCGGAATCAAACGATGCGGATTCGCGCTTGAGAACCGACGGGTTCACTCGGGAATTTGCGCTGAAATGCGTATGCAAAAACGTCATTTTCTTGATGACTCCTTTCGCGTACAGAAGCGCACAGCGCACCCACAAGGGAGTCCCAAACCAGACTGTTTCCGCGCATTCCTGACACGTCATCTGCTGGACACAGCGTGCGATGCAGTGTGATGAAAGGGAACAGGAGTGCGCGCGAACAGAGACGCGCGGAACGCGATGAAAATGAATCCTTTGAAATGCCTAATTACTGAAGCGCGCGCAAAAAAAAGGCCCTGACCGATCGAGCGTCGTGACACGCTCCATCTGAATCAGGGCCTGATGCGGTAGAGGAAGCTACCGACTGTTGACCAAGCTACTTCTTGATACCGGCGTGGTACTTGAGAAGGCGCTTTTCACCGACCGTGTGGATCTTCTTGTCGGCAACCAGCTCGCCGAGCGGCTGACGCAGCTTGTCGGCCAGCTCATCGCGCTTGACGCCAATCGTCGCCAGGACGTCATCGGCGATCTGCGACGCGATCTCGGCGCGGTTCAGACCATCTTTGTGCTGCTGAAGCACACCGACGATCGCACCCTTGAGCGAGTTCTTCTGCGCATCGGAAATGCGGGTGCGCTTCGACGACTCGGTCACCGGCTTCGCAGTCTCGGTGCGCGAGCCACCCGAGATCAGCGACATAAACTCAACGGCGCCCATGCTGAGCACCGCAGTCCACACATCTTTGTGCTGCTGCAGCGAATCCAGAAACTCTGCCATCGTGACGCGCGCTGCCGGACGCAGCTTCGGCAGCATCGCCACCGCAGCTTGTCGTCGGAGATCTTCGTTACGCGCCTGCAGCTCCTGTTCGAACAGCGAGCCAATATCAAAACCGTTCTTCGTTGCCATTGAATACTCCTACTTCTCTACTTCTTGTACTTCTACCAAAACAATGAGCGATCGAGCGCTCATCAACAGACCGCTTTCTTTAGCAGACGACTGGGTCAAAGTGCAAACGGAAGTAGACAACAGCGAGTGGTGGCAAACACGCAACGAGGCGATACGGCATTCCAGCTTCCAGCTCATCGGGTACACATTGCGTAGCGGTCAGTCCCCCCAAATTGCCAAGTCCGCTGCCGCCGTACGCTGTGGCATCGCTGTTCAGGATCTCTTGCCAGAAGCCAGCGCACGGAACGCCGATCGCATATTGAGAACGTGGAACCGGCGTAAAGTTACAGACAATCAGCACGGTATCTTGGGGACTGTCGCCCATTCGAACAAACGATAGGACCGAGTGCTCGCGATCGTCTGCGTGTAGGAATCGGAATCCTTGTGGATCGAAGTCGTGGCAAGACAGCGCAGGCTCGCGGCGATAGACCTGGTTCAGATCGGCCACAAAGCGCGCAATGCCCGCGTGCTCGGGTCGATCAAGCAGCGTCCAGTCGAGGCTTCCGTCGTGATTCCACTCGCGCCACTCGCCCAGCTCGGCGCCCATAAACAGCAGCTTTTTGCCAGGCAGCGCAAACTGATAGCCAAACAGAAGCCGCAGCGTCGCTC
>CALMML010000021.1 GCA_937868485.1 uncultured Myxococcales bacterium | reverse complement strand
CCGAGCAGTATCGAGTCAACCACCGCATCCGCATTCCTCGCGTCCGCGTGATCGGTAGCGACGGCCAACAGATTGGCATCCTGGAAACTCCAGACGCCCTTCGCATTGCCCGCGAAGAAGGTCTCGATCTTGTCGAGATCTCTCCCAAAGCGGTGCCGCCCGTCTGCAAGATCATGGACTATGGTCGGTTCAAGTACGAAACGGCCAAGAAGGAGCGCGAAGAGCGCAGCAAGCGCACCGTGATCGAGGTCAAGGAGATGAAGTTCCGTCCCAAGACCGACGAACACGACTTCGACTTCAAGGTCAAGCACATCCGCGAGTTCCTTGGTGAAGGAAACAAGGCCAAGCTGGTCATCCAGTTCCGTGGCCGCGAGATCGTGCACCCCGAAGTCGGTCAGAACGTGCTGCGCCGTGTCGTGGAGGCGGTGTCCGACGTTGGGATGGTCGAGCAGCCGCCCATGATGGAAGGCCGCCGCATGCTCATGATCATCGGTCCGCGTCCGCAAGGCGCGCCCAAGCCCAAGCCCGCGGGTCCGACGCCTGTGGTGACTCCGGCTGGGACTGCAGCCCCGGCCCCGGCAGCACCGATGCCGGAAGCACCGCCCGCAGTGGTTACGCCCAAGGCACCGAGCTAATCGGCGCTGGCCGGCGAATCCAAGGACGCAGGCCACGCGCTTGGTGGTAGGATGGCGATACGGCCAGCCTCTCCCGGTGCGTGGTCGAAACGAGCCGACATGCAGAGCACCAACCGATCCTCACAAGGCACGCGCAGCCACTTTGGCAAGCTGCTGTTGGCAGTCAGCCTGGCCGCGATCGGCTGCGGTGGTGGAGCGCCCGAAGCGAGCCCCGCACTCATCAGCGGCATGCCGCGCTGCGATGCGTCGCTGCTACATCCTCACATCGCAGTGGGCAGCGTGGCCGGTCAGCCCGGCAAGACGATCGTCTACGTCGACGGCGTCATGGCCTGCGTCGATGACGCAAGCCGGGTTGATCAGATCCTGACCCAGCTTGAGATCAAGAACCCCGGCATCCTCGCCCGCTAACTTCCCCACGTCCCCCGACAGACAAGCCACCTGACGCAGGGTCTTTGCCCTGACGCCATGAGACGACCTAGAACGCCGCGCAGCCGGTGATGTCTTCGCCGACGATCAGCGTGTGAATGTGATCGGTCCCTTCGTACGTGAAGACCGACTCCAGGTTGCACATGTGACGGCCCGCTTGGTACTCGTCCGTGATGCCGTTGGCCCCGAGCAGGTCGCGGGCGTTGCGCGCACACTCCAGCGCCATCTTGACGTTGTTGCGCTTGGCCAAGCTGACCTGCTGCGGCCTGACCTTGCCAGCCTCTTTGAGCCGTCCCAGCTGGAGCGACAGAAGCTGCGCCTTGGTGATCTCTTGCAGCATATCGACCAGCTTGAGCTGCACGAGCTGATGCGACGCTATCGGCTTCCCCGCAAACTGCACGCGATCCCGAGTGTAGGACAGCGCTTCGTCATAACAGGCCATCGCCGCACCGACCGCCCCCCAGGCAATCCCAAAGCGCGCTTGGTTCAGACACGACAGCGGACCCCGCAGGCCCTTGACGCCAGGCAGCAGCGCCGACTTTGGCACCAGGCAGTCCTCGAAGACCAGCTCGGACGTGACCGACGCCCGCAGCGAAAACTTGCCGTGGATGTCGCGGGTCGAAAAGCCCTTGGTCCCGCGCTCGACCAAAAAGCCACGCACCGCACCGTCTTCGCAGCGAGCCCAGACCAGCGCCACCTCGGCCAGTCCGCCCGACGTGATCCAGCGCTTCTCGCCGTTTATCACGTAGCCGTCGGCTGTCTCTTTCGCGGTCGTCCGCATGCCGCTCGGGTTGCTGCCAAAGTCAGGCTCGGTCAGGCCAAAGCAGCCAATCAGCTCACCAGCGGCCATCTTGGGCAGGTAGCGCTGCTTCTGCTCTTCACTACCGAACGCGTGAATCGGGTACATCACCAGCGCGCCCTGGACCGACGCAAAGCTGCGCACGCCGGAGTCGCCGCGCTCTAGCTCCTGCATGATCAGTCCGTACGCGACGGGACCGAGCCCCGGACAGCCGTAGCCGACCAGGTTGGCCCCGAGCGCCCCCAAGGCCCCGAGCTTACGCGGCCAGCTTGTATCGAAGGTGCCTTCGCGAAAGTGACGACCGATGACCGGCATGATCTCGTCATCGACAAAGCGACGGAAGGTCGCGCTGACGAGCTTTTCCTCGTCGCTTAGCAAGTCGGCAATCTGGAAGTAGTCAACACCGCCAAAAGGCATCGGGGACTCCTGGGTGGAAAGAAGCGAGCAGGTGAGCCTAGCGCCGAGCCGCCACGAGCAGCAGCTCCAGCCCGGCGCGGGTCAGCACTGAGTCGGTCGGCACTTCTTCGTGCGCAATGTCGAAGGATGGGGACAGCCGCGTCCGAATCTCTTGCACCGTCGATCCGTAGGGCGGCCCGCCCGGATAGTCGTGTGGATAAAACAGTCCAACCAGCCGTCCACCCGGTCGCAGCAGCCCGCGCACCGCGTCGACGTAGGCCTCGCGCTGATGCGGCTCGATCGCGCAGAAGCAGTTGTGCTCGACGACCAAGTCGTAGGCCCCTTGCTGGCTGGGATCGTGCTCGGTCCAGGTAAACAGATCCTGAAGCTGAAAGCGCACCGAGCCAGACAGCCCCAGCGCGTCCGCCTGCTGGGTCGCGAGCTGAACCGCCGACGGTGCGATATCAATGCCGATGATCTGCGCACCTTGCTCGCTCGCTTGTCCGAGCACGATCGCTTCGTGTCCACGACCGCAGCCGATCACCAGCGCACGCTGCCCCGCCAAGATTGGCTGTGCGGTCAGATAGCGCTGAAGCGGAGGCGTCGGGCGACCCATCTCCCAGCCATCTCCGCCGTGGTTATACAGGTGCTCCCAGCGAGCTTCCGGGCTCAGCCCCGCTGGATCCGGCTTCCGCGCCACGGCTTCCCGCCGGGCATTGCGCGCCACTTCTCGCAGCAGGTTCTGGACCTGACCGTAGTCGAGCAAGTGATCATGTTCCCCGACGCGAACCTTGACCCGCTTTTGGTCGGCATCAACCGACAGCACATCAAAGAGCCGCCCACTTGGGACGAGTCCCGTCGCGCGCAGGTGATCGACAAACGGGGCCGCAAACCCAAGCAGTCGCTCGGTCGCATCGGCCAGAAGCTCGGTATCCAGGTTGCGATCGGGATGGCTCAACCGAACGCGGGTGGTTCGCAGGTTTGTATCCAGGCAAAGCGAGCGAAGTTCCACGACACACTCCCTGGCGACTAGCCGTAGACGCGCTGTAGCAGACCGCCTGCGGCATCAAGGGACAGCACTTGCTCGAAGCCTCCCAGCGACTCACCGGCCACAAAGAGCAGCGGAAACTCCGTCGCTTGGGCCTTGGTGAGCGCCCAGCTTCGGGTGGATTCGTCGTCGGTGACATCGAGCACCTGATACGGAATGCCGCGACCCTTCAGGATGTCTTCCAGCCGCTTGCGCTCCCGCATGAACTGGTCGGTCACATACAGCATCACCGGCGCAGCTTCTTTCGGCGCGGTGGCGACCTGACCGCTGCGGGCCTTGTCGGCCAGAGACTCCAGCCGATCGACCTCGGAGCTGCGACGATCCAGCTCGGCTTCTGACGCCAGGGGCCGACCGAGCAGGTCGTTCACAAACCCGGCAGCCTTGCGCGCATAGCGGACCGGCGGAATGAAGTTACCGGCATCGGATGCGAGCGCCGAATAAGCCAGCGACCGAGAGCGACGAAGCACACCTTCAACGGCTTTTTTCATGGGTGTCCACTCATTACGCGGCGGGTCTGTGGCTGTCAACGGATTGCTAGGACGTGTCGAGGCTACTTGCGGACGACCACCCGGGTTCCACGCGCAAGCGGAGTCCCGCCGTGGTGTGCTGGCGTGGTGATGGTGTGCCAGCCCGTGGGTAGATCGGGTGAGGTAAAGGCAAAGAACTGCTCGGCGGCGGGTGGGCTCAGGTTCACGCAGCCGTGGCTGACCGCATGTCCCAGCTTGTCGTGCCACAGCACAGCGTGCAGGCCGATGCGACCGTTGAAGAACTGGGCATGCGGCACCTCGCGAAAGTCGTACTGCTCAGCGGCTCCGGCCAGGTTGGCCATCGTCTGGGTCAAGTACTTGCGGTAGATGAAGAACGATCCCGGCGGCGTGGTCCCTTGTCCGCCGGTCGAAACCAGGGCCGCAAACAGCGGTCGCGTACCTTGATAGGCGGCGGCAACTTGCTCGCCAACCCGGATGTCGATCCAGCGCTCATCAGGATGAAGCCCAGCAGGCGGCGGCGAGGGCACAAAGCGGCGAAGCTGGCTCGTCTCGACTTCAAACTGCGCAGCCGCAACCCAAGCCGGACGACTGCTTCCCAGCGCCCGCAGCGCCGACCGGGAAGACTCTGGCAACAGGACCGCCTGTCGTCCCGAGACGCTGCTGATCGCATCATCGACATAGACCACGGCGTAGCGCGGCAGGTAGGCGACTGGCCCGGACTCCGACTTGGGCAGAAACACCGGGACGCCCTCTTCCCCCACGGGAGGCACCGCCCAGCCCAGCTTCAGTCCCGGCGGCACCGAATCGATCGACACCGCAGGCGCAACCGGCGGCTCGTACAGCTGAACGTCTTTGCGCGGCAGCCAGCTTCGGCCAATCAGCTGCACGCCCTGCTCCGTCACAGCCGTCGCAGTGATGCCATCGCCGCGATGCAGCACGGAGCGCAGGAAGTGACCGGCGCTGCCCTTGAGCCGAGTCACCAGCGCCGAGATCACGCCGTAGCGCAGCTTCTGCCAGCCGGTGCTCTTTTCCTGCGCCGGAGGACTCGACAGGTAGCCGGGCTCGATCTGCACCTCTTGTTCGCAGACATACCCCATCGGCAGCGCTGACAGCCAGGATCGACACAGTCCGGTCGTGGCCAAAAGGGGCTGACCGATCAGCATCGCAGTCCGGCCACGCATCTCTCCCACGACGGATGAGCCCATGCTGGGCTGCGCATGGATCTTCACCGGCAGATCGCGCCGCTTTGGCAAGGCCCAGCGCACCGCGACTTCGCCCGCAGGCGGTGGCTCAGGCTCACGCACCGGCGGTAAAGCCGTCACCGGCGGCTTGGATACCCGCCAGTTGGCACGACTGCGCAACATCGGACGAAGCTCACGCCGGGGTGACAGCGTCGGTCGATGCAGCGCAGAAGAGAGGCGACCCTGTCTTGGTGCCCCCCACGCATCCGCCCCCCCGAGCGTCACCAGCAAGAGCAGCCCCCACGGACTGTGCATACGCCTGCTCGACATGCTGTGGCTCGCTCAGTATATCAGGCGAGGCCGAGCGGGATGAAGGGGACAAAATGCGACGCAAGATCGCCTACTTCCCGCCCAGTTGTGCTACGTCCAGCCAAGACGTGGAGGTTGTGATGCAAAGCACCCGCACTTGTGTCTCGCTCGGTCTTTTGTGTTCGCTGTTGTGGTTTGGCTGCGGAAGTGAGCTGACCGCCGAACAGGCCCTAGAGGCCGAAGGCACCGTCGACGCCCCAGGCACCGCATTTTCGGCAGAGTCCGCCCGCGTGGGAGAGCCCGCCGAGGTGACGGCAACCAGCCTGAACCTGCGCAGCGGTCCCGGCACCAGCTATGCAGTGCTCGCCAGCATGCCGCAAGGCACGGTCGTCGAAGTCCTGTCTGAGTCGTCCGGCTGGTACAAAGTCACCTGGGGCAGTCAGACCGGCTTTTGCAGCGGCGACTACCTGACGCCCTATGCCGTAAGCGGCGGCGTCGCCCAAGCCATCTCACGCGCCCAGTCGGGCGTGGGCTTTTCGTACTGGTGGGGCGGAGGCTGCTGGGACCCCGGATCTTCGGCCAAGGGAAGCTGCTCGGGATCGTGCCCGTCTTGCACCCACAGCGGCAGCTACGGCGCGGACTGCTCGGGCTACGTCGCCAAGGTCTGGCAGGTGCCAGGTGCCAGCGCGGTGAGCAGGTGCAGCCATCCCTACTCGACGTACAACTTCGACAACGAGACGCGCGAGTGGCGAACGGTGGCGCGCGGCTCTGCCAAGCAGGGGGACGCCTTCGTCTACAACGACAGCGGCGCCGGTCACATCTTCCTGTTCGACAACGGCGACCCGTGGGGCTGGATGAAAGCCTACGAAGCCAAGGGCTGTAGCTACGGCATCGTCCACGGATCTCGTACGGCTGGGTCCAGCTACAAGGTCATTCGCCGCGACGGCTTCTAAC
>CALMML010000020.1 GCA_937868485.1 uncultured Myxococcales bacterium | reverse complement strand
TTGCCCGATTCTTTGCCCGATTCTTTGCGATGTCGTCGAGCATCCGCCGCAGACGGCAGCACCAGCAAAACCGCCAGCACCGCGCCGAGCGCTCGCCCTGCCCCGCGCATGCCTATTTACAGCTCCCGACTTCGAGACGCTGCTGCGCGCTCACCTGAACCTGCTGGCTCTTCCCATCGACCGAGATGATGTGCGTCCCCGGCAACACCCACACGCTCGACTGCTGACACTTGCCCTTTTTGCTGCCCGAGATCACCACTTCGCCCATCTGCTGCGACAGACGACCCACCGCCGCCAAGATCTCGCTGCGACGCTCCGCCCGCGCTTTTCCCTTCGGCGAGCCCTTCGTCAGCTTCTGATACTGCATCATCGCTTCGGGCAGCCGATTTCCGTGCTCCAGTGCCGTCGCCAAGTGATAGCCACCCTCGAACGCGATCAGCTCGCACGGCGTCGCCAGCGCCTTGTTCTTTTTGCACTGCCCGTGCGCTTTGTCGAACAGCTTCTGCGCCTGACGGTAATCCGACCGAGCCAGCACATCGACGCCCTTCCGCAACAGCAGCTCCGCCTCGGACTCTGGAAGCTTCAGGCTCAGCGTCTGAGAAGACACGATCTCAACCGTCCGCACCCCACCGAGCGACCGCAGCACATGCTTTCCCGCCGCCAGGTTGAACGTCGCTGCGTTTTGCCAGGGCTTGTCGTCGATTTGAATCAGCGTTCCCGGCGCGGCCTCAATCGTGAGCTTGCCCTGCCCGCCCGTCACAGCGTCGGTTCCGCTCGGATCGGTCTCTGTCTTCGCCTTGTCGCTAGCCGGCTCTTTGCTCGTTGGCTCTTTGCTCGTTGGCTCTTTGCTCGCCGGTTCTTTGCTCGCCAGTTCTTTGCTCGTCGGTTTGCTGCTCGCTGTCGTCGTCGCTGGACTCGCTTCGTCTCGCTGCTCCAGCCTCGCCATGATGCCCCACACGCGAGTCCGCACCGCCGCATCCGTATCACTCGCCAGGAGCTGCAAGACCGGCAGACCCGGCGTACTTCGCACCGTCGAGCCAGGCAGATCTGACGCCACCTCGACCACCAAGCGACGAACCAGCGGCTCTGGATCACGCGCCGCCGACAACAGCACGGGCAGCGCGACGCTGACGTCCAGGTTTTGGACTGACTCCACCATCTGCATGCGCTTTTCGACGGGCAGCGACGCTTGCGAAATCGATCGAAGCTGCGGCTGTTCCGTCTTTTCCCCGAGCCGATTCAGCAGCACCGCCGCCGTCACCGCTTCTCCGCTGCCTTTTTGCGCCATCTGACGAAGCACTGTCTTTGCGCTCTGGTCGCCGCGCTCGGCCAGTCGTCGAGCCGCCACAAAGCGAACCGCTTCGCTCGCATCCGACAGCAGCATCGACAAAATCTCGGTATCCGCACCTGGCTGCTCGGCCATCAGCTTGCGCGTCTCTTCGTCCGACGAGCCAACCAAGTCCTTTAGCACCGATTTCTGACTCGTATCACCGAGCAGAAGCAGACCACTTCGCGCAACCACACGCTCGCTCGCCGATCCTTTTTGCACCACGTCGCGCAGCCAGCTACTCACGCTCTCGACGGCAGGACGCTGCCCCGCGTCGATAAAGCGCTTCGCCAGCCGAACCAGCGCTTGCAGCGACTCCAGCCGCACCGTCGCATCCGAGTCACTCAGCTGCTCTTTTAGCACCGGCAGCGCCGACACTTCACTGCGACGAACCAGCGCGCGCACCGCCGCTCGACGAACCTGCGACACCGGATCGCGCAGCATCGACACAATCAGCGGGCCCGCCTCTGCTTCCTGACGATCCCCGAGCGTCGCCACACCCGCCTGACGAATCGACCAGCTTCCACTCGACAGCGCATCACGAGCCCACAGCAGGCTGCGCTCGGACATCAGACGCACGTCCGTCGCTGCCAATCGAACAATCGCTTCCGCCGCGGCCAGCTGAACCTGTGGCTCAGCTTGTGCGTCGAGCTGCCGATCGAGCAGCCTCACATCGAGCAGCTTGCCCGACAGACCCAGACCTTCCGACGCCAAGATCGTCGCCGTGCTGCTCGCTTTTCCGTCTCGAAGGACCGCCCGAAACACCTGCGCTGTCTCACCGTGCTCTGCCGACGCCAGGTAGCGCGCCGCAAGCAGCTGATCGCGTCCCGGCTCACTCGCCAGCCGAACCAGCAGCGTCTGCGCGCGCGTCTCACCAAGCGGAATCAGCTGCTGCGCCGCACGAAGCTGCGTTTCCCGAGGCTCCGGCTGCTGAAGCTTCACCAGCAGCGCCTTGTACGCTTGTTCATTGCCCGCGCGCGCCAGACAGCCCAGCACCGACAGCTCTATCGGCCCGCCAACCTGTCCTTTTTCCAGCACCGACAACAGCAGCTCGACGGCAGTTCGATTGCCACGATCGCAGAGCAGCAGCGCCGACAAGAGCCGAAGCTCGCCATCTTTGCCCGCCAGCCCATCGTACAAAAGCTGGGTTCCCCGAGGCTCACCAAGTCGCTCCAGCGCCACCGCAATCGCCGTTCGCACCGACGGATCACTCACACGACCGCTGCGCTGAAGCAGTCCCGTCGCAGCCGACGGCTCACCAAGCAGACCCAGTGCTTCCGCAGCCTGCGCAGCCACCGACGGCTCAGACTCATCCATGCGCTGTTCCAGCAGCGCCCGCTGCGTTCCGTCTCGACTGAGCCCGAGCGCCCGCAGTGCCCCCAGCTTCAGTCGCGGGTCCGTCGATCCAGCTTGCTTCGTCAGCACCGCCAGCGCCCGCCCCCGCAGCGCCAGTAGCTCCGGCTGCGAGATCTCTTCGTCTCCGGCTCGACGCGACAGCACGACATACACAATCAATCCGACAAGCCCCACCGCCGCCACGATGGCCCACGGAATCATCCGACGCAGACGCTGACGACGCGCTTGATCTGCCGACGGAACGGCATCGCCGCTCAGCGCACGGATACAGGACTCCAGTGCTTCTTCCAGCGCGCGCATCGACGGAAAGCGCTGCTCTGGATCTTTGGCCAGCGCCCGCAAAACCACCGCTTCCAGCGCGTCGCTGATCTGCAAACCCGGCACCCGCTGCCGAGGCGGAACCACCTTCTGCTTCACATGCGCCGACATGATGTCGTTCGGCTTGCGACCCGTAAAGACCGGCTGTCCCGTCAGCATGAAGTACACAATGCAGCCGAGCGCGTACTGATCCCCTTTTGCGTCGTGCAGACCGCTTCGAATCTGCTCCGGCGCCATGTACAGCGGCGTTCCGACGAGCTGTCCCGCCTGCGTCAGGCTGTGGCTCGACGTATCATCGAGAGAGATGTCTTCCGGCTCCGGCACCGGCTTTGGGTCAGACACCGTCGGGATCGAGGATGCGCTCACTCGCATCTGACCGCTCACCTGAAGCCCCGGAACCGCGCGCACGTCCTTCGCGATGCCAAAGTCGATGATCTTGACGAAGTCCTCGTTGCCGTCCTGATTCACCAGCAAAATGTTGTCCGGCTTGAGGTCACGGTGGACGATGTTCTGCTCGTGGACGTGATGCATGCCGCGAGCGATCTGCGCCGCAATCCGGCACGCACGAAGCGGCGTCATTTGGCCTTCGCGTACTGCTGCAGTCAGCGTCGGTCCCGATAGAAACTCCATCGCCAGATACGACTTGCCACTCGGCAGCTCGCCAAAGTCGATGACCTGGACGATGTTCGGATGCTTGATCTGCGACAGGAGCTGCGCTTCCTGCAAGAAGCGACGACGACTCACTTCGTCTTTGGGTCGACGCAGAATCTTGACCGCCAGCAAGTTCCGCAGCGTCGCGTGCCGCGCCTTGTAGACGGTGCCCATGCCGCCTTGGCTGGCTTTTTCTAAGACCTCGTAGCGACCGTCGATGATGAGCCCGTGGATCTCGTCTCCCGAGGCGCCAGCGCTCGCCGAGATACCTTCCGGCTGCGACTGCATCGTTCGAATCGCCGCACTCGACGTCTTGCCCCGCGCCGTCTGACTCGCCGTCACGCTGATGGCAGGAGGAACCACCTCAGCGGCAGGCTCCTCGCGCAGCAGCTCGGCAGCAACTTTCGGTAACGCACCGACGCCAAGGGTCGGATTTTCTCCCATCTCAGAGCAGTCATGCGCCTGCCCATCGACAATGGTGCTGTCGCAATACGGACAGACCGAGAGCTGCCCCTCCCCGCTCGGAGGTCGTTCCTGCATCTTAGACACTCTCATCTTAGCAAGTCGGCGCACGTCTGTGGTAAATGGGGTGCTTGGCTCGCTGGCTACGTCTGTGGTTCCCTCGCGGCGGCGACGGACGTCTTGAGATCGCCAGCGCTGGCATCGAACGAAGAAACGCTCGACCTTTGCGCACCGGAGTCATCATGCGGAAGAACTCATCCTCGACCACGCGATCTGTCACCGTCGGAACCCTGGGTACGTTGGCACTGTGCTCTGTCGCACTGACCGGCTGTCCCCAGCAAGAAGCCGCCAAGCCAGCGCCCGCAAAAGAAGCCGCAGCACCGACGCCAGCACCAGCCCCGGCAGCACCAGCCGCTCCGACGGTTGATGCGACACGGCTTGCGGTCTTTGGCACGCCACTTCCCGCCAACTACGACAGCAAAGACAACCCAGCCACCGACGAAAAGATTGCGCTCGGTCGTCAGCTCTACTTTGACAAGCGACTGTCGAAGAACCAAGACATCAGCTGCAACTCTTGCCACGATCTTCAGCACTACGGCGTCGACGGAAACAAGTTCTCAAGCGGCCACAAAAAACAGCTCGGAGGACGCAACTCTCCGTCGGTGTATCAAGCCGCTGGCCACATTGCGCAGTTCTGGGACGGTCGCGCCAAAGACGTCGAAGAGCAAGCGGGCGGACCGATGGTCAATCCCGTCGAGATGGCACTTCCCGATCACAAGCGCGCCGAGTCAGTGCTCCAGAGCATTCCCGCGTATGTGGACGCCTTCAAAAAAGCATTCCCCGGCGACAAGCAGCCAGTCAGCATCAAAAATGCAACGGCAGCGATCGGTGCGTTTGAGCGTCGACTCGTCACGCCATCGCGCTTTGACAAGTTCCTCACCGGTGATGCGACCGCGCTCACCGACGCTGAAAAAGTGGGACTCAACAAGTTCCTCGATACCGGCTGTGTGGCTTGCCACAGCGGCACGCTGCTTGGGGGAACCAGCTATCAGAAGGCGGGACTCATCAAGCCCTGGCCGAACCAGACCGATCTGGGACGAGCCGCCATCACCAAGAACGACGCCGAAAAGCTGATGTTCAAGGTTCCGTCGCTGCGCAACAGTGCCAAGACCGCGCCGTACTTTCATGATGGCTCCGTCGACAAGCTGACAGACGCGATCAAGCAGATGGCCAGCCTTCAGCTCGGTCGAGAGCTATCCGACGCAGATGCCGAGTCGATCGCCACGTTCCTCGGGAGCCTGACCGGCGATCTACCGAAGGACTACATCCAAGAGCCGCAGCTTCCGCCGAGCAGCAAGACAACACCGAAGCCCGATCCGGCCTAACAGCGACGAAACGCGCAGCCGAAGACCTCTTGTCCGCAGGCTGCGCATCACGCGCTACGGCTTCGGATGCGACATCAAGAAGTCATAGATCGACGACGTAAAGTACGAGTTAAACACCGGAACGTGCCCGCCTCCTTGAATCGACCACAGCTCGACGGGACCAGTGGATGGACAGCCCGTGAACTTCTCGACGGTCGTTTCCGCGCCAAGCAGGACCAAGTCCAGATCCCGATTTTCCCCCGAATACGTCAGTCGACCGCCACAGCCGTTTTTCTGCGCCCAGACCTGCACCGTTTCTTTGGCGCCCGGATACAGCCCCGGCATGCCCAAATAGCCGATCACCACGTCGAGCGTTCCGTGAACTTGCAAGATCGGAACCGGATTCTTCGGCGTGCAGCGCGTCGGATCATTCCACTGCTCTCCCGCCAGGCTGACGATGCCCGCGACCTTGTCTGACAGCTCACACGCGATGCGATGGGCCATGAAAGCACCGTTCGAGTGTCCGACGACAAAGATCCGCTTCGGATCGACATTGAAGCGCGCCTGCATGTCGCTGATCACCGCGTTTATGTAGGCCACATCGTCGACGCTCGACTTAAAGAAGTTGCAGCACCACTCCATCGCGTTCCAAAAGCGCAGGCCCACCGGATTCTTCGTTCCGTCGGGAAACGCATACAGAAACGTCTTCTGTTCCGCCAGCGCACCGATGTTTAGATACAGCTCCTCGACGCTACCGCTGGCCGAAAAACCGTGCAGCATCACCACCAGCGGCGTCGGCTTGGTCTTGTCGTAGCGCGACGGCACTTTGTACTGATACGGCCTTCCGTCGAGCGGTCCCGCCGTCTGAGGAGAAAGCTCTGCCGACATCACGCCGTCTCCCGATCCAGATGGCAGCGACACGATCGGCGCATTCGCCATCAGCACCGATGGATCACTCGACGGCTCCTCCGCGCTTCCGCAGCCAAGCAGCAACGCCAGACCAATCATGAACAAGCTCCGCATGTGTTCCTCCTGTGGGTGTGAGAACTCTCGACCCTCGTCGAGCAAAACCTTGTTCATGCCGCACAGCCCGTCGGACAGACGACCCGCGAGGACGAGCGTGCTTCGCAGCAGTCGTCCTTCGAACGGAAAATCGGCCTGTGCTCGACGGCATGGCATCCTCTCGTGCGGGCCAGACAGCGCTTCTCAGCAACGAAGTGACCTTCAGCGACGGAGTCACTGTCAGCGACGGAGAAGTCGTCACCGACGGAGTCACTGGGAAACGCGAGCGAGAGCGCACTATAGCGCGCGCCACAAAAAAACCGCTGCCGTTTCAAAGCGCGACTGTGGTATGGCATCGCCATGGTTACTGCCCCGCGAAAAGGGCCAGATCCCCTGCCACCGAGCGCGAGTTCAGCCGAGCTGCTGACTCACGACTTTCGGTGGCGTCGGTTCCAGAACTGGTTCTTCCTCGGGCTGATGTACGGCTTCTTCTACATGAGCCGTTACAACTTCAGCGCCGTCCAAGCTGCCGTCGCTGAGCAGTTTGGCTGGAGCCACGCCGACTACGGCTCGATCTTGAGCGCCGGACTCGCCACCTACGGCTGTGCGGTGTTTCTCAACGGTCCGCTCGCTGATCGAATCGGCGGCAAGCGAGCCATCCTGATCGGTGCCGCGGGTGCAGCCTTCTTCAACCTGCTGTTCGGCCTGTGTCACCTGCTGGTTCTCAAGCCCGCCGTCGTCATTGGTGGGCAGCTCGTCTCCGCTGCCGATCTGGGCGCTGGGCTCAACAACACCTCGGTCATCGCCATGTTCGCGGTGCTGTGGGCCTGTAATCACTACTTCCAGTCGTTTGGCGCGCTCTCGATCGTCAAGATCAACGCCGCGTGGTTCAAGGTCAGCGAGCGAGGCAAGTTCGCCGGCATCTTCGGCATCATGATTCAGACGGGCCGTACCTTGGCCTTTACGCTGCTGCCGCTGCTCTTGCGGTTCTTCCCGTGGCAGTACGCGTTCTTTGTGCCAGCGGCGTTTCTGACGGTGATGTGGGTGCTGTGTTACTTCCGCGTCGAAAACACGCCCGCTCAAGCCGGTCACGGAGACTTCGACACCGCCGACGAAAGTCCCGACGAAGCCCAGGCCGCCGACACCATCGGCTTTGTCCTGCGCAAGGTCTTCGCGCGCAGAGCCCCGTGGATCATTGCGCTGTCATCGATGTGTATCGGACTGGTTCGTCACTCGATCGATCACTGGTACACGCGCTACATCACGGTGGTATTCGGCATCGGAGCCAAGGCGCTGGGATCGTTTGGACCGTATCAGTTTGCATCGGTGGCCATGCCCGTTGCAGCGGTGCTCGGTGGTCTGGTCGCTGGCAACGCATCCGATCGCCTGTTTCAGTCCCGTCGAGCGCCCGTGATCTTCTTCGCGTTCCTTGGAATGGCTGCTTGCATGCTCAGCCTGCGCGGCACGATTCACAATGCTTGGGGTGCGGCAGCGGTTCTTGTCACCGTCTCATTCTTCGTTCAAAGCGCGCACTCGCTCGTCGGAGGCGCAGCATCCATGGACTTCGGCGGACGCAAGGCGGTCGCGACCGCAGCAGGTCTGTTCGACGGTGCGCAATATCTCGCGGGCGCGCTCGCAGGCGCAGGCATTGGCAAGCTGCTCGAGCGCTTCAAGCAGCCCGGTCTGCCCGGCTCTGAGTTTGAAGTGTGGCCGTTTATGCCGCTGTTCTTCGCGCTGCTTGGCGCGCTGATCATCTCGCGGCTGTGGAATGCGCTGCCTGGCCGAGGCGGACATGCCGCCCCGATCGCCAAGAGTGGTGGGCCTACTTATCCGCTTGCTGCGAGTCTCCCTGCGGAGCAGCAACGGTAATCACGCGCTCGACTCCGTCTTCGGGAACCTTCGGCGCATGCGCCGGTGCCTTTTCGGTCTTGCCGCTGTACGCAGCGTTGCTCGACACCAGCGAAAACGGCATCGTGTCGGTCGTCGACAGCGCGCCATACGACGCAAACACCGTCGAGCCAATCGCCGGCTGTCCATCGATGTAGAGATCGAACGTCACCGGCTGCGCCGTCATCCGAAACAGCAGGTTCTGCGGCACAGCGGCGTTGGTGACACCGTTAAACACGATCTGGTTTTGCGCCGTCACCTGCGCGCTGTCACCCGGATACGCGTTGTCGAAGCGAGCGTACGCAATCTGGCAGCCCGCCGGACAAGTGATCGAGCCCTCGAACTGACGCGCATAGCGATCGCCCTGCCACGCCAGAACCCAGTCGCCCGAGCCGTTGGTGGTGATGCCAAGCGTAGCCTGCGGGAGCTGGATCGCTGCGCCCGCGTCGACGATGAAGGTCGAATACTGCGTGGTGGGAAGACCGCCACCGCCGGTCCAGACGCCTCCACAGCCATAGGCTCCGGTGCACTGGTGACTGGACGTCGACCACGGCCCACAACCGGCAAGTAGGGCGAAGGCCATCGCGGCAAGCTGCTGAATTTTCATGGGCAAGCTCCTTTTGTTCGTCGGGCGCCTCTGCGCGCCTTGTTTTGGTGTTCTTGCGAAACGATCCGATTCAACCGGACTCGGCTATGCATTCCTCGCGGACGAGCCCCGACACAGTAGACGCTCGTACCGCTAGTAATATTCACGCACCACACAAAGCCTAGCCAAACGACAGCTATATGATGCATTTCGTCTATAACCACACAGACGACAATGTCAGCACACTACTACACAAAGTGCATCGCTGTCTCAAAATCTAGCGCTTTATAATATTACGAAGTTATTTTGAGGCATGGGTATGGCGAGAATGCGTCAGTTCCCGACCTGGATCGGTGTCTGTGCAACGGGAGTGGCCAGTTTTTTGTTCTTCAGCGACTTACACAATGCGGAAGCGCGACGACACAAACGGCGCGAGCGACACGCAGATGAGTGCAAGGCGCCACCGGCGGTTCCCCCGGCAGAACAAGAAAAGGCCATGCGCTTTTACGATAGCGCGGTCATCTATTGGGAATCACAAGACTGGAATCGTGCGCGCTCAGACTTCCAGAATGCATATAACATCAGCAAGCTTCCAGATTTCTTGATCAATCTTGCACTGGCGTCAGAACGACAAAAGAAATTTAACGACTCAATTGGCTATCTTGAGTCCTATGTAGATAACTGCCCAAAAGCAGCCGATCTAGAGAAAGTCCGTCAAAAAATCGACGATCTGCGCATCGCGCAAGCGATCGAAGAAGGCAAAAATCCGCCGCGCACCGTCAAGGCATCGCTGCCTCCCTGGCCGGCCATGGCGCTGATGGGCAGCGGCGCAGGACTGCTGATCCTGGGCATCGGTCTCGGCGGTGGCGCCATCGTTCGCTCGCATGAAGTGAGCAGCATCGACAACCGCACCAAGCCATGGAGCCTCGATCTACAGGCGGTCGAAAAAGAAGGCCAGCGAATGCAGACCGCAGCGTTCACCCTCGATGCCATCGGTGTCGCGGCCCTTGCGGCGGGCGTGATCTGGACCGGCGTCTACTACGCGCAGGGCAACACCGGACTGTCGCTCGCTCTCGCACCGTCATCCGGCGGGGCCAGCGCTGTCATCCTCGGGAGGTTCTGATGAAGCCGTCGCTGTTCCAATCCCGGCTGCTATCCGGGCTGATTGTCGTCTGTGGACTGCTTGTCAGCACCAGCTGCTACGCGCCAGATGTGTCGAGGCTGCTCTATCGCTGTCAAGGCAGCGATCCGTGCCCCAGTGGAATGGAGTGTCGCTTCGGCCTGTGCGTCGCGACGGACATCATCGCATGCGCCAGCGGCATCGGCGTCTGGCTCACCGAGGACGACTACAAAGCGCTGTGTCCGGCGATCGGCGCCGTCGACCTGAACTCATGCAGCGCCGACTACGAGCCCGACAAGAACTGTCCCGAAGAAGCCAGCGTCGTCTGTAACGATCCGGTGGCGATGACCACCAACAAAGACTGCTTCCGTTGCTGTCGCAAGAAGTAGCCGTTGACACAGGCACGCCGCGCTCGCCTATAGTCGCCGCGCATGGCGACGCCGACCCCTTCGCAAGATCCGCTGTTTTCGCTGCATAGCGCGCTGTCGCAGAGTGCTCCGCCGCTCGTCTATCTGTGCGGCAAAGAGCGCTTCCTCGTCGATCGCGCGATCGAGGCCATCAAGCTGGCAGTGCTCGATCCAGCGACGAAAGACTTCAACTACGATCAGCTGTTCGCGAAAGAAGCGGCGGCGGCCAAGATCCTGGCCTGCGCCAAGACGCTGCCGATGATGGCCAAGCGACGACTGGTGCTGGTCCGTGACGCCGATGAGCTGACCGCCGACGAGCTGGCCAGCCTGACCAAGTACATCGAGGCGCCCGCGCCGGAGACGTGCTTGCTGTTCGTCGCAGAAAAGGCCGATCTTCGCCTGCGCTTCTTCAACCTGTTTAAAAAACACGGGCTGCTGCTGAAGCTGGACCCGCTGTCGGACAAGCAGCTTCCCAGCTTCATCGAGACGGAAGCGAAGCGCCTGAAGGTCGAGCTAGAGCGCGGGGCCGCCGTCAGACTGGCCGACGAAATCGGAGCCGATCTGGGACAGCTTGCCGACGCGCTGGAGCGACTTTGTTGCTTTGTTCCCGTCGGACAGCCGATTCGGATTCGCGACATTGAAGAAGTCGTGGTCACCACGCGCCAGCACTCGGTGTTCGAGCTGATCGACGCGGTGGGTGCCGCCGATCGCTCTGCCGCGCTGACGCTGCTCGCCGAGATGCAGATGCAACGGGAGCCCGCGCTGAAGCTGCTCGCGCTGATCAGTCGTCACGTCATGAAGCTGTGGCAGACCGCCGACCTGATGTCACACGGTCGTCCGTCGCCGGGTGAGCTGGCGAGCGCGCTTGGCGTGATGCCGTTTGTCGCGGGAAAGCTGCTCGATCAAGCGCGAAAGCTGACGCTGAGCCGCGTGCAAGCGATGCACGAAGCGATCTTTCACACCGATCGAACGCTCAAGCTGTCCAAGCTCGACGACGAGCGAATCATGGAACAGCTGATCTTGGGGCTGTGTGCGACGTAGTTTGAGCCGCTTACGCCGTTGCGAAGCCCGCAGTCATCAAGACTGAAACTGAACCACCGGCAGCCGCAGATCTGTATCCAGCCCACAGCGCCGCGATTCCATCACAGCTTCGACTTCCTCGACGGGCACCGGACGAGTCAGCTTCGACAAATCAAGTCGGCAGCGCTCAGAAAGCGCCAGCAGCTCGGGCAGCAGATCTGGATGCGGTGCGACAGAGAGCACCTGCGACTGCGACGAAAGCAGCGACTCCAGCACTGCCACACTGACGAGCTGAGCCCCGCCCTGAGGCTCTGCGATCAGCTGTCCCGACGAGCCACCGAGCGGCTGCGAGCGCTCCAAAAGCAGGATCGAGCTGGCGGGCTCTGCCATCTGAATGGCTCGAGCGCGCGCCGCATCGCTGCCCACTGTCTCGACGATACAAGCCCCAGCCAGCGGCAGACCTTGGGCCTGCGCCTGCGCCGCCACCTGACGTCGTGCCGCAGCCGGATCGAGTCGCGCGTACTCTTCAGGCTGAAACTGCACCACAAACAGCCCCAACGCCTCTGCAAGAGCCGCAGTGAGCACGGCGCGTATCCCAACACCCAAGACCACACAAACGGTCCCTGGCGAGACCCCAGCGCGAACCAGGCCGGTATACGGGGCCAGTAGGCCATCCGCAAACACCGCGTACTGCCACAGTGAATCGGACAGCGGCGACTGACTGACAAACGGTGAGATCAGCGGCAGCAGATAGCGCGCGGGCACCACTTCATAGGCCTGCGGAGCCGTCGGACGAGTCCGTCGCTGAGGACACGACGACACCGCGCCACGACGACAGCTTGGACACTCACCACACGGCAGGATGCGCGGTACGACCACCGCTTGGCCTTGCAGATGTAGCGCCGCCGGGCCTGCATCGACGACAACACCCACGCACTCTGCGCCGGGAAAGGCACCGAGCGCCGAGCCACACACCGAAACCGCTACCTCGCTTGCTTGCAACGTCACGGCGGCGGAGGTTTGCAAATTGTCCCCCGCGTTGGCAAGCGGAAGTCGGGTGTTTGCGATGGTGAAAAATTTGCGAACGCCTGCGCCGGGTCGTGTAATCGGCCCATGTATGAAGCCTGCACGACCTGCGGAGAGCGATTCATCCCGCAGTACGCCTATCAAGTGGCCACTCTGGCGAGCGCTCCGGGTGAACCGCCCCGTCGGCAATTCTTCTGTCAGCTCAGCTGCCGACGCGCGGCGCTCGGGGAAGTCAGTCACGCTGTCCGACGTGCTCGTCGCATCGCCATCCTGAATCAAAAGGGCGGAACCGGAAAGACCACGACGGCCATCAACCTGGCGGCGGGCCTGGCCGAGCGAGGCTTCGAGACGCTGCTCATCGATACCGACGCACAAGGCAACGTCGGCGCCAGCTTGGGCGTCAAAGGCGAGCGCAGCTTGTATCACGTTCTCGTCGAAGGAACCGATCCAGCAGAGGTCGCGGTGCCGGTGCGCGGACGACTGGATGTCATCACCGCCGATGCGACGCTGGCAGCTGCTGAAGTGTGGCTGGCTCGACGAGATCAAGATCGCGACCGCGTACTGTCGCAGCGAATGGGCCTGTCGCACCGTCGTTATCAGTATGTGATTCTCGACTGTGCTCCGTCGCTGTCGCTGCTGAACCAAAATGCGCTGACGTACGCCGAAGAAGTGCTGATTCCAGTGTCGTGCGATTACCTGTCGCTCGTCGGTGTGAAGCAAGTGCTCAAGACGCTTAAGGACATTGAGCGTCACCTGGGTCACTCGGTGCGAATCGCGGGCGTCCTACCGACGTTCTTCGACTCGCGCATTCGCTTGGCCCGAGAAGCGCTGGAGACGCTGCGTGGACACTTCCGCGAAAAGCTGATCGAGCCAATTCGGCGCTCAACCCGACTGGCGGAAGCACCAAGTCACCGACAGAGCATCTTCGAATACGATGGAGACTCGCCGGGTGCCGAAGACTATCGTCGCGTCGTCGATCGCATCACCGGCAAAGAGACTGCGCCGCTCAGCCCGAGCCGCAGCAGCGAATCCACCGCTCAGACCATGGAACCCGCGTCGCTCGAATAAGGAGTTCCCCGGTCATGAGCGTCAAACCAAGCGGCCCTCGCGCGCTGCAAACCGATCCACTTTCCGTCGACGACATCTTGGCAAATGGCTTCTATCGTCCCGAGCGAGATAGCGAGCGAGCTGCGGTTCATCAAGTTCCCGTCGCTGATCTGCCGGAAAAGAAGCCTCGTCCGACGCACTACAAAGTCGTTTGTATCTCGCTGTACAACGAAGACATTGAGCGGCTCGAAGGTCTGGTCAAAGAGCTGAAGCGTCGAGGCTACAGCAAGGCCAACAAGTCACTGGTGATTCGCGCTGCGCTCGAGCAGCTCGACGTCGAAAAGGTTCCGCGCTTTCACTAGGCGCAGACGGGGAAAAGCATCATCGTGTCCACGCAACGGAAGATTCACGTCGCTGTGCTCTACGGCGGTCGATCAGGGGAACACGAGGTTTCCCTTCAGTCAGCAGCGTCGGTGCTGCGCAACTTAGATCCCGATCGCTTCGTCGCCATTCCCGTCGCCATCGACAAAGATGGACGCTGGCATCCCGGTGATGTGTCACGCATCGACAAAGGCTCGCGACAGCTTCCGGTGTTTCGTGACGAGCCTCAGTTTGTGCTTCCGCCCAATCCGTCGCAGAGCGAAGGGACGACACTGATTCCCGTCGGAATTCCGTCGGGACATGCGCTCGGGCTGCCGGTTCCCGCGATCGACGTGGTGTTTCCGGTGCTGCACGGGACGTTCTGTGAAGATGGAACGCTGCAGGGTCTGCTGGAGCTGGCGGACGTTCCGTACGTCGGTTGTGGCGTGCTCGCGTCGGCGATTGGCATGGACAAGGAAGTCGCCAAGCGGCTCGCGGAGCGGGCGGGCATTCCGGTGGTTCCCTATCGGACGGTTCACGGACGAACGTATGCGACGCAAGCGGCGTCGCTGCCCGACGAAGTGGGACGGACGCTTGGCTATCCGTGCTTCGTCAAGCCGTCGGGTTCGGGCAGCAGCGTCGGGGTTCACAAGGTCAAAAAGCCAGAAGACCTCGACGCGGCGATTCGCGATGCGCTGCGCTTTGATCGCAAGGTGCTCATCGAGCAAGCCATCGACGCGCGCGAAATCGAAGTCGCGGTGCTGGAAAACAGCGATCCGTCGGGTGGACCGCTGTGCAGCATCGCGGGCGAGATCAATCCTCGTCACGAGTTCTATTCGTATCAGGCGAAATATCTCGACGAACATGGCGCGGCGCTGCTGATTCCCGCGCCGATCAGCGACGAGCAGCTTCGAGAAGTGCAACAGTGGTCGGCGATGGCGTTTTCGACGCTCGAGTGCGAAGGCATGGCGCGCGTCGACTTCTTCCTCGATCGCAAGAGCGGCAAGTTCTACTTCAACGAGGTCAACACGATCCCCGGCTTCACGTCGATCAGCATGTATCCGAAGCTGTGGGAGGCGACGGGCGTCGGTTATCAAGCGCTGCTCAGTCGGTTGATTGATCTGGCGCTGCGACGAGGAACAGAGAAAAAAGCCCTGATCCACGACTTTCAGTCGATCTAACGGATGCAGATGACACCGACGCGGAGTCCGTCTTTTTTGCACTACGCGTTGGCACTGTCTGTGACGGGACTCGTCGCGCTGCTGGTGCTGATTCATCATCCACCACCGCGTCCCAAGCCCGTCGACTGCGAAGCGAAGCAGTTTTCCGCCGAGCGCGCCCGCGCAGACATTGCATCACTGACGGCCTTTGGACCGCGTCCCGTCGGACTGAACGGTCAGCCGCATCCCGAGGCACATCGTCAGGCGCGCGACTTTGTGATGCAGCGACTGCGCGATCTGGGTCTGTCGCCGGAACTGCAGATCGGTCCGTCGTGTCTGCGCGATCGCTGTGCGCAGGTCGAAAACATCATTGCTCGACGGGCAGCAGCGGGACTTGCCGATCAACGTGAGCCGCTTGTGCTGCTGTCGCACTATGACTCGGTGGCGCGCGGTCCAGGTGCCGGGGACGCAGCGTCGGGCGTCGCAACCATCTTGGAAGTGCTTCGCGCGCTGGAGGTACAAGCGATCTGGCAGCGTCCGCTCGTGGTGGTGATCGACGATGGAGAAGAAGCAGGACTGCTCGGTGCCCGGCTGCTGCCGTCGCATCGCTGGCTTTCTCGCGTCGCTGCGGTGCTGAATCACGAAGCCCGAGGAACTGGCGGACAGACCGCGATGTTTGAAGCCAGTCGTCACAGCACTTGGCTCGTCGAGGCATACGCAACATCCGTCGAGCGTCCAATGGCAGCGTCGGCGATCTATCCGCTCTACAAGCTGCTGCCAAACGATACGGATCTGACGGTGCTTCAGGCGGCAGGCTGGCGAGGTCTAAACTTTGCCTTCGCCGAGCGTGCGCACCAGTACCACACGGCGCAAGACTCGCTTGAGTTTCTCGATCTCGGGAGCGTGCAGCACATGGGCGATCAGTCGCTCGGCACGGCGCGGGCGGTGCTGGCGCGATCGACGCTACCGTCTGACGATCGCGACGGAGTCTGGTTCGAGCTGTTTACGCGCCACTTGGTGCTGTATCGAACGGAAACCGCCGCCGGGCTGGCGATCGTCCAAGCGACGCTGTGGCTGCTGGCGATCGGGCTGCTCATCCAGCGACAGCGAGGTCAAGCGCTGCGACTGCTGCTGCTGGGAATCGGTCGGTTTGTGCTGGTGATCTTGGTCGCGGCGGTCGTTGGGGCTGTCGTCAGCAAGCTGATCGCTTCGCTGTCCGGCGGGTCGCGTCCGTGGCTGTCGCAGCCGCTGCCCACTTGGCTGGCACTTTCGACGCTGACCGTTGCGGTGACGAGCCTTTTTCAGCTGCTCGCGTGTCGTCTGTCGCCGCCGTCGTCGCTCGATACGCTGTGGGGTCAGAGCCTGGGAACGCTGCTGCCATGGACCCTGGCGTCGCTGCTTTGTTCGCTGAAACAGACGGACGCAAGCTATCTGTTTACGCTGCCAGCGCTCGTCGCAAGCTTGGCGATCTTCGTCGGGATGTTGCGTGTGCGATCTGAAGAGCAGACCACCCCGGCGCTCGCGCTGGCGATGCTGATGATGACAGCGACGACGATCATCTGGCTGCCGATGATTCGCGTGCTGTTTGTGCTGGCCGGAGCAAACCTGCACTTCGCGGTCACGATTCCATGGGCCGTTCTGATCTCGCTGGCGGATCCACTTCACCGACTGTTTCCGATGCGTCTGCGCGTGCTTATGCCGACTGCGCTGAGCATGCTCGGAGGAACCGCGATTGCCGTCGCTGTGCTTGGGCGCTAGCGACAGTCGATGCGCATTTGACAATGCACCGCGCGACCCAAAAAATGGCAACGAGGCCGACAACAGCGCGATGTCTGAAGCAGAGGGAATGACCAAATCGAAAAATCAGACGGAGACAGCCGGAAACGAACCGAAGCTGTCGACGATTCAGCTACATGGCAAAAGTCCGTCAGCAAGGCGACGAAAGACCGGGGGAACCGATCACCTGATCACCCTCAAAGCAATGGTCGACGGAGCCGGGACGACACCACGCGCCGTTCGCTTCTATGAAGCGGAAAAGCTGATCTCAGCAGCGCAGCGCTCGACGGGCGGACATCGTCTGTTCGAAGTGGGCGAGCTGGAAAAGCTCAAGCTCATCATCGACCTGCGCTCCTGTGGTTTTTCCATCGAAGAGATTCGCGAGCTGCTCGCCGCGCGTCAGACGAGTCCGTCGAAGGAATCTGCGATGGCGCTCCAGGGTCTTTTGGCGCAGCACATGGATGGGCTCAAGCGAAAGCTCCAGCTGATGGCCGAGCTGGATCGCGAGTTTCAAAGCGCGATTGTGACGCTTGATCGCTGTGCAACGTGTGAAGACCCGCGAGGCAAAGAAGCCTGTCTGTCGTGCGACGTGCTGATCAGCCGAACCGCGCCGCGCTGCATTCGCTTTCTGTAAGCGGACAGGCTCGCCCATCGGCGGCGTCTACGGCGTCACTTGCTCTTCGGGAATCGTCACCAGCTCGACGAAGCGAGGATGCGAGCGCAGGCGATCAAAGTCGCTCATTCGGTACATCGACGCACGCAGCGAGCTGCCTTCGCGCACGCCGTGTTGCCAAGTGTCCCGACGCGTCGCATCCAAGAGCCGCACCAGCGCCAATCGGGTTTCTCCGACGGAGAGATGATAATAAATCACCGCCAGATCGATGCCGTCACCTTGTAGCTCCGCCGTGCTCAGCTTGGCAAACTCACTGCGCGCCTCGACGAGCTCTCCTCGCTCCGCCAGCATCGCCGCCATCCCAAGCTGGACTTCGCGATTGAAGCGACTGCGCTGAAGCTGCGCTTCTCGATAGGCAGCCAGCACACGCTCCGCAAACGGCACGTCGAGCTGCCCAGTAAAGCCACGGATCGCCAAAAACACGTTGTGCAGAATCAGTGCGCGAAGCTGAATCGCCGCCGCCTGCTCACCGCCACGATCCGCGCGCAGCTTGAGCTGATCGTCGATGAGCTGAAGCTGCTGAAGCTGTCCTTCGACGTAGGCGATCCGCACAAAGTGTCGTCGCGGCTGTGGTCCTCGACTCGGTCCGTGCAGCAGCTCTCGATAGGCCAGCGCCCGCGCTTTGCGAACCGATCCCAGTGCCTCACGCAGGTTGTAGCGACGAACGTCCGCGATTCCGATGCCATACAGACGGCGGACTTCACCGCTCAAACCCGCTTCGAGCAGCGACTCTGGTGTCGAAGCACTGACGTCCGCAAGCTGATCGGTTGCCACGACCAGCGCCGGAGCCGACAGCCAGAGCTGCGCGCAAAGAAGCGCCGAGGCTGACACGGCTATGACTCCACGCCGATCCGACGATGAGCCAGCGAGGGAAGATCGGTCCGAATCTTTTGCAGCGACGCAAAGTCTAGCTCGGCCACCGCCACGCCTTCTCCGTCGGGAACTTCGCACAGCACGGTTCCCCACGGATCGACGATCAGGCTGTGTCCGTAAGTAAAGCGCGTCGGACTGTGTCGTCCCTGCTGCGCCGCCGCGAGCACGAAGCACTGATTTTCAATCGCTCTTGCGCGCAACAGAACGTGCCAGTGATCCTTGCCGGTATGAAGCGTGAACGCCGCCGGAATCGACAAAAGCTGAGCGCCCGCAGCGACGAGCCTTCGATATAGCTCAGGAAACCGCACGTCGTAGCAGACCGACAGACCGAGCCCGCCCCACGGTGTCGCACTGACGATCGCTTGATCGACATCGCCATACTCGACGGAAGATGACTCGCGCAGGCTGGTGTTCGCGTGGGCAAAGTGAACGTCGAACAGGTGGATCTTGCGATACACCGCAGCAATTCCACCGTCGGGAAGAAGATGAACGCTGCTGTTGAAGACACGCTCGCTGGTTCGTCCAGCCTCGGGAAGACCGCCAAGCACCAAGTGAATGCCGAGCCGCGCAGCCAGTGCGCGCATCTCGTCTAGGATCTGACCCGAGCCGCGCAATCCACCGTCTGATGATTCAATCCGCACCGCCCATGAAAACTTTTCGCGCTCATCGGGAGAAAGCAGTGCGAAGTTTTCAGGAAGCACAACCAGCTCTGCGCCTCGAGACTTGGCTCGTTCACACAGCGCAGCGACGCGCGATAGGTTGGAAGCAACATCCGGTGACGAACAAAGCTGAACCACAGCGGCTGTTAGGACCGACATTCCCCGCAGTATACTGCTTGTCGAGGAACCATCGTCTTTACCGATGCTGGAACTGAACAACCGCGCTCGAAAAATCCTGTCGGCGATCACGCAGGAATATCTCACCACCGGAGAAGCTGTTGGCTCTCGCACGGTGACGCGTCGCTATGGCGTCGACTTGTCCCCGGCGAGCGTCCGCAACGTGATGAGCGATCTGGAAGAGCTGGGACTGATTCGTCAGCCTCACGCATCCGCCGGTCGCGTGCCCACCGACTTGGGTCTGCGCTTCTTCGTCGATTCGCTGCTCAAGATTCGGCAGCTGTCGCCGCGAGATCGCGAAGAGCTGGCCAGTCACTACAACTTTTCGACGGGAGAAGTGGATGCCGTGCTGCGCGAGACCAGCAAAGTGCTGTCCGATCTGTCGTCGCATACGGTTGTGCTGATGACGCCGCGCGTGGATCTCGACGTGCTCAAACACATTGAGTTCGTTCGCGTAAAAGACAACGCGGTGCTGGCGATCATCGTCAACACGTCGGGACGGGTTCACAACAAGCTGCTGACGCTCGACGAGCCGATTCGAAACGACTATCTCGAGCGGATAAGCAACTATTTGAACACGCTGCTCGACGGGAAGACCTTATCGGATGTACGAACGCTCGTCGCAAAAGAGCTGGCAGCTGAGCGGACCCGATACGACGAGCTGGCACAGCGCGCGCTACGCATGTCGGCCCAAGCTCTGCCGTCACAGCCACCGTCGGTGATCGTTGCTGGACATGCGAACCTGCTCTCACAGCTGCTGACCGACGAAGAACCCGCGACGCCCGAGCGACTAAAAGCACTGTTTCGAACGCTCGAAGATCATCGGCTGCTGCTACGGCTGCTCGAGCAGACCGAGTCGGCCCACGGCATTCAGGTCTTCATCGGCGCCGAGACGTCGGTGCCCGAGTTTTCCGATAAAACCGTCGTCGCAGCGAGCTATGGTTCAAATGAGCAGCCGCTCGGAGCACTCGGGGTGATTGGTCCGACTCGAATGAACTACTCGCGCGTGATTGCGCTCGTCGACTTTACCGCGCAGCTTCTGTCCGAAGTGGTTCGTCAGCGCTAAGTCGCATCCGCTGGTCACGGACCAACGTCGCAGCTTGTGACGCGGCCACGCTGGCATCTCCGTCGGTTCAAGCAACAGCGGCGGCTTGTTCGAATCAGCAAACGCGGAGAACTTGGAGGACTCGGTCTTGCCGACGTCACAAAAAGCAGTTAGACAGAAGAGCGTACCGACGGAAAGCCGCTGTGCGCTGCACGTATCTGTAAGCGGGCAAACGTCTATCTGGTGTCAGCGATCCACATCGTGATGAACTTCCGGCTTGCGGCGCGACGCCACGATAGTTACGTCGAAAGATATCCACTCAGTTCGAAGGAGAGACACGAACATGGCCACCGAAGAAGCACCGTCGACAAACGCTACCGAGCAGCCGGGCAAGACGCAGGCAGGCGGTGCCAGTGAAAAAGCACCGACTTCGCCCGAAGCGGAGCTGAAAGCGCAGGTCGACAAGCTCTCGGAGGAAAAGCGCGATCTGAACGATCGTCTGCTGCGCCTCGCTGCCGAGTACGAAAACTACAAGCGTCGCGCGCGCAAGGATCAGGAAGACGCGGCGATCCGTGGGCTCGAAAACCTTGTCAAAGAGCTGCTCCCGGCCATGGACAACTTCGACCGCGCGCTCACGGCCAGCAAGAGCCCGTCGACCACGGTCACGTCGATCGTCGAAGGCGTGCAGATGGTTCAGAAGGGATTTTTCGCTGCGCTCGAAAAGTCCGCGATCAAGCCGTTTGAGGCCGAAGGAAAGCCGTTCGATCCAAACTTCCACGAAGCCATTGGCAGCGTCGAATCTAGCTCGCTGCCCGCCAATCATGTCGCGACGGTGTTTCAGCGCGGGTATATGATTGGAAGCCGGCTGCTTCGTCCCGCCTTGGTGCAGGTCTCTCGCAAGAGTGAGACGCCGACTGAGCGCAAAGACGAAACGCCGAACCAGGCAAACTGAGGAACTTCTTGGCCGACGCTAGGCGCGACTATTATGACGTCCTCGGGCTGCCCCGAGACGCCGATCCGACGGAGATCAAGCGGGCGTACCGGGCGCTGGCTCTGCGCTATCACCCCGATCAGAACCGCGACGACAAGCAAGCCGAAGAGAAGTTCAAGGAAGTCTCCGAGGCGTACACGGTGCTGTCGGACCCCGAAAAGCGCGCGCGCTACGATCGCTTGGGACACCTGGGCCTGTCGCGTGATGCAGCGGGAATCGATCCGCTGGCCGTCGATCTGGAAGCGATGAAGTCGCTGTTTACCAACCTGTTTGGTGACCTCATCGGCGGCAGAAAAGGCAAAGGACGCGACCTTCGCTACACGCTCGAGATCTCGTTGGCGGAAGCCGCGCACGGCGCAAACAAGACGATTCGCTTTCCGGTTCGCGCCGACTGTCCGACGTGCCAAGGCAGCGGCGCACGCGGCGGGGAAGCCGGGATGAAAGTCTGCGCCACCTGCACAGGCAAAGGCGACGTAAAGACCGGCAAAGGCATCTTCTCGCTCAGTCGAACCTGCACGGTCTGTCAGGGCGTCGGCAAAGTCGTCGTCGATGCGTGTCCCGACTGTCGGGGCATGGGCCTTACCGATCAGCAGCGCGAATACACCGTCAGCGTTCCACCCGGCACAGACGATGGCAGCGCCCGTCGCATCAGCGGTCAAGGCGAACCAGGCCGACGAGGCGGCAGTCCCGGCGATCTCAACGTCACGGTCAAGCTTCTGCCGCATCCACTGCTTCGTCGAGACGGCGCACTCATCCTCTGCGACTTGCCGCTCAGCTTCACGCAGGCTGCGCTCGGCTGTCAGATCGATGTCCCGACGCTGGAAGGCCGCGTCGAGATGAAGATCCCCGCAGGAACTCAGTCGGGAGCAACCTTCCGTCTACGCGGAAAAGGCTATCCAACTTCCGTCGGACAGACGACTCGCGGCGATCTACACATCAAAGTTCACGTCGAGACGCCGCAGCATCTACACGAAGCGCAGCGCGCCCTGCTTCGACACATCGAAGAAAAGCTCGCCACGGCCACGTATCCCCGCATCGAAAAGTACCAAGAAGCGCTCCGTCAGCTCTTCGGTCCCGCCGATACCACAGCGACGCCAATCACCAAAAAATAGCAACGGCTGTCAGCCCTCTTTGCTATACCCAGCGGCCTTGTAGCAAAGGAGCGTTTTCCATGGCGATTGAGAAGAAAGACGAGTCCCGCGTGGGCTCAAGTCGCAGTGATCGTTTGGCCGCAATTGAAGCTGTCACCGGCAACATCGAAAAGCAGTTTGGCAAAGGCGCAATCATGCGGCTCGGCGAGGGTACGGCCCTGCCGGAAGTGTTGGTGATGTCGACGGGATCGCTGGCGCTGGATGTGGCGCTGGGCTGTGGCGGACTGCCGCGAGGCCGAATCGTCGAAGTCTTCGGTCCAGAGTCGTCCGGTAAGACCACGATGGCACTGTCGGTGGTCGCAGAGTGTCAGAAGCGCGGTGGCATGGCCGCATTCGTCGACGCAGAGCACGCGCTCGATATCACGTATGCCAAAAAGCTCGGCGTGCGCACCGACGATCTGCTCGTCTCGCAGCCAGACAACGGTGAACAGGCGCTGGAAATCACCGACATGCTGGTTCGCTCGGGAGCGGTCGATATCGTCGTCGTCGACTCGGTTGCAGCCCTGGTGCCCAAAGCCGAAATCGAAGGCGAGATGGGCGATCAGCACATGGGTCTGCAAGCGCGTCTGATGTCGCAGGCGCTGCGCAAGCTCACCGGATCGATCAACAAGAGCAACACGCTCGTCATCTTCATCAACCAGATCCGCATGAAGATCGGCGTGATGTTCGGCAGCCC
>CALMML010000019.1 GCA_937868485.1 uncultured Myxococcales bacterium | reverse complement strand
CCCATCTCGTTGGTGTGCGGCGGGATGGGAAGCTGCCACAGCGCCGGCCTTCCCACCGACGAGGTCAGCACCGCTCGCAGCGCCCGCACAAGCCAATACGGCGAGCCGTCGTGGTCGCGCGTGTGCCGCTGCCCCCACCCGTCGGCGTCGTGGTCGAGCGCACCGAGCGACTTGCCGTCGATGGCAATGACTCCGCACGGCAGCCCCAAAGGAGCGAGCAGCTTGCTCCGCCACAGCGTCCGCACCTGCGCCACCAGGGTGCCGAGCAGCTCGTCGGGAGCCAGCCGCCCCAGGAGCTCATAGACCGTGGTGTCGGGCAGCCGCCTGTGCAGGGGAGAAAATCCCGGCATCTGCAGATCCAGACTCTGGGCCTCCAACTGTCGCAGGGTCTTCACTCCCGCCAGAATCCCGGCCAAGATCGTGTGCATCATGGGTAGCAGCGACCAGCGCTGGCCTCGACGGTCCCGAGGGTCCGTCACCGTCGCAAAACGCGCCCACGGAGCCTTGAGCTGGCGCCGCAGGAAGTGATAGACGCGCCCACCGATGGGCAGTACTTTCATCGCTGTCCTCCTTGGCTTTCATGGTGTCGGTTCGGAGTAGGCCCACCCCGCTACCGATGAGTCCGCCACCGACGGAAAGACGGTGGCTCTCCAAGGAGGACTCTTACCTTTTGTCCGCGCTCATTGCGAATTTGCGGCGCACTTGCGAAGCTGTCCCCTTGGGCCACCGGCTCCGTCGCACCCACCCCAGCGCCACCCACCGCGACCTGCGTCACTACCAATCAGGTCTGGTCCCCCCCCAATCCGTCCGTAAGGTTTTCGGCGAAGCGAGCTGAAGCGGTGGGAGGCTGGGCAGTAGCGGACAGAAGAAGGATACCGTGAAGTAGCGTTCGGTTTTCCGATGAGCAAAAGCGAACGCCACAAATCTGGTGTGGCTGCCGCGATGCCAAAAACGAGCGATGCGGACGTGGCTGGGCCTTGCCTGGTCCTCGACGCAGGTGGGCGGGGGGGCAGTGGCGAGGAGGCTGTGGTCGTCAGCTCGGGGCGGGTAGAGCGCGCAAAATCGCCGTGCCTTGCACAAGGCGGTCGATGGCGAGGCGGAGGTTG
Organism: uncultured Myxococcales bacterium; assembly: GCA_937868485.1. Classification (GTDB taxonomy): domain Bacteria; phylum Myxococcota_A; class Polyangia; order Palsa-1104; family JAEUJZ01; genus JAEUKA01. The sequence goes on along the minus strand of CALMML010000019.1, from coordinate 2,348 downwards.
GTGCTGATGCGCAGAAGCAGCCGTCGAGCGTGATGGACCACCCGAGCGGCTTGCCAGAGGATTTCGAAGCGCAGGCGCTTGGGCCTGGCGTCGAGCAGCTCGGGCGGCAGCGCCAGGCGCTTCATCGCCACAAGGACGTTGTGCGTCAGCAGCGCCAGACGGAACCAGGCCGCGTTGGCGCCGAAGTACCGACTGGGCATCACACCGCCGCCCAGCTCGTTCTTCGTCTCGTCGTGGAGCGCTTCGATGCTACCCGCCTTCTGACGGTGCCACTGCAACAGTTTGGCGGCGTCCATCTCCCACAGATTGCTGACGACCACGAAGTGTTTGACCGAGTTTCCGTCGGAAAATAGCTCCCCTTGCTTGGCCCGAATGCGCACCGCGACGTAGCGCAGTGGGCGGCTGTGCTTGGCTTCCGTGACGAGGCTGGGCACAAAGGGGACCTCGGCGACATCGCGCTGTTCGTCGACGGGTGAGCCGGGGGCGCGATACGGTCGCCAGTCGCTCTCTGCCACCGCGAGCACGGCCCGGTGCAGCTCCGGGCTCATCTTGGCGCTGATGCAAAAACCGATGGGACCACGCGGACCATCCTCGCGATTCTCATCGCTGAGCCACGCCAAAAGTTCGTGCTGATAGCTGGCCGAGTCGGCGCGATAGAAGTACCGAGTGACACACTTGGGCAGGGCCGCAAAGGCGCGCTTGCAAGCGAGGAGCGGCTGCATCATCGCCGGGACATTGCCGTCGCGAAACTCGTCGCACAGCGCAAGCCCAAGCTCGGCCCACCGCGCCACCATCGGCTGATAGCCGGGCATTCCTTCGTACGTGTACAGCGCGTTGCGATTGCGGCTTTCGATGGATGATCGTGGCGTCCTGGTCCACCGTCGCTGTGCGCGGCACCACTTGCTTCAAGCGGGCCATCGGCATGCCAGCGGCGCTGTTGACACGTCGGCTCGGCTTTGGTATGAAATCCATCATAGCAGTCCGGCTCGAACTCATCCCATGTCGATTGTACCTGGCCCACAGCCCCCCCCGTCGCTTGGCGAGTCGGCTGCCTGTGCGACTGGAAAGCTGCACCGCTTTCAGGTCGAGGTGCCGCGGCTCGATAGTACCTTCGCTCTCGATCAGCTGACGGGGCTTGAGCACTTCAAGCAGCGAATCGAGTTTATCGCCTGGCTGATATATATCTTCGGTGGCGACATTCCACTCAAGGCCTACGATGCGCTGCGCGACAGTCTGGCCAAGCGGACGTTTCGCAATCCCAAGATCCGAATCGTGCCGCAGCTGCCGGGCGGGCACGGCGCGGCCTATGATCGCGCAACCCACCAGATCTTGGTTCAGCGTGCACTGGTCGACCGCGCGCGAAAGGACAGGGGAGAAGCCTGGGGGCTGATGATTGCTCTCGTCGAGGAGTTCGGTCATCATGTCGACTACATGCTTCGCCGCGTCTATTCGCAAGTCGGCGGCGACGGACCGCGCGATGAGGGCGCCGTGTTCGCACATGCGATTGTGCTGCTGCGCTACGATCGCGCCAAGTCGACGCCGTTTGCCGATTGGATTCATGGTGGTCGGCGTGAAGCGCTACATGTGGATCACACCAAGATGCACGAAGCGATGCAGCGCTGGCTCAATGACGAAGCCCTGAACAACGACGAGCAGACGGGCAGCCTGAAGTTCTTCGCCGCCGATGGCAAAGGCAAGCCCGGGGTTTCGTTTGGGCACGAGCAGATCGAAAGTGTTCTGCCGCGCGGCGGTATCGATGCCGGTCGCATGCGTGAGGTCTATTTCGGCAACTGGCTGCGCGATTACTCTCAGCTTGTCGACCCCAAGCTGATTCGCCCCCCTAAATCAACGAAGACTTTTCTCTCGCGCGAGGCTTTGACAAACGTCGTCAATGTGTTGGCGGAAGCCAAGTTCGGCAGCTCGCCGCTTTTCCTCGTTACCACCAGCCGCCTCGGTGTCTATCGACCCGAGGAGCACATCGACAACCCCATGGGGCTCGACGATGCAACAGGGATCGATCCGGCGTTCAGCAAGGGTTATTCGCCGACGATGGGAGCCATCGATCCTGTCTCGCGCCTTAAGGTCTATATCAAAGACTCCGTTCAATATATGTGCACCGAACTCCTTCTGGCAAAGAACCTCGGCCCGACACCGGAGGGACATCGCCGGCTCGGCCAAGCCTTGCATACTCTGGAGGACTATTTCGCGCACAGCAACTTCGTCGAAGTCGCTCTCATCAAAAACGGCTTTGTGACGGTGGTACCATGGACTGCGCCGATGGCGAACTGATGCCTGCCGATCGTCACCGGCTCCTTGCGGCCGTCGGGCGTGACGCCGATGATCACCCG
>CALMML010000018.1 GCA_937868485.1 uncultured Myxococcales bacterium | reverse complement strand
GTTGTTGCGATGATTGTGTTTGGACTGAGCCACATTGACGTTCCCGTCCAGAACATCGAGCGGGCCGAGCGCTTTTGGATCGACCAGCTGGGATTCCAGGTCAAAGCACGCGGCGAAGGCTGGCTCGACGTTGATGTGTACACCTGCGTGCTTCGTCTATCGAAGGTGCGACGGGTCGAACATCCGGTCACGCTGCGACTTCAGGTCGAAAGCGTCGAGTCAGCGGTCCGTTCGCTGACGGCGATCGGCGCGCGGGTTCAGTACGAACCGCATCGGACGACGGCTCAAGAGCTTCAGTCGGTGGTGATGGACCCCGAAGGACACACGCTGATCGTCTGGCGACCGCTCAGCGAAGACGAATACGATCACATTCCGGCGCTGCCCAAAGAGCTGACCTGGAGCGCGGAAGCCGAAGAGCTGCTGCAAGCACTTCTGAAGAGTGTTCCGTCGCTGTTCCGGGCACTTGCGCGCTGGCGCGTTTCCAAAAATGCGGAGCATCTGGCCGAAGCGACGCGCGTGGTGCAGCGAGAGCAGGTCATCCGCTCGTTTATCCTGTCGAGCGCCAAGGTCACACGCTATCGCAACCGTCAGCCGCTCATCGATCAGGGCATCGACGTGAGTCGCTACGAGTCCGACTTCGAGTCCGAAGATCGTCTGTAGCGTCGCTTGTGACGGTTTGGGACGGTGAGCTATCGCGCATCTCGACGCAGGATGGAGCCACCGTGACCGACCAGCAAGAATCGGCCCGTTCCGTCGCTGCGCATCGCGGTGATCGGGTTTGAGGTGCCGCTGTCTAGCTCTTTCCAGCCGGTGCCGTCGAAGCGAAACAGCGTTCCACCCTGCCCCGCTATCAGTCGCTCGCCGCTCGCTGCGCCCGCCACGCTGAGCAGCGTGATGGGTCGCTTTTCATCCCCGACGAAGTCGTATTCGTAGGCACTGCCGGTGTAGCGAATGATGACGCCGTTGTCTCCGACGATCAAAACCTCGCTGGGCGACGAAGAATACAGGGCACGCAAGGTGTCGCCGGTCCGCGAGTAGCTGCGACGCCAATCGGTGCCGATGCGATGCAAGATCACACCCTGTTCACCGACGGCCCAGACATCGGATGACGACGAACCACCCACAGCAAGCAGTGCCTGTGGCAGCCCGGTATCGACCTGTGACAGCGACTGACCGTCGTAGTGAAGAAGGATTCCGCCGCGTCCGACGAACCAGACATCGCGCTCACCAAAGCCATAGACACCAAGGAGATCACTGCGGATCCCCGACTGCACAAGGTCCATGCGCTGATTGCGGTAGTGCAAGATCGTTCCGTAGTCACCGACGATCCAGACATCATCGCTGCTGCTGGCCCAGACGCCGCGCAAGGCATCGAGTGACGAGCTGGCGACGCGCTCAAAGTGTCCGGCCTGACCGCGCAAGACAAGACCCGATTCACCGACGATCCAAGACTCTCCCGAGCTGAGCGTGGTCATCGCCAGCAGGTTTGTGGGCTCGCCGCTGCTTTGCAGCTGCCACGATGTGCCGTCAAAGCGCAGCAGCAAGCCACCTTCACCGACGGCCAGACCGCTGCGGGCGCTGAGTCCTCCGACCGCATAGATCGCTTGCGTCGTCAGCCTCGGTAGGCTTTCCCAGCGACCACCGACGAAGCGCAGGATCAGACCTTGTTCGCCCATGGCATAGACGTCTCCGTCGCTGGTTCCGGTCACCGCGTAGAGCCGAGGTCCAGCCGTCATGAGATAGCGATTCCAGCTCTGTCCGTCGCCGTGCAAGATGACGCCGCTGCGTGTGCTGTAGTCGTATCCGACGGCCCACAGATCGTTTGCGCGCAGGCCCCAGATCGAACGAATGAGCAAGCTGCCGCCGAGCGACACGGAGTTCCACGCTGTTCCGTCGAAGTGCCAGGCTTCGCTGCCGTAGCCCATCGCCCAGACATCGCTCGCGCTGGTGCCAAAGACGGTGGAAAACGCCATCGAAGTCGGTAGCGAGCGCTTCTTCCAAGTCTGTCCGTCGAAGTGAATGACGACTCCGCTTTCACCGACGGCGTACACATCGCTTGCGCCGCTGCCCCAGATGCCGTGAAGCCACTCGTCGGTGACGGGCTGCTTGGCGGTCCAGGTCTTGCCATCGAACGCGAACAGGGTTCCAGCTTCTCCGACGGCCCAGACATTCTGCGGCGAGCTTCCCCACACGGCGGACAGCGGCACATGCGTCGGGGATGGCATGCTGGCGACGCTCTGACCATCGAAGTGAAGCAGCGTTCCGTGTTCACCGACGGCCCAGACATCGGTTGGCGTCGCAGCCCATAGACCTTGCAGCGTCTGACCTTGGGGACTTGGCTGATTCCAGCAGATGCCATCGACGGAGCAGACCTCGGCGCGCACCACCGAGACTTCGACCGTCACAGGCGCGCGGACTTGCAGCGAGCACGGCTCGGTTCCTGCGCACGGCGCACGAAATCCGATCAGGTGTTCTCCCGAGGCTGGCTCCACCCGCAGCGTCAGCGACGAGCCTTTGCGAACCAGCGTCCGACACGAACCGTCACAGCGCAGCGTTCCATCCGTCGAGATCACTCGACTGACCATGCGATCGGGAAGCTGAACGAGCACCGCACAGCTTGGCGCGGGCAGCGGCGTCAGCACCACATCGAGCGCAGCCCGACCGTCGCTCCCGATCTGGATCGACGCGCGACCTTGGGCTCGCGTGCAGCCATCGACATCGCGCGATTCGATCAGCACCGACAGCAGGCCACGACGGCCCGAAGGAATCGACACGCTGAAATACGGAGGACTCGCGGGAAACGACTGGGACGCAGCGATCGGCTCGCCATCAAGGCTTGCATCGACGACAAACTGAGCGGTTTCCGAGTCGGCGCGCAGCACGGTCACAAGAACCGATGAATCGCCGCCACAGCCCGTCGAGCCCCAGAGCAGCACGAAGAAAAGCCACAGCCGCACAGACATCCAGCCGACCCAGCCAAGTGATGACCTGCCAGTACGCATGCAAGCGCTCCTTCTGTGCCCACCCATGTCGAGCCCCCAGCGCAAGCCCCCCGAAGAGACGCTGACGCAAGCCCCAGACACTCAGCTGGAATCATAGCCTGAGTAATGAGGTCTTTGCGACACTGCCCAACCGTCCAGAAGGAGAGCGTCCCGCACAGAGGCTGACAGTCGGTGACATTGAGCGCTTAACTGCCGAAGCAAGCTGCGCTAAGGTGCCGCCCAATGTCGCAAGAAACGCTGTCCCCACAGACTGTTGCCCGTCGTGCCGCAGCCGAAGCAGCGGTCGCACTGGTCAAACCAGGCATGACGCTGGGACTTGGAACCGGAGACACCGCCGCACACGCCATCCGCTGTATTGCCGCCAAAAAGCTGCACGGCCTGCGCTGTGTTGCAACGTCTCGACGATCCGCAGAGCTTGCCGCAGCGCTTGGCTTGCCGCTGTTTGAGCTGGATCAGATCGATCCCTGCTCACCACCGGCCATTGATCTGACGATCGATGGTGCCGATGAGATCGATCCCTCGCTTCAGCTCATCAAAGGAGGCGGCGGTGCGCTGCTGTTCGAAAAGCTGGTGGCGCAGGCGTCGCGGCAGATGGTGGTGATTGCAGACGAAGCCAAGGTCGTGGCGCAGCTTGGTGAAACACGCGCACTTCCCGTGGAGATCGTCTCGTTTGGCGCGCGGCACACGGTCGAGCGCATTGCCAAGCAGCCGATGGTCGAGCGCGTTCACATCCGTTTGAGCGCGGACGGATCCAGTCCGTATCGCACCGATTCCGGCCACTTCATCGCCGAAGCCACGCTACGACCCGATACAGTCTGTGCGGCACTACATCTCGCACTCAAGCAGCTGCTGGGCGTCGTCGAAACCGGCCTATTTTGTCACGAAGCCAGCATCGCCATGATTGGACGACCCGATGGAAGTGTACGCACGCTATACAAATCGACATCGAAGTAGTCCCACGTCGGGTGTGGTAAAGTAGCCGGACCCTTATCATGGAATGGCTGCTTGTCCCGGCGATCGGTGTCTTGATTTGGCTGATCACGCGATCGGTCCAGCAAGAACAAGAGCTGTCTGATCTCCAGCGACGGTTCAAGAGCAGCGATGAGATCAATAAGCAGCTCGCTGCGCAGGCCCGCGCCGAGTCCGAGCGACTACGCGGCCAAGTGCTCGAGCTGTTGCGAGCGCACGGACAGCTTCAGCGACGGCTCGGAGATCTACAGGAAGCGATCAACGCCGAGCCGAGTCCGCCCAGGCCCGCAGCGTCCCCCGCCGTAGAAGTCGCGGTTCAAACGCCAGCCGGATCGACCGCGCCAAGTGCTGCGCCACAACCGGAAGACGAGCGCACACACGACGCGGTCTTGCCGGAAGCGGCCCAACCAGCCGTCGCAGCCCCAGCGCCCACAGCACTGCTTGATGCGGTCTTTACGGCAGCCCAAGCCGCCGGTCTCGCCGAACAAAACCCGCCCGCCCAAGCGTCTGCACCGATCACCGAGCCTGCGACGACCGCTCGACCGGACATCGCCCCCGCAGACTCCGTGCTGCCGCAGCCAAGCGCAGGTCTTGCGTCAGCGAGTCCGCCCGCCAATCCGTCGATCCCATCGGAACCACCAGCTGTAACGATTTCTCAGCAACCAGCGCCGAGCTTTGACTGGGAACAGCTGCTCGGTGTTCGTGGCGCCGCGTGGCTGGGAGGCATTGCACTGGCCGTCGCGGGTGCGTTGTTTGCCAAGTACTCCATCGAAAATGATCTGATCAGTCCGACGCTGCGGATCATCTTGCTGGTGCTGCTCGCGCTGTCGGCGCTGACCGGGTCCGAGTTTTTCCTGCGTCCACGCTACGGCGTCACAGCCAATGCCGCATGCGGAGCTGGCATCGCCATCCTGTATTCCGCGTTTTTTGCCGCGCACGATCTGTACGACCTGATCTCGCTGTGGCCGACGTTTTTGCTGATGCTGCTGACGACGGTGACGGCGGCGCTTTTGTCGCTGCGCTACGGATCGATTTACATCGCGATCTTGGGACTGCTCGGCGGCTTTGCGACCCCGCTGGCACTGTCGACAGGCCAAGATCGTCCGGCTGGGCTGTTTGGCTACATCCTGCTGCTCAACCTGGGGTTCTTGTGGGTGGCGATTCAGAAGAGCTGGCATCGCCTGCTGTCGCTGAGCTTGGCAGGAACGCTGCTGATTCAGACCGGCTGGGCGCTGACACATCTGTCGCCGCAGAAGCTGCCGTTCTTGGTGGTGTCGTCGCTGGCGTTTGCGCTGATGTATATCGCGGTGCCGTTTGTCGCCAAGCGCTTCGATCCAGATCGACACAAAGCGCTGCTGTGGAACGCGACGTTTGCGGCGCTGTGGCCGTTTGTCTTTTCGGTGGTGCTGGCCGCTGAGCCTCGCTACGCAGAGCGCTGGCCGCTGCTGTTTACGCTGGTCCTGTGCGTCGATCTCGGGCTGTTTGTGCTGTCGGTCGAGCGCTGGGCAGCCCTTTTGTGGCCCGCGCTGTTTGGAACGTGCCTGACGCAGCTTGCGTGGGCCTCGCAGAGCTGGAGACCGAGTCATCTGCCGATCCTGGCGGGCGTATCGCTCGGGTTTTCGCTGCTGTTTGGCCTGCTGCCGCTGCTGTTTCGGCTTCGTCGACGCGACCCGGACACCACCGAGCCAGCGCATCAAGCCGCTGCGGGCGCGGGACTGTGGCCGATGCTGGCTGCCATCGGTGTCTTGTCGTCGGGAAGCTATGACGATCGTCAGCTCTTTTTGTACGGCTTTGGACTGTTGGCCTATCTGGGCTCGTCTCTCGGTGCCCTGCGCTACGGAAGATCGCTGCGTCTGCTGGGCTCGGCGGCGCTGCTCGGTGTGGGCATTGTGCTGTGGTCAAGTGAGCAGCTTACGCTGGCGACGCTCTGGCCCGCGACGCTGCTGCTGCTTTTGTGGGTGGGAATCGGCAGCGTGCTGCCACGGCTTGGCCCGCTGATTCAGCGCGCGGATGTGACCGAAACCGCGACGACGAGAGCGCTGCTTGCAGAGCTTGGCGCGACAGTCGTGCTGCTTGGCCTGCTTGGCTTTGTGGCGGTGGTCATTCATCGCGGCTTTGCCGATCCGCCGTGGGTGCTGGTCACGCTGCTGCTGTCGGTGTTTGTGCTGCTCGGTGAGCGGTCTCGTGTGCAGTCGCTGCCGTTTGTACAGCCAGTGGCGACGCTGATGGTGATGCTGACGCTGTGGGCCTGGCTGCTGGGTACGCTCGGTCCCGACGGAGCACTGCTGCAAGTTCGACCGGCGGCGCGGGTGCTGCGCGATCTGGCGATTCCGATGCTGTTTGCGGTGGCCATGCAGGTTCGTGCTGCGCTGCGATCACAGTCGGGTCCGGCGCAGATGGTTCCGTTTGAACAGCTCGGGCTGCTGACGATCAAACATCGTCGCTGGGACAGTGAGCTTTCGGCAGGCATCGCGACGTTTGTGGGCATGCTCGGCGTGGTGGTGGCGCTGCAAGACTCGGCACTCAGCCAGCGACCCGGTCTCGCGCTCGGCGTGCTGCTCGGCTACAACCTGCTGCTCTTGACGACGGTGATGCGTCAGACCGTGACGAGCGTGATTCTGGTGGCGGAAGCGCTGTCGGCGTGGACGCTCGGCTCGTGGCATTTTGCGCACTTTCAACGCATCGACTTTTCGACGGTGATGCCGCTCTACGGAGCGTTCTATCTGTGGTTTTTGCTCGTACCGCTGCTGCTGCTGTGGGCGGTGCCGCATCTGCGTCAGCGTCGGAGCCTGTTCGTCGCAGCCGGGCTGGCCGGTCCGATGTTCTTCTGGCCGATTTACAAAGCGTGGCTGTCGGGAATCGGTGCAGCGATGGTGGGCGTGCTGCCGGTGGTGATGGCCACGCTGTCGGTAACGGCGCTCGCGCTGATTCAGTCGCTGCCCAGACCGTCGGCGACCAAGACGCTGTCTACCGACGAGCTGGCCGAGCGTCACTTGGCCCATCGTGCGCTGTTTGCTGCCGTCGCACTGGGCTTTATCGCGCTGGCGATTCCGCTTCAGCTGCAAAAACAGTGGATTGCCGTCGCGTGGGCGATTGAAGCAGCGTCGGTCTGGTGGCTGTATCGCAAGCTGCCGCATCCGGGGCTCAAGTACTTTGGACTGCTGCTCTACGTCGGAGTGCTCTTGCGGCTTTTGCCCGATCAAACATTTTTGACCTATCACGAGCGCGGGTTGCCGGTGCTCAACTGGCTGCTCTACAGCTACGGCGTGCCCTGCGTCGCGTTCTTGCTGGGCTCGGCGGGACTTGCGCCCGTGGAAGCCAAGTATCGTCGCCGCTTCGAGGAGCTGACTCCGCTCGGACGAATCCCGCTCGCGGGCGTCATCTACTACGCCGGTCTGTTGCTGGTGTTTGTGCTGATCAACGTCGAGATCGCGGATGCATTTTCCGTCGGACGTCACACCGAGCTATGGCAAGAGCGCAGCTATGCACGCGACCTGACGCGATCACTGTCGTGGGTGATCTACGCGCTGACGCTGCTCGTGCTCGGTATGCGACAGAGCGGCAGAGGTCAGCGCTTCTTTTCGCTCGGATTGATGCTGCTCACCGTCGGAAAAGTCTTTCTGTATGATCTCTCGAAAGTGGGCGGAATCTATCGCGCGCTGTCGTTTTTGGGACTTGCGGTGTCGCTGTTCGTCGTGTCGCTGCTGTATCAGCGACTGGCATTCCGAACCGCCAAGGACCCCAAACAGGGCGCGCCCGCCTCGGAGAAGCCACAATGAGCGATCAGCTTTCGCTGTCTACTTTGCTTCGCGCAGTCCGTTCCGTCTGTTCGCATCGAGGCTCTGTCGCGCTCTGTGCTGCACTTGGCTTGCTCGTCGGTCTGTCTGATTTGTACGCAGCAGCCAGCGATGCCGCCCAGTCGAGCTATCCAAGTCTCCGTCGCATCGAGCTCAAAGGAACGCCTGCCGATGGCTTCGCGGTCGTCGCGCTGCCTCCCGAGCTAACCAGCACCGTCCCAGCCGGTAGCTATCGCTTGATCCGTTCCGACGGACGAGAAGTGCCCTACGTCGTCACCAAAGATGCGCCCGAGTCCAAAGAGCGTCGCTATTCCGGGCAGCTGATCGACACGCGCCACGAGCCGGAACAGACGCTCTGGGTCGTCGATTTGGGCAGCATTCGCCGCTTCGAGAGCCTGGAGCTGACCATTCCGCAGCATCAGTTCCGTCGTCGAGTCACCGTCGAAGCCAGCGATGAGCCCGGCGGACCGTTCCGCGTGATTGCGCGCGATGTCGGAATCTTCGATCTGCCGTGGCAAAACGCGCCAGGCGGACGGCTGCACTACACGACGCTGCGACTGCCCAAGTCCGAGCGCGCGCGCTTTCTGCGCTTTCAAATCAGCACACGCTTTCGCTATTTCCGCTCGCTGTCGCTGCAAGGAGTGACCGCGCTGTCGTCGCTGAGTCGTCCGGGCTCGCTGTGGACGATGAATGTGCCGCTGGTGCCCATGCCTTCGCCCGCGAGTAGCAAGCACGGCAAGGACAAGGACAGAGACGACGAGAACCTGTCGCTGTATCGACTCGAAGTGCCGCCTGAGCTGGCTTTTTTGCAGCTTCAGCTTTCCGCGCGCGACCTCGGATTTGTGCGATCGGTCCGGCTGCTCGAAGCCGAAGGACTGAGCAGTCAGCTTCCCCATCAAGCCAAGCTGAAGGTGCTGGCCGAAGGCACGCTGTTTCGCATCGCCGACGGACCGATTCAGCCACCGACGAAAAAGCCTGACAAAAAGGATCCGACCGAGCCCATCGACGACGAGCCAGTGACGGGCGAAAACCTGACGCTTGGACTCGACGAAGCGCCGGGTCGTGGCGTGATCGTGCTGGAAATCGCCAACGGAGACAGTCCGCCGCTGAGCGAGCTGCAAGTGACAGTGTCTGGCTACGGTTCGCGGCTGATCTTCCCGGTAAGTCCCGTCGGAAATGGATCATCTGCCGAGCGTGACTCGCAGTACACGCTGTATTACGGAAGTGAAACGGCGCGTGTCCGGGACTATGACTTGGCGAAGCTGACCGACTCACTGGCGAAGCTGAGCACGCTGCTGCCCGCGACGCTGGGACCCAAACAGACCAATCCACGCTTTCAAAAGCCCCAGCCGCTGCCCGCCGTTCCGACGACAGGAAGTCCGCTGGAAACCACCAGCTTTCGCATGCAGCGCCCGGTGCTGATGAGTGATGGCATCGAGCTGTATTCGCTGCTCCTGTCGCCGATTGACCTGGCGTTTCTGCGATCGGATCTGGGCGATCTGCGCGTCGTCGATGCCTCGAATCAGCAAGTGCCGTACGTGATCGTGCCTCACGACATGGAAACAAGGACCGAGCTACGCATCACCGCCGAGCCGAGCGTCGCGACCGACAAGGTAAGCCGCTATCGCTTGTCGCTGATGCATCAAGGACAAAGCCAGCTCGTGCCGATGGAAGCGCTGGAGCTTACGGTGTCCAGCTCGTTTTATCGTCGCAGCGTGCGTGTCCGAGAAGCCAAAAGCGAAGCCACGCCGTACGCGACCGTGCTGTGTAGTGGGACGATCTTGCGTCTGTCCGAAGAAGATGCGGGACTTCACCGGCTGCCACTGCCTGGACATCCCGTCAAAGAGCTGATCCTCGAAGTCGACAACGGAGACAATCCCGCGCTCGACATTCCGCAGGTGCTGGGCGTCGTCTCGGTGCCGCGCGTGATTTACAAAGGCGATGCGCAAAACAGCTATCGGCTGCTGCTCGGCAATCCGTCGCTGGGAAGTCCGTCATATGATCTGGCCAGCCTGAGCCAAGTGCTCGTCGACTATCCGTCGAAGCTTGCAAGCCTTGGCGATCTTGCGCAAAACCCTGGCTATCGTCCGCCGGGAAACTACTTCCAAGAAGGACGGATGAACTGGGTGCTGCTCGGGGTGCTGCTGCTGTGTGTGGTGGTGCTGCTGGGTCTGTCGATTCGCTTGGTTCGGGCGCCGCATCAAGCCAGCGAGGGAGACGCTCCGAACGAAGCCGCGCCGAGCCCGCCGAAGTCCGAAGCCTAAGCGCCGTCCGTCACAGTCGCAGCGCCGGGTCCGACAGCCGCTCTGGAAACATCAGCTTGTGAACCAGGTTCAGCGCTGCCGCCGTCGCAATCTTTCGCACTTGCTCCCGATCTCCAGGCCACTGAATCAGCCGACACAGCGTCCGTTCCGGCGATGAAGCAGCCAGCCACACCGTTCCCACCGGCTTGTCGGGTGTGCCGCCGCCCGGTCCCGCGATGCCTGACACCGACACGCCGTACGTCGCACCGAGCAGCGTCCGCACCGACTCAGCCATCTGGCGCACGCACGCTTCACTGACCGCTCCGTGTTCTTGTAGCGTCGCTTCGGAAACGCCCAGCACCCCGCGCTTCACCGAGTTGTCATACGCCACAACCCCGCCCAGGTAATACGCCGACGATCCCGGCACCGCTGTCAGCGTCTGACCGATCATGCCGCCTGTGCACGACTCTGCCGTCGCCAGCGTCTGTCCGCGCGCAAGCAGCGCCTTTCCGACCACCGCCGATAGCTCGTCTTCTCCCGTTCCGTACAGCGCGTGCCCGAGCCGTCGCCGCACTTCCACGTCCAGCACCGCCAGCGCTTCATCCAGCCGCGTCGCGTCCGCACCGCTTGCCACCAGCGTCACCAGCACTTCAGGAAACGCGAGCCGATAGTGAATCGTCACGGAAACTTGCTGCGCGTGCCGCTGTGCTTCCGTCGAGCTGAGCAGATCCGCCAAGCGATGATCGACGTGCGATTCACCAAGTCCGAGCGTTCGATAGATCCGGCGCACCGTCACCGTTTGAGGCAGCACCGCCGAAAGCAGCGGAACCGCTTGCTCGCTAAACATCGGCTTCATCTCACGCGGGACACCCGGCATAAAGAAGGCGCGAACCCCGTTTTTTTCCACCGAAAAGCCCGGCGCTGCGCCCGTTCGATTGCTGAGCACGGTCGCGCCCGCCGGAATGCGCACCTGGCGCAGGTTGTTCGGCGTGATCGCAAAGTTTCGCTCGGCAAAGCGACGACGCATTCGCTCTTCGTGAACGGGCTCTTGAACCGGCGAAACCCCGAGCCACGCCGACACTGCATCAACCGTCAGATCATCGCTTGTGGGCCCAAGTCCTCCCGACGCAAAAATGAGCGATCCAGACCGTGCCGCATCATCAAGCGCAGCGACGATGTCTTCCAGTCGATCGTTACAGCCGATCCGCTTGCGAACGTACACGCCGAGCGCGGTCAGCTCACTGCCCAAAAAGGCCGCGTTGCTATCGATGATTTCGCCTCGGCTCAGCTCATCTCCGATGGTCAAAAGCGTGGCCGAAAGCGGTGCCGATTGTCGCGCGTCCGAGCCGCTGTGGTCGTTGTGCGAGGTCTGCGTTTGCATGGTTCCTCAGTCTATCAGGTTGACTTGGCGGACATTTCCGACGAGCCATTAGATGCCATCGCGAAAGCCAAGCTGCGCACTTTCCCTACCTTGCACCGAGCGACCAAGCTATCGAGTGACAACTCGGCCCGGTTGACTTTCTCGTCACTGTTGATAAAGTCCTACTCTGCGCTGAAGATGCACAACAGCCCGGCGCCTTTACCATGAAGATTCGCTACGCAGCCAAGACCGACCCTGGAATGAAGCGGCAGCAGAATGAGGACTATTACGACACGGTAGAGGAGGAAAAGCTCTTCATCGTGGCCGACGGCATGGGTGGCCATGCCAAAGGCGAAGTAGCCTCGAAGCTAGCGACCGAGACGGTCAAGGAGTTCTTCAAGCGCACGCGCGATGAAGAAGCAACTTGGCCGTACAAGATGGATCGGCAGCTGTCGTACGTTGAAAACCGGCTCGTCTGCAGCATCAAGCTGGCGAACTGGAAAGTACACGAATCGGCAACCAAAGACCCGATGTGCAAAGGCATGGGCACGACGATGGTCACCTGCATGATCAGCGGTGATAAGTCGTACTTCAGCCACGTCGGTGACTCTCGTGGTTATCGCATTCGCGACGGCGTCATCAAGCAGATGACGCGCGACCACAGCCTTCTCGAAGACTACAAAGAAGCCAAGCCCGACATGACGGAGGAGGAGCAGAAAAACTTCCCTCACAAGAACGTCATCACGCGGGCCTTGGGTATGCGTGAGTCGGTTCAGGTTGATATCCGTCACGACACGCTGCTGCCAGGCGACACGATCTTCCTGTGCTGCGACGGTCTGACCGGTATGATCGACGACCAGACGATCATGAAGATCTGTCTGGCCGCCGGCGAAGACCTGGAAAAAGCCGTGACGGATCTGGTCGATCAAGCCAATAAAAATGGCGGCGTCGACAACATCACGGTGATCGTGCTCAAAGCCTACAAAGACGACGAAGACGTCGTCACCAAGAAGTAAGCGGCTCCGGCCCTCTTCCTTCTGTCCTCGCTCGCTTCTCTCCGTTTATGTCTGGTTCTCCCAGCGACGCCACGTTAACCATCAGTCCGATTGAGCCGCAGACTCAGCCGCGCAGCTTGCCCGCGCCGTATCTGCTGGTCATTGAAGGTCACAGCTCGTGGCGCTGCCCGCTGCCCGCATCGGGAGAGCTGCTGATCGGACGCGCCGAAGACTGCACGCTGCGGCTGTCGGATCGAACGGCATCGCGACATCACGCACGGCTGCGCATCGACGGATCGGAGCTGCTGCTGGTGGATCTGGGCTCGCACAATGGAACCCGCGTGCTCGGTCAGCGCGTCGTCGGTTCACGCAAGCTCCAGCACGGCGATGTGATTCAAATCTGCGAGGTCACGCTCGTCCTGCACGCGCCGCAGCTTCAGCAAGTTCGTCACGAGCTGGCTCCGATGGAGCTGTTTCGTCAGCGTCTGATCGAAGAAGTGGAGCGATCGCAGCGCTATGGACGACCGCTGACGCTCTTGTGTCTGCAAGCGGACGAGCACGCCGACATCGCGCGGCTCCTGCTGGCGCTGACGACGCAGGTTCGGCTGATCGATGTGGTCAGTCGCCAAGATTCGCTGTTCTTTGTGCTGCTGCCCGAGCTGGCCGATGAGGAACGACACGCGATCGTCGCTGAGCTTCATCAAAAAGCGCAAAAAGTCAGTGCCTCGATTCGCGGTGGTGTGGCCTGCTTTCCTGCCGACGGAAATGACGCAGAACATCTGACGCTGTCCGCCCAAGCCGCGGTGACGATGGCCCAAGCTGGAGAGTGTCTGCTCGCGGAAAAAGCCCAGCGGACGCAGCTCATCGGGGAACACGAGGTGACGATTGCGGACCCGGCGATGCAGCGGATCTTTGCGCTGATTGAGCGGCTCGCGCGGAGCACGCTGCCGGTGCTGATTCACGGTGAGACGGGAACCGGGAAGGAAATCGCCGCCACCGCGCTGCATGTCTTTTCCAAGCGCAGCGGTCGCTTTGTCGCGGTCAACTGCGCAGCGCTGCCCGAAGCCCTGGCCGAAAGCGAGCTGTTTGGTCACGAAAAAGGCGCGTTTACCGGCGCAGTCAGCCAAAAACACGGTCTGCTCGAACAGGCGGCACAAGGCACGCTGTTTCTCGACGAAGTGGGAGAGCTGCCGCTGCCGCTGCAAGCGAAGCTGCTTCGCGCGCTGGAATCGCAGCGGATCGTTCGCGTCGGGGGAACTCGCGAGCTGCCGATCGATGTCCGCTTGGTCACAGCGACGCATCGCGACCTAGAAGAAGAAGTCCGTCACGGTCGCTTTCGCCAAGATCTGTTCTTTCGCTTGGTGGCGGCGCGGGTGGTGCTGCCTCCGCTGCGAGATCGGCGACGAGAGATCCCGATCCTGCTGCGGCAGTTTTTGCGTCGCGCGTGTGCCAGCTTGGGAACGCAGACTCCGTCGCTGTCGAACGGTGCGCTGGCGCTGCTGCTTGGCCATGCCTGGCCCGGCAACATCCGCGAGCTGCGCAACGTCTGTGACTATCTGGCTGCAACCTGCACGCACGGCGTCGTGACGAGCGAAGAAGTGAGTGGTCTGCTTCAGTCCGCGGATGGACTGCCCACAGCAAGTCCGCCCAAGCCGTCGGTCGATCCGCAGCGCACGCCGCCCGTCATTCGCAACCTGGAAGCCGAGATTCGGGAGCTTGAGCAGCGTCGGATGAGCGAAGCGCTGACCGCTTGTAACGGGGTTCAAGTGCGCGCCGCAGAGCTGCTCGGCATGCCCATTCGGACGTTTTCGTACAAGCTCAAGCAGTACGGGCTGACGGTTCCGACGAAAACGAGCAAGTAACCAGCGCAGCTACTCGACGGTGGCAAGGTCAGATCGGGTGTCGCTCGATCCAGCGAGGTGCGAGACAGTGATCGTCGTCGGTCCAAGCACCAGCGCTTGCGGCATCGTCACCACCAGCTCGACGGAAGACTGCCACTGCACCGACGGAGCCTTCTGACCCCCAACCGTCACTTCGTCTGTCGACAAGAAGCCCCAGCCATACAGCGTCACCACTTTTCCGCTCGCGATCTTCGACGGAACCACCTTCGCAAGCTGAAGCGACTGATTGCGGGCATCTGGTGCATCGACCAGCGCCACTGGCAGCGACGAGTCTCTCATCAGCGCAAGCTGCGCACCGCCCACCGCCAGCATCTGCTTGTTTTCGTCGAGCACGCGCACCGCAGCCGCCACCCGCTGTCCGGCATCTTGCACCGGCACGCGCAGGATCACCGTCACCGGATCGCGCTTGGTCAGCATCGACAAGTCCGCTGGAGCAATCGCGTCCGCGCTCTTCCACTCGTTGCTCAGCACCGAGACCTGTGGTTCCAGCAGCGTCGCACGGGCGGGCACACCTTGCGCTTGCAGCCGCAGCATCAAGTACCCAAGGTCCGCCGCGCTGTTCGCGCTACAGCCGATTGCGCAGAGCAAAGCGAGCAACAGTCCGAGCCGCGCGTGCCTCATCCTCTGTTTATGCCACGCGCCGATACAGGATGCGCCAGATCGGCAGGTTCTTCTCACTGACACGCTCTTCACGCAGCGAGATCGCCGGATACGGATTGTGCTTCAAGAACGACCACTCTCCGGCGGTGTTTTCGATTCCTGCGGTGGTCTCGAACACTTCCATCGCGGCAATCGCCAAATCCCAGATATCGCTTTGAAAAAACAGCTCGCCACCGGGTTCCAGCATCGACACGAGCTGATCGGCCAGCTCAGGATTGACGATGCGCCGGTTGTGGTGCGCGCGCTTAAACCACGGATCGGGAAAGTTGATAAAGAAGCGACGAATCCGATGACCGGCAAACAGCCGCTGGAGGTCCAGGTTGATGTGCGCAAACAGGGCACGCAGGTTGTGAAGACCTTCCGCTTCGGCGCGGCGATTTACGTCATCGACCAGCGGCTCGCGAATTTCGACCCCAACGTAGCTGCCCAGCGGATCGCGGCGAGCCAGCTGAAACAGAAACTGCGCATCGGCACAGCCCAGCTCAATCTGAAGCGCTTCGTCTTGACCGACGGGTGCTGCGAGCCGCTCTGGCGCAATGTCGAGCAGACGAAGGTGAAACGGATTGACGTGATGACGAACTCGCAGCGGCATGGGCGGCGGAGGATACCAAGCTCTTACGGCAAAAGGGCAGCACCAATCACCCCGGCGCTGTCTCCGAGTTCGTTCTGCACAATCGGCGTGGTCAGCTCGTCGCTAAAGACCCACTTGGCGGCTTCGGCAACGCCCGACTCATAGAGCCAGGGCAAGTTCGATAGGCCACCTCCGAGCACAATCGCGTCGGGATCGACGATGTTTATCACCGTCGCAATCGCTCGTCCGAACAGCTGATAGTGCTCGGTCAAAACCTTCTGGGCGACGAGATCTTCGCCGCGACGCTCGACAATCTGCTTGAGCGAGAGCACACCCGCCGACCCCGCCGTTTCGGCATAGCGAGCTTCCAGCGCCGGTCCCGACAGATAGGTCTCGATACAGCCGCGACGACCGCAGTAGCAGCTGGGTCCATGCGCTGGATCGAGGCTGACATGGCCCCACTCCCCCGCGATGCCTTGCGGTCCGTCCCAGGCATCAGGCACACCGTCTGCGGAAGGAAAGACCAAGCCACCGCCCACACCGGTGCCCAAAATGACACCGAAGACGACCTGATGTCCGCGTCCCGCACCGAAGCGAGCCTCCGCCAGCGCAAAGCAGTTGGCGTCGTTGGCAAAGCGCACAAACTGGCCCAGCTTGATGCTGAAGTCATCGCGAAATGGGCGGCCATTGAGACACGTTGTGTTCGAGTTCTTGATAAGCCCGCTGCGTCTGCTGATGCTGCCCGGCATGCCGACCCCGATCGGAGGAATCGTCGCAAGTCCCGCACTTTGCGCCGTGTCTGTCACCAGCTCAAAGAGCGCATCCAAGATGTGCTGATAGCCAAGGTCTCGCTCCGTCGGTCGACGCAGTCTCGCAAGGACTTCAAACGAATCCCCCGATAGACGAACCACCACCGCTTCCATCTTGGTTCCACCCAGATCCACACCCAAGCGGAGCTGTTCTTGTGCAGCAGATTCCATCGCTTCAACTTATCAGGCCCGCACCCCGGACAGCCCAGTCGTCCCGCATTTGCAGTGAGCCAGTTAGCCCAAGAACGAAAGAAAAATGGCTCATCCGTTGCCCCGCAAAGGCAACTCGAGCTTAAATCGATGAATCATGCCGCTAGGGTTTCCGACGCTGTTTCTAACGCCTTTCTTCCATCGCCTCTACGGTTAGGGCCAGTTCTTCCATGGGTCGCCCGTTCCCATATCGACTGTTTCTGTTTGCATTTTTGGGCTGGACCTTCGACTTCTACGATCTCGTCCTGTTTGCGTACATCAAAGACGCCGTCAGCCACGAGTTCCACCTCTCGCACGAGGTCGAGTCCTGGCTGCTGGGC
This sequence comes from uncultured Myxococcales bacterium, assembly GCA_937868485.1. Taxonomy (GTDB): domain Bacteria; phylum Myxococcota_A; class Polyangia; order Palsa-1104; family JAEUJZ01; genus JAEUKA01. The sequence goes on along the minus strand of CALMML010000018.1, from coordinate 22,890 downwards.
GTCGCGCTGTCCACATCCGGGTTGGGCGGTATCTTGGCCGGATGGCTGGCGGATCGATATGGCAAGCGATCCATCCTGGCGCTGACGGTGTTTGTGTACTCGCTCGGTTCAGCGGTTTGTGGTCTGGCTCCGTCGCTGTCCGTGTTTTTGATTGGACGCGGACTGGTCGGACTGGGCGTCGGTGGCGAGTGGGCCATCGGACACGGACTCGTCGCTGAAGCCGTTGAATCACGCTATCGAGGTCGCGCCGCCGCACTGTTGCAAGCCGGCGAGCCGCTCGGAGCCGCACTCGCTGCCGTCGCCGGATTTCTGCTGTTACCGATCCTTGGCTGGCGCGCCATCTTGCTCGCTTCCAGTGCCACCGCGCTGCTCGCCGTCGCCATGCGTCGATCCATGGTCCTGCCAAACGAGCGCACCAACCAACATGTCTCTTTCGTCGAAGTCTTCCGCGCCGGTATCGGTCGTCGCTTCGTCGTCGCGTGGATTTTGACCGTGCTCAAGATGGGCACGTACTGGACTTGCTACATCTGGCTGCCGTCGTTTTTGCTAAACGAAATGGGTCAGCGCATCGGCAAGAGCATGATCTGGGTGCTGACCGCGCAGATCGGTCAGTTCGTCGGCATGCTGATGTTTGGCAACATGGCCGATCGAGCCGGACGTCGTCCCGCCTTCTGTGCGTATTCGCTGATAACGGCCAGTGCGCTGGCGATGCTCGCGTTTAACTGGAAGTGGCTGACGCTGCATCCACCGCTGTTTTGGCTGACGATGCTGATGCTCGGGTTTGGATCCGGCTGCACGGCGGGCTTTGGCGCACTGCTGGCCGAGCTATTTCCCACCGAGATTCGCGGCGCTGCGATGGGAGCGACCTACAACCTGGCGCGCTCGGTTCAGCTGCTGGCCCCCGTGGTCGTGGCCGCGATGAAGCTGCGCTTTGGTCTGGCCGGTGGACTGTCGGTTCCTCTCGTGCTCGCGCTCGCCACCGCCAGCTGGGTCTGGATGCTGCCCGAGACGCGCGGAATCACCTTGCCACGCATGTTCATGTCGCCGCGAGCCAGCTCCGGCAATCATCCCAAGCGTCGTCCGTAAGTCCGTACGTTCTGTTGTCACGTCCTGTCGCAGCCGAGTAGGTACGCACAGGACATGTGGCACGCTCCGTCGCGATTGAGTCCGATGCGAGTTGTGCCGTACGCTAAGTGGGTGACACAACAAGCGCAGCGCTTGGCGTCGGGTCTACCGGACTCGCAACGAACCACATCGGGAAGCCGTCAGCCAGCCAGCGGGAGGTCGCATGCACGCGCGCACTAGGCTGCTGTCACGATCGCCCGATGTTCGACTGGCTGCGCTGTCCGATCTGGATCCGCACTGCACTGCCGATGTCTATGCCGCTCGCGCTGCGCTGCTTTCGGACACGGATGGTCGCGTGCGAGCCGACGCCGCGCAGGTGCTGGCCAAGTCGGTGAAGGTCGATCCTGTTCGGTGGCTTCACGACGCAACCTACGATGATCGACCGAGCGTTCGCGAAGCCGCTGCCCGTGCGCTGGGACTGTGTCCGCAGGCGCTCGCTCCGAGTGTGCAGCACCGGCTGTCGCATCTGGCACGGCTCGATCCAATCTGGTGGGTCCGTCGCACAGCCACGCTGTCGCTGGCCCGAAGCGGACACCGCGAAGCAATTGGAACCATCAAGCAAGTGCTCGGTGATCCGTTTTGGCGCGTCCGTCATGCCGCCATTCGCGCGCTGGAGACGCTGTGGCATGCGCTGCCCGATGAGCGCGAGCAGATCCTGACGGTCACGCAAGGCATGTCCGAAGCCGCGCTGGGCGCCCAGCTGGAGCTGCAAGCACGCGTAGAGCCCGCGCTGGCGTCCTACAAGGCCGAAGCGCCGCGTCCGACCGATCAAGCGCTGGCCAATCCCGATCCGGCGGTGACGACCGCTCGGCTGCGAGCGCGTCCGCTGTCCGAGCTAACGCCCGCTGAGCTGCTGCCGTTTCTGTCGGACCCGCACACCCAGCTTCGCGAGCTGGCGGTGGATCGATTGGCGCGGCTCAGTCGAGCGACCGAGCTTGAGGAAGTGCTGCCGTTTTTGCAGATTCCCGGCCTGCCGCACGCGCTGGAAAGTACGTGGGATCTGCTGTCGAGGACGGGACGACGCGCAATGGCGCTGACCACGCGAATCTTGAGCGATGCGGAGTCTCCCGTCGGTGCGGTGATGTGGGCCTGTCACAAGCTGCTGCACAATGGCGGACGACGAAATCCGGTACGCGCGGCGCTGGAACATCCGCATCCGCTGGCTCGCCACGCAGCGGTGCGCTGTCTGGATGAGCTGGGCGAAACCGATACGACGCTGTTTGACAAGCGGCTCGAAGATGACGATGCAGAAGTTCGGGCGGCGGCGCTGCATGCGCTGGTGACGCGCGTCAAAGAGTCAGAGCTGGGACGACTGCTGCCGCTTCTGTTTGGACCGGATGCGCGTCCGCTGACGAAGCTTGCGCTGCTGGAACGAGCGATGTCTGGCGTCGACCTGCCGCTCATCCACAGGCTGCTCGACGAAGATCATCCGCTGGTTCGAGCACGCGCGCTGCGGGCACTGCTCACGCTTGGACGACTTTCCGACGTGACACGCTACCAAACCAGCGATGATCCGCTGATTCGTCAGGCCATTGTGCCAGCGCTGGCGACGGAAACGCTGGGTCACTGGCTTGCGCACGATCCAGATCCACAGACGAGACGCGAAGTGCTGCGACAGCTGTGGCGACGAAGACAGAAGCTTACGCACGCCCAGCGAAAGCTGGTGCTGGAAACAGCGTCGCGCGACGACGATCCGTGGCAAAGGACGCGCGCTTCATCCTTCGCATCAGCGACGGAAGACTTGCCCATTTTGCTCCAGCTTTGTCGGGATCGTCACCAAAGTGTCAGGCACGCAGCGACGACGGCAATCACCGAGCATCCCGACCTGGACACGAGCTTGCGTGCGCTGCTGGCAAGCGGACAGCTCTCGTCTGAACAGCGACTGGCGGCGTATTCCGAGCAGCTCAAGGCAGCGATGGACGATCCCGATGCGCTGGGCACACTTCGTCGCGAGCTACAGCAAGTCGATGACCCGAACGAAGTGGCGTCACTGTTGTCAGCGATTGCGACGCTGCGCGGGGAAGCGCAGCCGAATCCGCATCCGACGATTCGATCCGAACAGCCAGCGACGCGACAGGAACCGCAGACATCAGCGCTCCGTCGCAGACTGGGACAGACCGATCTACTTGTGTCGCCGCTGGCACTGTCGGGTGTTCACGAGCTGTCGCCGCGCACCTACGATCGAGCCATTGACGCAGGCGTGAACCTATTCTTCTGGGAGCCGGGCTATCAGGCGCTGACTCGGGTGATTCGGACGCAGCGACGGAAGCTACACATCATCACCGGCAGCTACGAAGGCGACGGCGACAGCATCACGGCGGATGTCGAGCGCGCGCTGCGACGACTGAAGACCGACTGCTTGGATGTGTTTTTGCTGTTCTGGGTGCGCTCGCCGGAGCGACTGTCCGACGAAGTTCGCAAGACGCTGGCGCAGCTCAAAGCGGATGGAAAAATTCGCGCAGCGGGCTTGTCGACGCACGCTCGAAGCCTGGCGCAGGCTGCCATTTCCGACGGTGGAATCGATGTGCTGATGACTCGTCACAGCGCAGCGCATCCCGGTGCAGAGCAGTCGCTGTTTCCGCAGTGTGAGCAGGCGGGCGTCGGGCTTCTGACGTTTTCGGCGACTTCGTATGGACGGCTGTTGCGAGCGATTCCGGGTCAGCCTGCACCACGGATTCGTCCGACGGCGGCGGACTGTTATCGCTATTCGCTTGCGCAGCGCGGTGTGACGGCGGTGATCTCGGCTCCGAGCTATCCGTCGGAACTCGATGACAACCTGACGGTGATGCAAGATCTGACGCTGACGGAAGATCGCAAAGAGAGCCTGATTCGTCACGGCGAAGCGGTTCACGCGATGAGTCGTCGCTTCAACGCGCTGGTTCGCAAAGGTCACGAAAACCCGCTGCATGCGCAAAATGAGCCGACGACGATCTCGCAGCGACTGGCGGAGCTGCTGGCCGAACACCCTGCCCCACAAGGCGAGTCGATCACCTCAGCATCGACGAGACGACACGCCAAGAGCGGCCCGGAGCGTCGGTCATGAGCACGCAGCGACCTCACCACACCGCGTCACACAAGCCAGCACTCGGCGCGAGCGCTCGACAGGCCCTTTCTTTTTCCAAGGCCGCCTGCGAACATAGAACGGACAGCGTTCCTTCGATCGCCACGCAGTTAGCTTCTTCCGCGATGCTACGTCGCGGGTGCGTACGACCTACAATGGACAATGCGCTGGACCGAGCTGCCGCTTGCGGCTTTTCTCAGCTCGGGCACCGCTGCCACGCAAGTAGCTGCGACCGAAGGAACGCTGTTTCTTTTTCCCTCCGCACGTCTCGTCGGAAAGGACAGCCAGCATGAGCCTGTCGAGCTTGCTTTTGGAGCTGATTCCGCTGTGCGAATCGCTCGACGACAACTGGGAAAAAGTGCTGGCGCTGCTCGACGCGCACAAAGATCTGGCCGAATACGAGGTCGCGCGCTTCTACGTCAGTCGCTTCACGTCGCGACAGCTTGCGCAGCTTGTGCAAAGTCCCGATCCTCGTCAGCGTGTTCAGGCCGCGCACTTCGTTCGTTTGAGCTGCACTCAGCGTCAGGCCGGACGGTATCTGCGCGTGCTCTGCAAAGATCCAAGTGGCCTTGTCAAAAGTGCAGCCCATCGATCGATGCGCGCGCTGCGGCTCGACGATGTGGCGCTGCCCGACGGTCGGTTTCGTACGCCGCAAAAGCCACACAGCCAAGCGCTGGGAGGCTGGAATCCGACGGGCTGGTCTTCCGGTCTGTTTGGCAACATGTACTTTGTCCGTCAGCAAAAAGGAAAGCAGCGCAAGCCGAAGCCGACGCTGTCCGACCTGGGTGTGCCCAAGCTAGAGACGCGCAAAGACGTGCTTCAGTGGCTGCACATTTCGTCGCTGCGTGACCTGCGAAAGCTGCTGCGCGCGGGCAGCGGTCCGGGCAGTCCGTATGTCTCGTTTGCGATTCCCAAGTCGAGCGGCGAGACCCGAACGATCACGGCGCCGCGAATGACGCTGCGCAAGGTTCAGCGTCAGATCCTCGACGAGCTACTCAGCAAGCTGCCAACGCACACGGCGGCGCACGGCTTTGTGAAGAAGCGATCGGTGCTGACGAACGCCAAGCCGCATCAAGGTGCGAAGCTGGTGGTGAAGCTCGACATCAAGGACTTCTTCCCGACGATCTCGTTTTACCGTGTGAGAGGACTGCTGCGCGGCTACGGATTTCCGTCGGAAGTCTGCGATACGCTGGCTGGACTTATGACGCATCGATCCGTGCTCAGCGACGGTTATGTGGTGTGGCCCGGCGTGCTTCCGCAAGGCGCTCCGACGTCACCTGCGCTGGCGAACCTGATCTGCATGCGGCTTGATGCACGGCTCACGGGGCTGGCCAAGAAAGTCGGCGCTCGCTACACCCGCTATGCCGACGACATGACGTTTTCATTTGCCGATGGAATGGACAACCACAGCGACGTGGGACGCTTTCTGTGGTGGGTCAATCAGATCTGTCAGCAAGAAGGCTTTGCCGAGCACGTCACCAAGCGAAAAGTGCTCCGTCCTTCGTCGCAGCAGCGCATCACCGGCGTCGTCGTCAACAGCGGACTATCGGTGCCAAGAGAGCTTCGTCGCACCTTCCGCGCCATCTTGCACAACTGTCGCGTTCATGGCGTCGCGAGCCAAGCGCGCGGTCGTCGAAACTTCCGCGCCTATCTGCTCGGCTACGCGTCGTATCTGCGCATGATTCAGCCAGCGCTTGGCAAGCGAGCGCTGGAAGAAGTTCGTGCGCTGCTTTCGAGTGACGAGTCCTCGTCGAGCTAGCTACGACGCCACCGCCGCCGGACCTTGGGGCCGCTCTCGTCGCAGCAGCGCCAGCTCTTGAAGCGACAGCTCTTTGCTCAGCAGCAGCACCACCAGATACAGCACGCCGGACAGACCCGCGCACAACATCGTGCCGATCTTGCTGCCCAAAAGACCGACGCTGCCCGCCGCTGGCCAGAGCTGTCCCAGCGCGAGCACCAGACCCAGCGCCAGCCCACAGCGAAGCAGCGTCAGCACCGGAAGCGTCGCCCGCAGCGTCTGCCACAGATAAATAAGTCCCAGCAGCAGACCGCCGCCCATGCCCGCAAGCAGACCCAGTGCCGCCGCGCGCAGAGGCTGCTGTCCGAGCCCGAGCGAGTAGCGAATGCTCGCGTACACCGACACCGCCGACAGCACCAGCGTCACCAGCCCGATGATCGCCGTGTGAACCGTCCGCCCGAGCGAGTTTGTGATGGTTCCGACGATGCTAAACAGCGAAAAACACACGTACGCACCGAGCAAAATCGCCAGCGCCGCGCCTCCGACCATGTATTCCGGTGGAAACAGCAGACGCAGCGTCGCTTGCGGACGGACTCCCAGCGCCGACACAAGTCCCAGGATCGCAATCAGCGAATAGCGCAGCGTCGCCGAGATGTATCGCTGGGTGCGCTCGCGATCCGCTTTCACCGCCGGAGCCGACAACAGCGGAAACACCACAAACGTCACCGCGACAATCAGCTGATACGGAAGCCGCGCCACCGTCTGAGCCGCACCGTAAATTCCGACCACTGCATCGACGGTACGCTTGATCTCGGCGGGCGAAAGTCCCGTCTGTGCTTCGGTATACAGCCGCTTGAGCCACCAGCCGTCCATGAACATCAGCGCGTTGAGCCCAAGCAGATACAGCGCCAGCCACGCACCAAAGCCGAGCATCGTCCGAACCGAGATCGGCTCTCCGTCGGTCGCTTTCGGTAGGCCCACCAGCAGCACCGACAAGACCAAGATCAGCATCGCCGCCGCGACCCAGCCGCCCACCGCCGCCAGCGTGCTGTGCAGCATCAGCGCTCCGACGAGCACCAAGCCCGTTCGCATCGTCGCAAAGGTGATATCGAGTCCCGCTTGCTTGTGAAACTGCCGCGCACCGTTGGCCGCACCGACGAAGACCGCGTAAAAGCTATAGGCCAAGATGATGAGCGATCCGAGCTGAAGCTGCGAGGTCAGCTCTCCATCGTGCTCAAAGTTTGCAATCGTCGGTGCCAGCAGGAAAAACAGCGCCGCCGAACCGCCACCAATCAGCAGGTTCATCTTGAGCGCCGTCTTCTTCGCTTGCTCGACCGCCGACGGCCCACCCGCCGCAAAGTACGCCACCGCTTGAATCGTCGCGGTGATCATCACGTTGTTCAGCGTCGACAGCCATGACGAAACCAGCGTCCACACGCCGTACAGCGCAGCGCTCCCCAGTGCGCGCGGAAGCAGCAGCTGAAGCAGCAGCGCCGCCATCATGAACCACAGCTTGGCGAGCGGAATAAACAGCGCACCTCGTCGCGCCGACTGACCCAAGTCATCGGTTGGCGCAGACGAAGCAGGTTCGGAAGACGGAGCAGACACCGTGCGATCATTCATGGGTTTGGCAGAGAAAGACAAAGCCAGCGCAGTTTACTCGCCGAGCATGCTGGCCGGGGCATCAACGTAATAGTGCAGCTCCACCGCGCGCTTTTCCCCCGGCGAAAGTCGCAGCTTGTAGCTGACAATTCCGTCGGACGCGCGCAGCTCATAACCGGGTGTCGCCTTCGCATCGAGCGCCACTTTGACATCGTCTAGCTCTGACACCGGAATGTGCTCCAGCAGCTCAATGTCTTCGCCGCCCGGCAGATAGCTTTCCACTTCAAAGCGATAGCCGTAGCGATGCCGTCGCGTCGTGCCCAAGATGCCTTTGTCGCGCGCAATCTCCTCGAGGATCGTTCGCTTCACCTTCACCCGATCGAGCAGCCCAAAGCTCAGCTCAAATCGCTCGCCCGCAGCCACCCGAGGCAGCGGATAGCGCGCCGAAAACTGACCTTGGCGATACACATCGATGGGTCCCGAAAGCAGCGGATAGCCCGCTGTATTGACCAAGTCAGCGACGCGAAACACAAACGGCTGAAGCTTCGGAATCGTCCGATAGACGATACGACCGCGCAGCTCCGCTCGGGCCACCCGAATCCGCACCGGCGTGCCATCTCCCGCAACATCCGCCGTCTGAGGCGCCACAAACTGAACCGACAGACCTTGATCGACCAGCTGAAGGTTCTTGCCGCCCATCGTGCCCGTCGTCGGAACAGAACTGCTCCCCGACGCTTCGCGATGAACCTGCTCTTCGGTCCGACTGACCAGCAGCCGCTTGGGCGGCGTTCGTTCCGTCGCTGTCACACGCAGCGGTATCAGCTCTGGCGGTGTCGCATTTTGCCGAGGAACCGCCGTCGAGACAATCACCTGCGCATCTTTCCAGTCTTCGCCCGTTCGCTGCGTCAGCGTCGCATAGCTTGAAAGCTCCACCGCACCTTGGGCCGACAGCCGCGCTTCATGCTCCATCGAAAAGCCCGCGCCACCGACCAGATACGTCAGCTCGACCTGCGCCTTGCGATCCGTCGCAGAGCTTGGACAAGTGAGCAGCACTTCCGCGTTCAGCTGCCGACGCTGCGATGCAGAAATCAGCCGCTGTCGCTTGATCGTCAGCTCTTCTTGCTTCAGACGAAGCGCACGAACACGCTTTTCCTGCGGTCCCTTCTGCGCCGCATGCTCCAGTCGAACCTTCAGCGGAGCCTCAAGCGCCAGCGTCCACGCCTTCGGAAGCTGCGCTGGCGTCGACGGACTTCCCGGCGGCTCGGTCAGCTCTCGTCCGAGCAGCGTCACCGCCACATCTTCATAGCGCGTCGCCACCGCCTCGACGGCATGCTCTCGGCTACGCTGATCGCCAATCTGATTTAGCTCGTCGTCGATCCGCTGAAGCTCATCGTCGAGCACTTCCACCTGCTTGGTATACGGCCCGCTCAAGATCTCCGTCTCGGTCCGCACGCCCACAATCATCGCGCCGGGCACATCGACCAGCGCCCGCACCGACTGCGCATCCGCCGACGGAGGCAGCCCCGCAAAGCGAACCAGCACTCTGTCGCCACAGCTTGCTTGCCCAAGCCGCGTCACCTGCGCGCGATCGGGATACACCACCACGCTGCTGACACGATCCGCCCGCGCCGAATCAGGCAGTCCCAGTGCCGCCCAGACCAGCGTCGTCGCGAAGGTCCATGTTTTTGTCCGCGTCGTCGTCATGGGTCAGCCTCCTAGTACTGCGCCTGTCCGAGTCGATAGCCTTTGGGCCGTCGCAGCGAATACACAAACTTCGTCACAAGCTTCGTTCCCGGCGCAATCTGCGGACGCCACTCCAGCACGCCCGTCTTTTCGTCGAACTGCGCCGCCGGTTCCGTCTGAATCAGCTTGATCTCGACGTTCTTGTCACCGACGAGCGGCACCTGATCCGAAATCCGCGCCCGCACCGGCACCCGATACGGATTCACGATCTCGGTCGTCACCGTGTATTCGCTCACTTCGTCTTTGCTAATGATGCCTTTTTCGACGGTGGTCACTGCGACATTGCGCGCCGGACGAATCGCATGATCAAGCCCCAGCGGCAGCGAGATCACCTCACCCGGAGCCATCAGCGAAAGCTGCGCCACTCCAGCCGGATCGGTACCGACGAACAGCTGCGCTTGGGCCGACGGAAGCGGATCCGGTCCTTGATTCTTGATGTCCGCGACCAGAAATGCTTCCGGTGCGAGAGCCGGCAAGATCTTTCGATGAACCTCGACGGGAAAGCTTCGTGAAAGAAGCGCCACTCGTCGCTCACCTTGACCGCTCTTTACGGTGTCGGAAGCCGCCGCCGAAAACACCATGTCATATCCACCGGACGCCGACGCCAGCAGCGCCGCGCTCTGTGCTGGTGGACGATAGCCTGGCGGTGGACTCAGTCCAACAGATGCCAGCACGACCGGCTTGGCAACCGACATGCTGCGCTGCAGCTGCATCCGACTTGGCATCCCCGCCGACAGTGAAGCCCCCGTCTGGATCGATTCCGATACAACCGCAGTCACTCGCTCTTCGAGAGGAGGAGGCGGCGGAGGCGGCGACGGTGCAACGCGATCCATCGGCGAGCCATCCGCATCGTCCATCGTCGATACGGGAGCCATTTCTACTTCCACTTCCGCCTTTTTGTAGTCCTTGCCCGAGCTGGAGGTCTGAGGCGCAACCGCCATCTTGCTGGAAAATCTTCGTCGCAGACTTTCCATCGGATCGTGCTCCAGCGACATCGGCACAGCTGGCACCGGCGGCGCGGGCGGAACTTGCTCACGCTGAGGCTGTGGCGTCGGAATGAACCGCTCTCGCTCTCCCAGCTTCCACGTCAGCAGCTTCGGAATCTGCGTCGCAGTGGCCGGAACCGCCGTCGATAGCGTCAGCTTTGCATCGGTCCAGTCTTCGCCACTTTCCTGACTGACCAGCCCGGCGAGCGACAGCTCCACACGGTTTTTGTCGGGAATCAGCTGAAGGTCATACGACGGACGCCAGCGCGCACCGAACACCTCATAGCTCAGCTCCACCGACGCAGTTCCCGATCCCAACAGCACCGCCGTCACCCGATGTCCGCCTTGCCGAAGCAGTCCACCGAGCTTTTGACCTTTTTCGACGATCGTCTTGCGCTGAAGCTGAAGCTGTCGCTGCTTTTCACTCAGCTGTCGCGACTTACCCTGGAGCTTTTCGTACTGCTGCTGCGTCCACGCAAACACAGCGCCCCAGCCCGACGGATTCAGCTTCGGCGGCGACGGCTGACCCGGTTGATTGTGCGCGAGCCCACTTGCCGACGGAAGCACTCGACCGACCAAGCGAAGCTGCGCGGCATACGCACTCTGCTCGGCTTGCAGCGTCGCAAGCTGATCGTCGAGCGCATCCAGTTCTTCCAGCAGCTTGACCACTTCTTGCGTCGGCAGCTTCGCTTCGCTGGCATCGACATAGGCCACTTCGACCCGCTGCACCGACGCATCATCGCCCCGCGCCGAGTGAACATCCACCCGAATGCTCGACGGATTGACCCGCGAGGGCAAGAGCGGCAGCTCGACTCGCATCGGCTGCGCACCTTGCAGCGACAGCTTGGCCGTCCGCGTGACACGCGCCCGATCGCTATAGACCGTCACCGCTGTCACCGGCGCATCCATCGCCAGCGCAGCCGAAGGCAGCCATCCCATTCCAAACACAAACAGCGACGACAATGACAGCCGAGACATGAAGCGCCTTTCCAATTTCAGCAGCGTTACGAGCTAAGGCTTCGGCGACGAGGACTCACGATTCATCAGAAAGTACGCCGGAACCCCAAGCAGCACCAAGCCCAGACCATACAGCGACGAACGAGGGTCGCCTTGCACGATGTAGATCACAAAGCCGAGCGCCACAAAGATGAACGCCAGCGTCGATACCGGATAACCGAGCGCGCGATACGGACGACGTTCGTCGGGAAGTGACTTTCGCAGCACCAGCACACAAGCCGCCGTCGCCGCATTGAACAGCAGCGACGCAAACGTCGTGTACGTCAGCAGATCATCGTACTTGCCCGACATCGTCAGCACCGCCGACCACAGCCCCAGCATCCCGAGCGCCCAGCCTGGTGCATTCCGACGATTGAGCTGTCCTGCCCGACGGAAAAACAGTCCATCTTCCGCCATCGCAAACAGCACCCGCGCGCCGCCAAGAATCATTCCGTTGATGCAGCCGAACGTCGAAACCAAGATCGCGGCAGCAATCAGCTGACCACCGACGGTACCAAGCAAGCTCTGCGCGGCCTCGGCGGCGATCCGATGCTCGGGAACCTGCGCCATCTTCGACAGCGGCACCAGATACAGATAGCCCGCAGCAGCCAGCACATACGTCAGCGTCGTCAGCAGCGTTCCCGCAATCAGCGCTCTTGGCAGGTTGCGCGCCGGATCGCGCACTTCCGCTGCCGCAAACGTCACGGTGTTCCACGCGTCGTAACAAAACAGCGCTTTCGATGCAGCGACGCCAAGTGCCGCCAAAAAGCCCGCAGACACCGCGCCCGACAACCGTGGAACATCCGTGCTCCAAACGGGCACAAAGTTCGACGTGCTGCCTCGTCCCATGATCAAAATCAGCGCAATCAGTCCCCACAGCGCCAGCAGCTTCAGGCCCGTAAACAGGTTCTGCACCGCTGCGCCCGCGACGACACCCCGCGTGTTGATGTACGTGAGCACCGCAATCACGATCAGCGCCACCGCTTGCGCTGACGACACACCAACGGGACCGTGACTGCTCTGATACAGCGTCAGCCACAGCTTCTCTTCACCGACCCACGGCAGGAAAATCCCGAGGTACTTGGCAAACGCAATCGCCACCGCAGCGACGAAGCCCGACTGAATCACCAGAAACAGCGTCCAGCCATACAAAAAGCCCGGAAGTCGACCAAACGCTCGTCGCAGATAGACGTATTGCCCACCCGCTTCGGGCATCATCGCCGCCAGCTCCGCGTAGCTCAGCGCCCCAAGCAGCGTAAACACCCCAGCCAGCAGCCACAGGCCCAGATACAAGCCCGGCGCTGCGATGTTTTTGGCCATCAGCGACGGAGCAATGAAGATCCCCGAGCCAATCATGCTCCCGACGAGCAGAGCCGCTGCGTCGACGGCACCAAGCCTACGTTCGAGCTGTGACGAGGACATCGTGGCCCGTGGGTAACATGGGGTGTTTTCCGTCTCAACTTTTTGCTCGTCGCGTCCAGCGAAGCGACCGAAGTTACGCTACCCTTGGCGCTCATGAGTGATGCGGATGCAAACAGCCAGCCGCTGCTTCGGCTTTCCAAAATCACCAAGGTCTACACCCGAGGCGATCTGGCCGTTCCAGCTCTGCGCGGCATCGACTTGACCATCGAACAAGGCGAGTTCGTCGCGGTCATGGGTCCGAGCGGCTCCGGCAAGTCGACGCTGATGAACCTGATTGGCTGTCTCGATAGGCCAACGTCGGGCGCGTACTACTTGGAAGGTCAAGATGTGGCGCAGCTCGATCGCGATGCGCTGGCGGGCGTGCGACTGAGGACGCTCGGCTTTGTGTTTCAGGGCTTCAACCTGCTGTCGCGCACCACGGCGCTGGAAAACGTCGAGCTGCCGCTGCTCTACGCGGGCATGAAGTCGCAGGAACGGGCCGAGCGCGCCAAAGATGCGCTCCGTCGCGTTGGCCTCGATGCACGCGCGGGACATACGCCCAATCAGCTCTCGGGAGGTCAGCAGCAGCGTGTGGCGATTGCACGAGCGCTGGTGACGCGGCCCAAGCTGCTTCTCGCCGACGAACCGACGGGAAACTTGGACTCGCGGACCTCGATTGAGGTGATGGCGCTTCTGCAAGAGCTAAACGGCGAAGGACTGACGGTGCTGCTGGTCACGCACGAGCCAGACATTGCGTCGTATGCGGGACGGCTGCTGCTGGTCAAAGATGGTCGTCTGCGCACCGACGAAAAGCGAAAGGCCATGTCGGCCAAGCAAGCTCTCAGCGAGTGGCGCGACGAGGAGACACTCCAATGATGATCTTGATGGCTCTTCGTCTGGCGCTGCGGAGCCTGCTGCGCAACCGAATGCGATCGGCCCTGACGGCGCTCGGCGTGATCATCGGTGTGGCCGCACTGCTCGTGACGGTGGTGCTCGGGGAAGGCACGCGCAAGATGGTCGCCGCACAGATTGCCTCGATGGGCTCGGCGATCTTGATGATCGTCCCTGGCGCCTCAGCCCAAGGCGGCTTCATGGGCGGAACCGGCAGCGGCAGACCGCTTCAGCGCGACGACGTGGAAGCCATCTTGCAAGCGCGCTCGGTTCGCTATGCAGTTCCCGTCGATCGCACCGTCGCACAAGTCGTCAGCAGCAACCTCAACTGGCAGACGCCGATCATCGGAACCACGACCGACTACCTGGCGCTACGAGACTGGCCCGTCGCACGCGGTCGATTCTTCAACTCCGCCGAAAACGACACCGCCGCCAAGGTCTGCGTGCTGGGAAAGACCGTCGCCCAGAACATCTTTGGTGATACCGATCCCGTCGGACAACAGCTTCGCGTCAAGCAGATGCCGTGTGAAGTCATTGGACTGCTCGCCGCCAAGGGCCAGTCTGCGATGGGCAGCGATCAAGATGATGTGCTGATCATGCCGTCGCTGACGCTGCGGACTCGAGTGCTCAACCAAAACCGCCAGTTTGTCAGCACGATCATGGTCTCTGCGACGAGCGAAGACGATCTGTCTGCCGCCGAAAGCGAGGTCGTTTCGATCCTTCGTCAGAGGCACAAGCTGTCCGACGATCAAGAAAACGACTTTACCGTGCGCAACCTGGCTGAGCTGGTTCAGACCCAGCAAAAGATCGTCGAGACCCAGACGGGAATGCTTCGCAACGTCGCTGCGGTATCACTCCTCGTCGGTGGCATCGGCATCATGAACATCATGCTGGTATCCGTCACCGAAAGGACGCGCGAGATCGGCATTCGACTCGCCATCGGCGCACGAGAGCGTGACATCCTGCTTCAGTTCTTGGTCGAAGCCGTCGTGCTGTCGGTGATGGGAGGCCTGCTCGGAATTGGGCTTGGTGTCTTGGCTGCGACGCTGTTTTCCAAGCTCGGCGGTGGAATGCCCGTCGACTTTTCGGCCTTCTGGATGATCCTGGGCTTCGGTGTCTCCGTCGCGATTGGCGTGCTGTTTGGCTTCTATCCAGCGCGCAAAGCCGCTCGGCTCGATCCCATCGACGCGCTGCGCTACGAATAGACAGCGCCCGACGCGGACCGACCATGGGGACGCCCGCTCGTCGGAATCGCGCTACAGCTCTGCCGTGTTCGCAAGGCCCAGGCTGGTCGCACAGCTCGACACCGCATCCGTGACGGCATCGTGAACCGACGACGAAAGCGGAGACGGCACGACTTCATCGCTTCCCGCCGACGCAGCAATGGCTTCGGCTGCGGCGATGTACATCTGTGGCTCGATCCGTCCAGCGCGAACTGCCAGTGCGCCTCGGAAAATGCCCGGAAACGCCAGCGCATTGTTGATCGCGGTTCCATCGGCAGCGTACGCAGCGCCAGCATCCCGCGCCAGATCCGGCTCAATCTCGGGATACGGATTTGACAGTGCGAAGATCACCTGTCCGCGACGGATGTGCTCCGGCTTGATCAAGCCAACCTTGCCCGTCGTACAGACGACGATGTCGGCTTGCCGAATCAGCGTGTCAAAGTCCGTCGCCCGCGCGCCCGCAGCCGTCAGAGGAGCCATCGCTTCAGGATTGCGATCCGTCACCATCACTTCCCCAACGCCGTACGCCAGCGCCAGCTTCGCAATCGCCGATCCCGCCGCGCCCAAGCCCACTTGACCCATCTTGGATCGTCGCAGCTCCAGCCCGGTCAGACGACACGCATTGATGATCGCCGCCAGCGTCACCACCGCCGTGCCGTGCTGATCATCGTGCATCACCGGCTTGCGCAGACGCCGCTTTAGCTCTTCTTCGATGCGGAAACACTCGGGAATGCGAATGTCTTCCAGGTGAATGCCACCGAAGCTGCGAGAGACACGCACGACGGTCTGCACAAAGTCATCCACGTCTTTGGTATCGACCAAGATCGGCGTCGCAGAGATCCCGGCGAAGCGATCGTATAGAACGGCTTTGCCTTCCATCACCGGCATGCTGGCGAGTGGACCGATGTCGCCCAGGCCAAGGACACGCGTTCCGTTTGTGAAAATACCGACGGAGTTTCCAAGGCCCGTGTAGTCAAACGCGCGCTCAGGCTTTTCAGCAATCGCTCGCGACACACGCGCCACACCCGGCGTGTAGATGTAGCGAAGGTCAGACAGGTGCTTGAGCTCGATCCGGCTCGTCGAGTGCAGCTTGCCGCCAAGGTGACAGTCGAAGACGCGATCGCGAACGCTGATGATCTCGACGCCATCGGTGCGGGCCAGCGCAGAGACCAAGCGCTCGGTGTGCTCTTCGTTCTCTGTTTCGACGGTGATTTCGCGGGTCGAAAGACCTTCCGCCATGTGCAGCGTCGCGATCTCGCCGATCAAAGCGCCTTCCTGCGCGATCACCGTAGCAACCCGCGCCAGCTGGCCGGGGCGATGTCGAGTACGAACACGAAGGACGGTATCGATGCGGTAGTTGGCCATGGAAGCCCTAATCTACCCCACCTTTCACGATGGCCTCCACAGTTTGCGCGCTCGACCGGGACTGGGCGCAGTCTGCGCATAACTCGCGTACAGGTCAGCGGTCGGGACGGGGTAAAATGACGCGAACTGGAGGACTGATTGATGACTACCTGGACAACCAAGGGCCTGGCTGTAGTGGCTGGCCTGTTCCTGATCGGGCTTATCGGTTGTGACACGACGACCAGCAACAGCGACGGTGGCGTAGATGCCGGCATCGTCGTTTGCAAGGGCGATGGCTGTATCGGCGCTCCCTGCGCCAAGCCGGCGGACTGCACCGAAGGCAACGCAAGCCAAGCGGCCACCTGCTGGGTCGGCACCATCCTAAACAACCCGAAGCTGCTTCCCACGCCGGACGGATACTGCAGCAGAGAGTGCGACAGCGATGCGGACTGTGGGACCGGCAAGTGCTACACGCTCCCGAACGCAACCAAGCGCTACTGCATGGCTCGCTGCGACGCCACCAACACCTGCCGCAAGCCCGGTTATTCGTGCGCGTTTGAGGGAGCCACCGACTCCATCTGCTTCCCGAACGCCAACTTCGACTGCAACCCCACCGCCAACGAAGGCTACTGCGACTACGGCGCGGACAAGTACATCGGTGGCTGCGTCCGCGTCGCCTACGACGATGAGCACGGTGGTGTCTGCCACTTGCAGTGCAAGCTCGGCACCAACACCTGCCCGCCTGACTCACGCGCGGGAACGCCGGCTCCGGCTCAGCAGTGTCTCTACGTCGATGCGGGGCTCGACAGCCGAGGCAACATCACCAATCCCAAGGACAAGCTGCGCGCCAACATCTGCTTCCGTCAGACCGCTGCCCCCAAGACCCCGGGCTCGCAGTGTACAAACCTTGGCGAATGTCAGGACGGCTACGAGTGCGATCTCTACGCTGCGCGGGCCGAAGAGCGAATCTGCCGTGCGCTGTGTGTCCAGGGCGATGGCGTGCAAGTCGATCTGCCCGGTCTGTTCGTCCCCGCCGGAGCCAAGGTCGCCAGCAACACCTGCCCCGGTGCTGGAGAAGTCTGCAGTGACTCGCTGCTCGCCGGTGCGCGCGTAGGTGCCCGCGATCGAACCGCTGGTCTGTGCTTGGCCCCGTAAATACCTCGGCCAGCGCCTCGTCCAACCTAGTCAAACAACCCCAAGCGGTCTTCCAAGACCCCGGAGATTCAGCCCATGCGATTCGCAGCCGTTTCCGCTCTTGTTCTTCTGAGTGCCCAGGTTGCTTCTGCGCAGCCCATGCACGGACGCCAGCGCGAGCTTCGTCAGGATCGCGTCGAAGCCGCTCGCAGCGCCGCTCAAGTGGCCGACGATCGCCGCGATCTCGCCCGGTTTCAAGCGACGCTCAATGCGTTTGATGCAGCCGTGGCTCGTCGAGATGCAGTCGGAGTCCGTGCCGCCCTGACCAGCTTCGTCCAGCAAGGTCGCGCCGAAGTGGCCGAGCAGTCTCGCGAAACCGCCCAAGCGCAGCGAGAAGTGGCGCGCTCTGGGGCCGAGCTGATGCGCGATCGCAACGGTCGCGATGCCCGCAACCTGCGCGATGACCGTCGTGATGCTGCGCGTGAAAATGCCGCGCTCGCGGAAGAGCAGAACCTGCTCGCCGAGCTAGAGCGCACCGTGGCTGCTGAGTATGCGTGGGGGCCGCAAGTGCCGATCTTGGCCAGGGCCCGTCAGGTGATGGATCGCTTCGTTGTGCTCGCGCGGGCCGAGCTTCAGCGATCCAAAGCAGAGGTCAGGGAAGATCGCCGCGAGCTGCGGGAAGATCGCCGAGGGATTCGCTAACCGCATCCCTCGATAAAGAAGCACACAGGACAGCTATTCGCTGCTGTCCTTCTTCGTCTCTTCTTCTTTTTCCTTCGCAGGCTTGACCTTGTCCCGACCCGAGGCGCGACGCACAATCGCACCGACGATCGTTCCGCCAATGCCGCCCGTCAGCACCGCCAGGATCAGCGAATCCAGCGCGGGCCTGACCACCCGCGAGGCCGTCGCATGCTCGTGGAAGTGGAACGCAAAGACCACCGTCGACGCCGCCGCCATGATGAGGTGCGTCTTGGTCTTCGAGTCGCCGATCTTGCTCTCGACGTACATCATCCCGATGACCACCAAGATCCCGAGCAGGAAGAACCACTTCGGATCGTAGCTCTGCGGGTGAACCGAGATGTGCAGACCGTCGGAGATCTGATCATCAATGTGCTCCACCGTAAACGTCAGCGTGTTGCCACGAAGGCTGCGCGGCAGGCGGTGCTCGCTCTGATTGGACTGCTCGGTCCACGACGACGTGCCACGACGAACCCGCATCTGGTTGGTCCGCACCGAAAACTCGCCGCTCACCGCTTCGCTCGATCCTTCGCCCGCGATTTGCAGGTCATAGACCGCCGCGTTCTGGCTGCTTTCGGCCTTGAGCGTCCCACTCACCGTCACATCAAACGGCCCCGTCTTGCCTTCGGGAAGCTGAACCTTTTCGGTCTTGTTTGCTTCGGTCAGCACCGTCTGGCCGTACACCGTGCGCGCCATCGTCTTGCGCAGCGTCGGATAGCCTGCCGCCGCCGCCCACAAGATGCACAGCGCCGCAAAGGCATAGCGACCGTTCTTGCTCTGAATCAGGTCGTACGCCGGAACCGCCGTCGCATAGATCGCGTAGGCCACCAGGCCCGCCGACAGCAGCATGCCGACCATCGACTCACGCAGGTAGTCCATGCGATAGCCGAGGATCATCGCCGCCGCCAGCGTCAGCAAGAGCACCGGGCCCAGCCACGCTTCCCAGTGCTCTTCCATAAACCGATCGTAGGCGGACTTGGGCACAGGGGCCGCTTCTTCGTCCTTCTGCGCATCGGGCTTATCGCCCCGAGCCACCTGACGGCGGGTTCGGCGATAGCCGTCTCCCTCTTCAGCCCCAAAGTTTACTGGGCTCTGTCCTTCCAGTTCATCGTCTTCGTTGCGCTTCGCCACGGAATCCTCACAGCTATGGGCAGTCGCCTGATTTGAGAAGTAGGACTCAACATATCCGGCGAGATGCCCGAAGGCAACAGCGACGAATCGACCGCCGCTTTGGTTGACTGCGCAGGGTCCGCGCTGCTAATCCCCCCCACCATGGCGGTCACCGAGTTTACGCACCTTCACGTCCACAGCCAGTACAGCCTGCTAGACGGAGCCATCCGGCTCAAGGATCTGTTCCCCCGCATCTCGGCGATGGGGATGAACGCGGTGGCGCTCACCGACCACGGCAACATGTTCGGCGCCATCGACTTCTATAAGAAGGCCAAGGCCGCCGGCCAAAAGCCCATCTTCGGCAGCGAGACCTACGTCTGCGACAACCGACTCGATCGGACCTCGCGACGCAACTACCACCTCATCCTGCTCGCCAAGAACAACGTCGGGTATCAGAACCTGCTCTACCTGAACTCGATGGGCTACCTGGAAGGCTTCTACTACCACCCGCGCATCGACAAAAAGCTGCTCAAGGACCGCAGCGAAGGGCTCATCGGCCTGTCCGCCTGCCTCGGTGGCGAGATCGCCCAAGCCCTGCTGACAAGCGGCTACGAAGCCGCCAAAGAGATGGCCAAGCAGTACGCCGACTGCTTTGCCAAAGGCGACTTCTACCTAGAGGTTCAGCCGAACGGCCTCGCCGACCAGGACAAGGTAAACGCCGACTGGAAGCGCATGTCCCAAGAGACCGGCATTCCCCTTGTCGCCACCGGAGACTGCCACTACGTCCACCAGACCGACGCCAAGGCCCACGAAGTCCTCATGGCGATTCAGCAGGGCCGCACCCTCGCCGACGAAAAGCGGCTCAAGCACGACGTCAGCTCCTACTACCTGCACAGCCCGGCGGAATTTAACAAGTTCTTCGCCGACATGCCCCAGGCCATCGAGAGCACCGTCCAGATCGCCAATGCCTGCAACGTCGAGCTCAAGCTCGGCAAGCCGATGCTGCCCCGCTACAAGGTGCCCGAAGGCTTCGACATCCCGTCCTACTTCCGCCGCGTCTGCGAAGAGGGCCTGGAGCAGCGCTTCCAAGAGTTTGCCGCCTACGGCAAAAAGTTCGATCCCGACCAGTACCGCGCCCAGCTTACGCGAGAGATCGAAGTCATCATCGCGATGGACTTCCCCGGCTACTTTCTCATCGTCTGGGACTTCATTCGCTACGCCAAAGAGCACGGCATCCCCGTCGGCCCCGGTCGTGGCTCCGGTGCGGGCTCGCTTGTCGCCTACTCGCTCAAGATCACCGACCTAGACCCGCTGCCCTACAACCTGCTGTTTGAGCGCTTCTTGAATCCCGAGCGCATCTCGATGCCCGACTTCGACGTCGACTTTTGCATGAACCGTCGCGACGAGGTCATCAAGTACGTCTCCGAAAAGTACGGCAAAAACCACGTCGGCCAGATCATCACCTTCGGCTCGCTGTCCGCCAAGAGCGCGCTCAAGGACGTGGGCCGCGTCATGGGCATGCCGTTTCAAGACCTCAACGATCTCACCCGCAACCTGCCCGCCCTGGTCGATGGCCACCCGCTCACCATGTCGTGGGTGCTCGATAACGAGCCCAAGTTCAAGCAGATCATGGCCGAAAAGGCCGAGTTCAAAGAGCTGGTTTCGATCGCCACCGCCCTCGAAGGTCTGCACCGCAACGCCGGCATGCACGCGGCGGGCATCGTCATCGCCGAGCACCCCCTGTGGGAGCACGTCCCCTGCTATCGCGGCCAAGACGGCGAGATCGTCACCCAGTTTGCCAAGGAAGAGGTCGAGGAGGCGGGCCTCGTCAAGTTCGACTTCCTCGGGCTCAAGACCCTCACCGTCATCGACATCGCCGTGCAGATGATCCACCGCAAGCAGCCCGACTTCGATCTGCGGCGGATTCCGCTCGATGATGCCCGCGTCTACCGCATGATCTCCGAAGGCGACACCACCGGCGTCTTCCAGCTTGAGTCCTCCGGCTTCAAAGAGCTGCTCAAGAAGCTCAAGCCCGACTGCTTTGAAGACATCATTGCCGCAGGCGCGCTCTACCGCCCCGGTCCCCTCGAAGGCGGCATGGTCGATGACTTCATCAGCCGCAAGCACGGGCGCACCCAGATCGTCTACCACCACCCCGCCATGGAGCCGATCCTCAAGGAGACCTACGGCGTCATCGTCTACCAAGAGCAGGTCATGCAGATCTCCCGCGCGCTCGCCGGCTACTCGCTCGGTGGCGCCGACCTTCTTCGCCGCGCCATGGGCAAGAAGAAAAAGGAGGTCATGGAGAAGGAAAAGGCCAAGTTCCTCGACGGCGCGCAAAAGACCGGCGTCGATCAGAAGATCGCCGACGAAGTCTTCGACCTCATGGCTGCCTTCGCGGGCTACGGCTTCAACAAGTCCCACTCTGCCGCTTACGGCCTGGTCACCTACCAGACCGCGTACCTAAAGCGCCACTTCCCCGCCGAGTTCTGGGCCGCCCTGCTCACCTGCGACAAGGACGACACCGACAAGGTGTCCCGCTACGTCGCCGAGGTCCGCGACTCCGGCATCGAAGTGCTGCCCCCCTGCGTCAACCAGTCGCAGATGAACTTCTCCGTCATCGAGCAGACCCACAAGCATCCCAAGAGCGGCGTCCCCATCGTCAAGCAGGCCATCCGCTTCGGTCTGTCTGCCGTGCGCGGCGTCGGCGAAGGCGCGGTCGAGTCCCTGCTCACCGCCCGCAGCGAAAAGGGCCCCTTTGACTCGCTCTACAACCTGTGTGAGCGCGTAGACCTCCGTCGCATCAACAAAAAGGCCATGGAAGCGCTCATCAAGGGCGGGGCCTTCGACGCCATCATCCCCCACCGCGCCGCCGCCAGCGCCGCCTTAGACGGAGCCGTCGATCGCGCCCAGAAGGTCCAGCGCGAAAAGGAAAGCGGCCAGACCTCCCTGTTTAGCCTGCTCGGTGGCGGCGGCGGCGGCAAGTCCAGCAGCGACTTCGGCCCCCCGCCCCCCTATCCCCAGGTCGCCGAGTGGACCCCCAAGCAGAAGCTCGCGCTCGAAAAAGAGTCGCTCGGCTTCTACATCAGCGGCCACCCCATCGACCGCTACGCCCCCGAATTGCGTCGCGCCCGCGCCAGCCTCATCGCCGACCTCACCGACCCCGCCACCGACATCCCCCGGGGCCGGGACCGCGCCGACACCCTCGCAGGCGGCGTCGTCAGCGACTTCCGCGAGCGCCCCTTAAAGAGCGGCAACGGCAAGATGGCGTCCTTCCGACTCGAAGACCAGAGCGGCAGCATCGAGGTCGTCTGCTTTTCCAAGCCCTACGAGCTGTTTGAAGCCGTCCTGCGCGCAGATGAGCCCCTGCTGCTGACCGGCCAGCTCATGGCCGACGGCGATGGCGAGTCCCCCACCCGCAAGCTCAACATGCGCGAAGCCCAGCTCCTGTCGCAGATCCGCATGGAAAAGACCCAGAAGCTGACGCTGTCCGTGGTCGCCGACGATCTCACCGAGCAGAAGGTCGAAGCCCTCAAGAAGATCATCACCGACCACCCCGGCGACGTGCGCGTCTCGATCCAGCTGCAAAAGCCCGGTCGCTGGCGCGTCGAAGCCCAGCTTCCCCCCGACTACAAGATCGTCCCCAGCGACGACCTCCTCACCCAGCTCACCACCCTCTGCGGCGAAGGCACCCTCCAGCTCGGCTAGGGGGGGATCACTGCGTACCCCCTCCCGGATCACTGCGTACCCCCTCCCGGCTCCCCGCGCCCCCCCCCCCGCCCCACTGCCCCCCCCCCC